>NZ_FNCS01000044.1 GCF_900100665.1 Pelagibacterium luteolum
CCCGGAAAGGTCGCCCGTGTCGCACCGTCGACGCGAACACGCTTCCAATGTTTACAGACACTTAGCAATGGAGTGCATAATGAAACACCCTTCGCCGGCACCCGAAAACCTTCACCATTGTCGCCGTTCGGAGCGCCGCGTTCGGCACCCGAAACCTGCCGTTCATTCATTTCACCCGACGGCAAAGCCGGGGCCGTCTGCTGAAGAGGTCATCAGGGAAATCAAGCGGCTCTTCAAGATTGAAAAGAACCCACCCACTGTTACCCGCGCCGAAGGTCGCCTCACGCGGCGCGGTGGCTTCTTGAAGAGTACGGCCTCGTCACCGACGACTATCACCGCACACGATGGGTGTGGTTCGCTGTGACCTTCACCGCAATCTGGCGCAATTTCTCCAGCGCTAAGTGGCGGATTGCGGGCGAGATCTCGAAGAAAAGTAGAACGGACGTTCGAGCGTGATGCCGCGAAAGTCTGGTCTGAGCCCAAAGTGACGAATGCTGCACGATGGGCGAATGTCGATTACCGACCTCACTACGCCAGCGTGCGCGTCATCTCACGGATCAGATCATTTGTCTCTGGTCTCGTCGTTTGGTGCCGATATCGAAGAGCCAAAACAGTTCTTGATAATTCAAGACCATCGATGGGTTTCGACACCAAGCCCATGTCCGAAGGAATAGCGGTGGCTGGCAGGATCACCGCACCTGACCCTTGTCGCGCCAGTTCAACCAACCAATCCACGCGATTTGACCGATAGGCCGCGTAGAGTTCATGACCATGATCCGCGCAGGTTCCATGCAAAGTATCCCGCATTTCGCAATTTAGTCGGTCCAGCATGTCAGTCTTAGCCAGCGTCGAAAGAGAGATCGCATTTAGTTCAGACAACGGATGCGACTTTGACACCACGACCTTGTAGTCCTCTTCATAGAGATGGTCTATGCGATAGAGGTCTTCACTGACCTTCTCTGCGGTGACTACAACGTCAAATTCACCATCTCGTAACCCGGCAAGAAGCTCGGAGGTTGACGCAACGATCAATTCGATTTCGGCTTGCGGCAATCGCGTACGAGTACGCTCCATAGCTGCCGAAATCCTGTTGTGGCCAATCGTTTCGCCGACACCAACAGAGATTGGAACCCGCTCCAAGCGCACATGACGGACCGCCTCCGCCTTCGCCTGTCTCGTCTCATCATGAGCCTTCTGCAATCTTGGCTGCATGAGTCTTCCCAGCGGAGTCAGCCTGCATCCCGCTCGGTCCCTGACAAACAGGTCACCTCCAAGCTCGTCTTCAAGTTTCTTGATCGCAGTCGTCAAGGAAGGCTGGGAGACATTGGAGGCGCTGGCTGCGTGGGTGAAGTTTCGGTGCTCGCAGACAGCGAGAAAATACCTGATCTGGTTCATTTCCATCGCCGCATTCTCCGTTACATCTCCAGCCACGCCATCAAACCAACTTCAATAGTCCATGTCTATCAAAGAATAGAACTTCGGAATTGGGTTCGGGCGCATTCGGCATGGGACAAGAGTGCATCAAAACCAAACATGAAGCACTTCAAATCAGGAGACGACCATGAAAACGCAAATCCTTCAAACAGTCGCCGCACTGGCGCTGATCACAACTTCTGCAACTGCACAGGACAACCCAATGGTAAATCATACAGCCAGCTACATCGCCATGCCGGCCGCCGAAGGCCAGACCGGAGCTTTCGCGGAGTTTCTGGCTGGTGCCGCAGCGATCGTGCGGGACACAGAGCCGGGCACCGTCCTTTGGTTTGCTCTGCAAGCCGATGACACGCTCGCAATCTTTGACATCTTCGCAGACGAAGAAGCACGCGACGCTCACTTCTCAGGAGCGGTTGCTGCGGCTTTGAACCAAAACGCCGACGCACTGGTCGACGGCGGATGGGACGACGGTGTTGTCGCGAATATCAACAACTCCGATGTCCTGTCGGTCAAGGCGCCGGTTGATCTCTCCACGGCAACAACCGCAACTTACATCAAGCTCGAAGCTGCTCCAGGTAAAGGCCCCGAATTGGCAGCCTTGCTGACCGCCGCCGGCCCCATCGTCGCAGAAACTGAACCCAAGACATTGTTCTGGGCGGCGCTGCAGATTGACGAGACCAACTTCGCCATCTTCGACATCTTTGCCGACAACTCTGGCCGCGAAGCGCACTTTGCCGGACAAGTCGCCGGACTCCTGAATGAAAAGGCTTCAGAATTGATCTCAGGTGGATGGGACGACGGTGTGGTGGCAAACGCCCACAATTTCGAAATCCTCGCTACCAAGTAATCTCGAGGTGACTTGAGAAAGAAGTGCCCGGTGCAACCCATCGGGCGCTTTGCTGTTTGAATTTAGAGTCACGCCAAAGCGGCCGTGCCGGAGCTGGCAAGCGAAGCTCGCACTCGCCTCCGGCTTTGAAAGGGCGGCTATCGGCGGGAACATGTCAGCGCCTTCGACCAACACGTCGAGATCGCGGACGACGCGATCTACATCAAGGGCAGCAATAATACCCTGTTGAGGAAGCCGGTAGCCACCAAAGGAGGGAAGTCGGCGAGAATCGGCGTTCCCGATTTTTACCAAAGTGGCGGACCGGGTGGGGTTCGAACATATTCGCCGGAGTAATCGGCTTGCGCTTGGCTAGGCCGTGAGCAATGTCGGCTTTCGGGACGCCGCAAGCGGCAGTCGAACGGCCGGATAGGGTGAAGGTTTTCGGGTGCCGGCAGGCGTACGAAAGCCCCTCATGCAGGAACCCGCGGTCGGCACGCTTTGGCTATGGGGTTTTGTGTTCTGGGGCTGCCAGGGGGTGAACAGCT
>NZ_FNCS01000001.1:5000-355108 GCF_900100665.1 Pelagibacterium luteolum
AAGTTCGTTTCCGCCAGGCTCGCGAAAATGAAATCGCCGCCCACCGGGAAAATCGAACTGCTCGCGGGTGATCACGCCCCCTGCCCCGCGCACCGAGGATTCGGCGGCGTCAATATCGTCGGTGTAGAGGATAACGAGAGGCGGTTTGCGCGCGCCCTCGGCACGAGAGATACCCCCATCCACACCGGCATCCTCGATGCCGAGATAGTCCGGACCGTAGTCGGTGAAGCGCCAGCCGAACGCCGACTGGAAAAAGGCGCGGCTTTCGCCAAGCGCTTCGCTTTCAAATTCCACATAGTCGATGCGCAGGGTCATCAAGGCCTCCCGTATATTTGTTCTTTATATGTTCTCACCGGTCTATTTCAATGTCAACGGGAAATGGGACGCGCCGAAGCGCCCGACGGCGCTATCGCCTCGGGATTTGATGGGAAGACGGCATGGGGCGATGAACGCTCCGTATAGGTAGTAGTATATGAAGCCTCCATCGCCCCATGCGCTCGGTTTTTTGGCGCGTTCGTTTTCTGGAAAGCTAGGTTCAATCCCTGCCGGGTTTCCCCGGTGCGTCACGGGTGTTTCCATGACCGGCTCTGAAAACGTTTCTGCCTCCGCTGGGCGACCCCATCGGACCCGAACCGGCCTGGCGAACATTGTCGGAGCGCCTGAAGGCCGATGAGACCTAGGCTCGGTCCCACGCTCCTTCTTCTCCAACTCTGCCCTCACCGGAAGCTCGTATGCATCCTCGTCTGCGGTGCGGCCGTGAGAGCAAGTATGGGAGCGATTTAGGCACACGGGGATAAGTTTTTGAAAACCGAGCGTAGGCGGCGTGATATGCCGCGGTGACAGGCTTTTCGATGTCGTGCGGATGCCTGGTTGACAGCTTTGTGAAGCGTCGGTGGGCTTACGGTTGGTGTTTGACCACAAGGCTGCCATATGTCGCCGGCTGTAATCTCAAACGGCGGGCTTCCGGCCTGCTTCGGCGGATTTTGGGCAACCATTCCCCGGGGCGCGCGTTTGGAAGCGCGGGGCAAAATCAAAATCAACCGCCCGCACGCCAAGAGGTGTGCGCGTGATTTGGAGCAAAGACATGATGAAATCCTTTGTAGCCGCCGCCGCTCTTGCTGCCGCGCTTGTCGTTCCGGCCTTTGGCCAGGATCTCAACCCCAATGGGACATGGGTTGACCAGTGGGGCACGAGCTTCACGTTTGAATTGTGCGGTGACGGCACCCAGCTTTGCGGAACGCTCAACGATATTCAGGGCGATTCGCGCACCGAGGAAAACCTTGCCTTCGTCGGCCAGGAAGTCGTTCAGGGTAATCTGGTCGGCCCGAACAAGTGGGAAGGCGCAATTGCGCTCAATGGCGGTAACGCCACAGCGACGGTCGAGCAGACCGGCCCGGACACCATCAAGATCACCGGCTGCCAGGCCGCGATCTTCTGTTCGAGCATCGACTACCAGCGCTCGTAATCAGCGTTGCTGAGTGAACCGAAGGGCCGTAGCGAACGCTGCGGCCTTTTCCTTTGCTCCATTTCCACGATTCCCGACTGCACCTCGTACACATGCCACCCATCCGGCGATGGAGGCTGGACCGGCGGCATTGATCGAGCGCGAGATTGTAAAATGAGGGATCATTTCCCGCATTTGTGGAGGTTCTGGTCAAACTACCTGATCGAGGACAATGCCAGCCGAGATCTGCGGCGTTCTTGAAATTGTTTGTCTGGAGGCAGCACGCTCGGCTCGCACCAGCCAGCGTCAGGCGCGAGCGAGCCCAGACGAAGTTCTCTTTTTGGCGTCATAGAGCACCCGATCAGCCGCGATGAACAATTCTTGCGGGTCGGTGTCAGCCTCCTCGGCAAAGGCGAGGCCGACGGACGCGCTGACCGGAAGCAGATCGCCATTCCATGGCGCAGGGCCGCTGAGATATTCCACTTGCCCCAACACCGACCTCTCCATCGTCCTGCGCGAACCAGTCCATGGAAGCAATATCGCAAATTCGTCGCCGCCGATCCGGGAAATCAGACGCGCCTGCGGAAACGCTTCTCGCAGACGTTTCCCAAAAACCATCAGGCACTTATCCCCTGCCGCGTGACCCCAACGGTCGTTAAGCTGCTTGAAACCATCCAAGTCGAGCAAAATCAGCGCGCCGATATTGTCAAGCAGAGGATCATCACTGGACCCATCCAGAAAGCGCTGGAACCGCACCCGGTTGGCGACACCCGTGAGCGGATCGCATTCAGCCTGGACCTTGAGCATCTCCCAGCGCGCATGATCGTCAGTGATGTCTTGTTTCATTCCGTAAAGCGTTTCGGCGCGCCCATTGGAACTGCGCACTGCCGCGTTGATCCGTATCCAGCGCTCCGAGCCGTCGGCGCGAACGATGTTGGCATCCAGCGAGAAGCCACCGCGCGCGTCGATGGCGCGCGATCGCTTGTATGTGAGCAGTTCACGCGACTCCTCAGAGTACATTTCGACTGTAAGCTGGCGTTCGACTACGCGATCGGTCGGCAAGCCAAACATGTCGAACAGCCCCCCGGTCCAACTCAGCCGATCATTGGCCAGATTGCACTCAAAAGCGCCAATCGGGATGATTGATGCCGCTTGCTCATAAAGGTCGAGCGGTGTCGGCTCATCACGTTCCGATACGGTCAGGTCAGCCTCAAAAGCCCTCTTTCGAAACAATTCGTGCATCGACCAATTTCCCGAAACAGCTCGTCCCCTGCCAGCGTTCACCTTTGCATTTCGGGAGTAAATGTAGTGTTTCAAAACGTCTCGAAAAAAGTGGGACGGCCATGCGATATCGAGTTCCCAACCTGCATCCTGGCGCCCGCTTGAAGCCCACAGGAAAGGGCCCCGATAATGGGACAAGATCGTGACAAATCCCTTCTGGCGTCGCCTGCTGAACGCCAACTGTCCACCAGCAAATACCACGGAGGCGGTTTGTCTCTCCACATTCCGACATCCATTACGCTTGGTATGCCACTGAGAATCAAAAAGGCCCCGTTTCCGGGGCCTTTTGCATTCATCGCTATCGATCGACTATTCTGCCGCATGCTCCACGACTTCGCCCTCGATGACCGGCAGGATCAGCAGTCCGCCGTCGCCGGCATCGACCCTGACCGTGCTGCCATCCAGGATGTCGCCGGCCAGGAGTTTTTCGGCCAGTTCGTCCTGAAGGGCGCGCTGGATGACGCGCTTTAGGGGGCGGGCGCCGTAGGCGGGGTCGTAGCCTTCATTGGCCAGCCAATCGCGGGCGGCGTCGGTGACCTCGATGGTGATCTCGCGGGTGTCGAGCAGCTTTTGCAGGCGCTTGAGCTGAATATCGACGATAGCGCCCATCTGGCTGCGTTCGAGCCGGTGGAAGAGCAGGATTTCGTCGATGCGGTTGATGAACTCCGGCCGGAAGGCCGATTTGACCGCGTCGAGCACCTTGCCGCGCACCAATTCCACCGATTCGCCATCGGGCTGGGCGGCGAGATATTCCGAGCCCAGATTGGAGGTCATGATGATCAGCGTGTTGCGGAAATCGACTGTGTTGCCCTGACCATCGGTCAGCCGTCCATCGTCGAGCACCTGCAGGAGCACGTTAAAGACGTCCGGATGGGCCTTTTCGATTTCGTCAAACAGGATCACCTGGTAGGGCCGGCGCCGCACCGCCTCGGTGAGCACCCCGCCTTCGTCATAGCCGACATAGCCCGGAGGTGCGCCGATGAGACGCGCGACGGCGTGCTTTTCCATGAACTCGGACATATCGAGCCGCACCATTGCCGTCTCGTCGTCAAAGAGGAACTGCGCCAGAGCCTTGGTCAACTCGGTCTTGCCGACGCCGGTTGGGCCGAGGAACATGAACGAGCCGATGGGGCGGTTTGGATCCTGCAGGCCGGCCCGCGACCGGCGGACGGCACGCGACACCGCCTCGACGGCTTCGGCCTGGCCGATGACGCGCTTGGCGATTTCGTCTTCCATGCGCAACAGCTTGTCGCGCTCGCCTTCGAGCATCTTGTCGACGGGAACGCCCGTCCAGCGCGAGACGATCTGGGCAATGTGGTTGGGGGTCACCACCTCTTCGACCATATCGGAGCCGGGCTGGGCCTCATGGGCTTCGGCTTCGGCCAACCGGCGTTCGAGATCGGGGATGACGCCATAGGCCAACTCACCAGCCCGCGCGAGATCGCCCCGGCGCTGGGCCAGTTCAAGCTCGGTGCGCGCTGCGTCGAGCTGTTCCTTGAGCTTGGTGCCGCCGGCGAGGCGTTCCTTTTCGGACAGCCAGCGCTGGGTGAGCGCGTCTGATTCTTCCTCGAGGCCGGCCAGCTCGGCTTCGAGGCGGGCGAGACGGGTTTTGGACGCGTCGTCGTCTTCCTTTTTCAGCGCCTCGCGCTCGATCTTCAATTGGATGATGCGGCGATCGAGTTCGTCGAGAGCTTCGGGTTTGCTATCGACGGCCATGCGCAGACGCGCCGAGGCCTCGTCCATCAGATCGATGGCCTTATCGGGGAGGAAGCGATCGGTGATGTAGCGATTCGAGAGGGTCGCAGCAGAGACCAGCGCCGAATCGGAAATGCGGACGCCATGGTGGAGTTCGTATTTTTCCTTCAGCCCGCGCAGGATCGAAATCGTGTCCTCGACGCTGGGCTCGGAAACGAACACCGGCTGGAACCGACGGGCCAGCGCTGCGTCCTTTTCGACGTGCTTTTTGTATTCGTCGAGCGTGGTTGCGCCCACGCAGTGGAGTTCGCCGCGCGCCAGGGCGGGCTTTAGGAGGTTGGACGCATCCATGGCGCCATCGGCCTTGCCGGCGCCGACCAGCGTGTGCATCTCGTCGATGAACAGGATGATCTGGCCGTCGGCGGACTGCACTTCGTTGAGCACGGCCTTGAGGCGCTCCTCGAACTCGCCGCGATATTTCGCGCCGGCGATCAGGGCGCCCATATCGAGGGCGAGGAGGGATTTTTTCTTCAGCGATTCGGGGACGTCGCCATTGACGATGCGCAGGGCGAGACCTTCGGCGATGGCTGTCTTGCCGACGCCGGGTTCGCCGATGAGGACGGGGTTGTTCTTGGTGCGGCGCGAGAGGACCTGGATGGTCCGGCGGATTTCTTCGTCGCGGCCGATGACCGGATCGAGCTTGCCTTCGCGCGCATCCTCGGTGAGGTCACGGGCGTATTTTTTCAAGGCATCATAGGCGTTTTCGGCCGACGCGCTGTCGGCGGTGCGGCCCTTGCGGATGGCTTCGATGGCAGCGTTGAGGCCATTGGCGGTGACGCCGGCGGCAGCAAGAATTTTGCCGGCATCGGTGTCTTTTTCGATCACCATGGCCAGCAGCAGGCGCTCGACGGCGACGAAGCTGTCACCGGCTTTCTGAGCGGCCGATTCGGCGGTGTCGAAGACGCGGGCGAGTTCGCGGCTGAGATAGACCTGACCGTTGTCACCCGAAACCGAAGGGAGCTTTTTGAGCGCCGCTTCAACGGCAGCGCGTACCGCCTTGGAGTCGCCGCCAGCGCGATCGATCAGCCCGGTGGCCATGCCTTCGGTATCGTCGACGAGGACTTTGAGAATATGCAGGGGGGAGAACTGCTGATGGCCGCGCGACAGCGCAAGCTGCTGCGCGCTCTGGATGAAGCCCCGCGTGCGTTCGGTGTATTTTTCGATATTCATCGTTTCAACTCTCCTGTTCTGGCACGTCGCTGCCGCCCGATCCCGGCGCGGAGGCAACGCCCGAAGCGTTGGATTTTATTCTGGATCAGCCCGGCACAAGCGGCACTGATATTGATCAATGCGATATATGGGTGCGACGGGCACAAAGAAAAAGACCGGGCACGGGGCCCGGTCTTTAAATTTTTCGCTCCGCAGGGGTTCAGCCTATTCGGCTGCGGCCTCGCGACCGGCGGTAAGAAATGCCGGCAACTCGCCAACCGTATCGCCTTCACCCTCGGCCTTGCGTGGGCGGCGGGGACGACGGGCACGCTTTGGAGCCTCCTCGTCACCGGCTTCGGCAGTGGCTGCTGCGGGCATAGGCTCGGCTGAAGCCTCGGCGGCTGCGGGTTTGGCTTCGGGGGCTGGTGTTTCGCCACCCTCCTCGCGGTCGCGGCGTGGGCGCCGCTGGCGGCGCTGACGGGGCTCGCGCTGGGCATCGCCCTCGGCGGCTTCCTGCTGGGTGTCACCGGACTGGCGGTCGTTGGACTGCTGGTCTTGCGACTCATTGCCGTTCGCCGCAGCTCCATTGTTGTCGTCCTCGTCCTCATCGGGCGTGGTGTCGACGCTCTGGTCCTGGCGCGGCTGATACTGGGCCTGTGCAGCGAGGATGATGCGCAGATAATGTTCCGCGTGCTGGAGATAATTCTCCGCCATCACATTGTCGCCGACCGACGCGGCATCGCGCGAAAGCTGGGTGTATTTTTCAGCGATATGAGCAGCATTGCCGCGGATTTTCACGTCCGGGCCGTTGCTCTCGTAGTTGCGCGACAAAGGATTGCCGCCGCCGCCACCACGCCGCTGGTTGTTGTTATTGTTATTATTGTTGTTATTCCGGCCGCGCGAACGCTGCTTATTGTTTTGCTGATTTGGTCTCATCTGCTCGCTTCAACACGTTGCGTGAAGGTATGCGCTGTCTTCCTCAGGGCCATCGCGCCGCGAAATTCGGCGGCGGACACAAGCACGACACTCACGACGCCCGTTTCAGGGCCCGCGCCGCGCCGATCGCTCTCTCTGGGTTCCCCAAAAAGGCTGTGTGATCTCCGATCCTCAACGCTGCTGGGGTCGACCTTACCGGGTCGCATCCGCTGCCGGCTTTGATCTGCCGCCGATGTCAGGGTGGAGGCCACCGCGATGAACAAGCACCGCGTCAGCAAGACCAACCTAACCGCATATCCTTTCCATTCCAAGGAAAATCTTGGACGGGGGCCATTTCGCACGCTTCTGTGTCATTTGTGCGCACGAGCCGAAACCATGCGGTCATGGCCGGCAAGGTCCCTGGAAACGGCAATATCGGAAAATCCTGCCGCTTTAAGCAGCGCAGATACGATGTGGGCTTGATCGAAACCGATTTCAAGGATGAGAAATCCGTTGGGGCGGAGATAGCCTGGGGCGTCGTTTGCGATGATGCGATAGGGCTCGGCGCCGTCGGCGCCCCCGTCCAGTGCGCCCATTGGATCATACGCCCTAACGCCGATCTCGAGTGTATTGATAACCGCACTGGCGATGTAGGGCGGGTTGGACACGATGAGGTCGAATTTCGCATCACCAACCGACGAAAACCAATCGCCCTGTCGGGCCTCGAAACGATCGGAAAGGCCCAGAGCGGTAGCGTTGGCGCGGGCCTGAACAAGGGCTTCGGGGGCAAGGTCGATGCCCAGCGCGGTCGCGTTCGGACTATTTGCGAGAAGCGAAAGCGCGATGCAGCCGGTTCCTGTGCCCAGATCAAGAATGCGGGGGGTTGGCACATGGGCCAGGGCCCCCAGCCCATGATCCACGAGCATTTCGGTTTCCGGCCGCGGGATCAATGTCGCGGCATTGAGACCGAAGGAAAGGCCGTAAAATTCTTGCGTGCCGAGGATGCGCGCGAGGGGTTCCCCCTGCTCGCGCCGGACCACAACGGCCTCAAGCGCGGCATGTTTTTCCTGCGGAAAACCATCGCCTTCACGCGCGATCAACTGCATTTCGTCGAGATCGAGAACGTGCCGGACGAGCAAGCGCGCATCGAGCGCAGCAGACGCGATGCCACAGGCAGCGAGCCGATCGCGAAGCGTACGCCATGCTTGACCGAGTGTTTGTGTCATCGGGAGGCGGGCCGCCCCTAGGCGCCCTGCTCCATCGCGGCGAGTTGTGCAGCCTGATTTTCGGTGATCAGCGCATCGATCACATCGCCGAGGGCTTCGCCGGTGATGATCTGGGGCAGCTTGTATAGGGTGAGGTTGATCCGGTGGTCGGTCACACGCCCTTGCGGGAAATTGTAGGTTCGAATGCGTTCAGAGCGATCGCCCGATCCGACCTGCGTTTTTCGCGCTTCAGCGCGTTCGGAGGACGCCTTCTGATCCTGTTCGTCAAACAGGCGGGCCCGCAAAACCTTCATCGCGTTGGCCCGGTTCTGGTGCTGCGATTTTTCCGCCGACGTTACGACAATGCCGGTGGGAATGTGGGTGATGCGAACCGCCGAATCGGTCGTGTTGACGTGCTGTCCGCCCGCGCCCGAAGCACGCATGGTGTCGATGCGGATGTCCTCGGGACGGATTTCGATATCGATGTCTTCGACCTCGGGAAGTACGGCGACGGTCGCCGCGGAGGTGTGAATACGGCCCGAAGCCTCGGTATCGGGCACGCGCTGAACACGGTGCACGCCCGATTCGTATTTGAGCTTGGAGAAAACCCCTGCCCCTGAGACGTTGGCGATGATTTCCTTATAGCCCCCGGCGTCACCCTCGGATGCTTCCATGACGGCGACTTTCCAGCCCTGATCCTGGGCGTAGCGCTGATACATGCGAAACAGATCGCCGGCGAAAAGCGCCGCTTCGTCGCCGCCGGTGCCGGCGCGGACTTCCAGGATTGCGCTTTTTTCGTCCGCCGCATCCTTGGGCAGCAACAGAATGCGGATTTCCTGGAACAGGGCTTCGATCTTTTCCTTGAGTTCGCCCATCTCCTCATAGGCAAGCTCGGCCATTTCCTTGTCGCCGGACTTGTAAAGTTCCTCAGCGCCCTCGAGATCGGCCAGGGCGGCGCGATATTCGCGCACTTTGGCCACCATCGGCGAGAGCTCGGCGTATTCCTTGGACAGCTCGACATATTTTTCGGGATCGGGACTCGCGCTCATGGCGTGTTCGATCGAATCGAAACGGCGTTCGAGGGCGTCGAGCTTGTCTGTGGGCAATCCTGCCATGGCGCTATTCCGGTCGAATGAGGAGGATGGCGGCTAAACCGCGATCGAATGGCGTTCGGCAAACTCGGTCAGCACTTCGCGCGCCGACCCGTCCGTCTCGCCATTTTCGAGATAGTGGTTCATTTCGGCCCTGAGCGCTGCAAGGTCAAGCCCAAGGACCATTTCCTTGATCGGACCGATCGAAGATGCGCCCATCGAAAGACGCGTCATCCCGATGGACAACAAGGCCAGCGCTTCCACCGGTCGTCCCGCCAATTCCCCGCACATGGTGACGGGCTTGCCGAACTTGGCTGCCGCATCGACGATGAGTTTGAGCGCGCGCAGACGCGGCCGCCCAATGGCATCGTAATTACGGGCGACGCGCGGATTGGCGCGATCTGCGGCGGTCAGAAACTGAATAAGGTCGTTGGACCCGATCGATATGAAGTCCGTTTCTGGCAGCAAATGGTCGAGTTCGAACAGCAATGACGGCACTTCGATCATTGCACCGATCTCGAGCGTCGTCGGTGGCGCAATGCCAAGGCGCGGCAGGCGTTCGACCTCGCGCAGGATGAAGCGCTTGACCTTCAAAAATTCGACGGTCTCGGTGACCATGGGGACAAGCAATTTAAGCGGCAACCCGGCCGATGCCTGCAGCAATGCGCGCACCTGGGTGCGCAACAGGGCAGGCCGGTCCAGCGCGAGACGAAGCGAACGCCAGCCCATGGCCGGGTTTTCTTCGGCCTGGGAGCGCATATAGGGCACGACCTTGTCGCCGCCTATATCGAGCAAGCGAAAGACGATGGGCTTGCCACCGGCCAGTCGCAGCGCTTCGGAATAGAGCTCGACCTGATCTTTGACGCGCGGCATCTTGGACGCGATCATGAATTGCAGTTCGGTTCGGAACAGTCCCACGCCATCCGCGCCTGTCTCCTCAAGCGCCGGCATATCGGCCAGCAGGCCCGAATTGTGCAGCAATGTGATCCGCGTACCGTCACGGGTAATCGGGAGCGTGTCGCGCAAGGCAGCATAATGGGCGCGCCGCTTAGCGGACAGGCGCACCTTGTCGATATAGGTCGCCTCGATATCGGGCGTAGGCCGCAAATGGACGGCGCCCGAAAACCCATCGACGATAATGTCGTCGCCGGCTTCGCTCATCGAGACGATGTTTTCCGCCTGCCCGACGGCAACGAGCCCCACCGAACGCGCCACGATGGCAACATGCGCGGTGGCTGCGCCGTCTTCGAGGACGACGGCCCTGAGCTTGGTCCTGTCGTATTCGAGAAGATCGGCGGGGCCCATATTGCGCGCCACGAGCACCGCATTCTCGGGCAGTTCCTTGCCGAGCCCGGTGCTCTTACCAATCAGGATGCGCAGCAGCCGATTGGCGAGATCGTCGAGATCGTGCAGGCGTTCACGGATATAAGGATCGGTCTGGCGCAGCATGCGCGCGCGCGTATCGTTTTGAACGCGCTCGACGGCGGCTTCGGCGGTGAGGCCGGAATCGATCGCCTCCTCCAAGCGGCGCACCCAGCCACGATCATGGGCGAACATCCTGTAGCTTTCGAGGATTTCGCGGTGATCGGACTGGATCTGCATATCGCCGGAATTGAGCAATTCGTCGATCGAAACGCGCATGGTCTTGAGCGCTTCGTCGAGCTTGAGCTTTTCGGCGTCGGTATCGTCGGCAACGAAATTGGTGACGATGACGCGCGGGTCGTGAAGGACCACCTGGCCGAGCGCGATGCCTTCGGAAAAGCCGATGCCCTCAAACATGCGCGGACGGCGCAGATCGATATCGGAACCGGGTTTGACGAGCGAATCGAAATCGGCGGTCGAGATCATTTCGGCCATCAGCGTGGCGGTGGTCAAAAGCGCTTCGGTTTCGTCCTCGCCATAGACCCGGCGTTCCGAATTCTGGACGACGAGGACGCCGAGCGTCTGCCCGGCGCGCAGCACGGGCACGCCGAGGAATGAAAAGAACGGGTCTTCGCCGGTTTCCGGGCGATAGGCGAAGGAGGGATGCTCGGGCGCGTTTTGCAGGCTCAGAGGTTCCGCCTCGGCAGCGATGAGGCCGACAAGGCCCTCGCCCAGACGCAGCGTCGTGATGTGGACGGCGTCGCGGCGCAGGCCGTGGGTGGCAAAGAGCTCGAGCGCGCTGTCGTCTCGCAGGACGTAAAACGAGCACACATCGGCGCGCATGTTCTCGGCGATGAGATCGACGATCTTGTCCAACCGCTCCTGGCTGGCCAGAGGTTCGGCCATGGTTTCGCGCAACTGGCGCAAAAGCACCCGCGGTCCGCCAATCGCTGTCACCATAACTGCTCGCCCGGCGGAGTGGCCCCGCCTGTTGTTTCGCCCGGGACCGGCAGGCTGTCGATCAGCTCCCGGTCTTGTCCAGACCGTAATAGGTATGGAGCGCCCGAACTGCAAGCTCTGCATATTCCTCATCGATGAGGACCGAGGTCTTGATTTCGGAGGTGGTGATCAACTGGATGTTGATTCCCTTGTCCGAAAGCGCCCGGAACATCGAGGCGGCAACGCCCGCATGGCTGCGCATGCCGACGCCGACGACGGAAATCTTGGCGCCGCCCTTGGAGCCGGAAATCGACTCGTATTCAAGATCGGGCGCATTGCGCAGGACCTTCATCGCCTTGTCGAATTCGCTGTCAGGCACAGTGAAGGTGATGTCGGTGATCTGACCGTCATCGGAAATGTTCTGGACGATCATGTCGACGACGATGCGCGCATCGGCGAGCGGGCCGAAGACGGCTGCGGCGACGCCGGGCTTGTCCTTGACCTTGCGCAAGGTGATCTTGGCCTCGGCCCTGGCAAGGGTCACGCCTGAAACGATCTGCTTTTCCATGATCTCATCCTCATCGCACACGAGCGTGCCGGTCTGGCCCCACTCCGATCCGGGAGCGTTGCCGATATTGGGGTCTTCAAACGTCGAACGTACGACGAGGCGCACGCCCTGGGCCATGGCCAGTTCCACCGAGCGGGTCTGCAGCACTTTGGCGCCGAGCGAGGCCATTTCGAGCATTTCTTCAAACGAAACGCGTTCGAGGCGGCGCGCCTTGGGGGCGATGCGGGGGTCGGTGGTATAGACGCCATCGACGTCGGTATAGATGTCGCAACGATCGGCCTTGACCGCAGCGGCGACGGCGACGGCGGAGGTGTCCGAGCCGCCGCGACCGAGCGTCGTGATGCGTTTTTTTTCCGAGACACCCTGGAAGCCGGTGACGACCGGCACCCAGCCCGAACTCATGCGATCGTTGAGATTTTTGGGGTCGATATCGACGATGCGCGCCGAACCGTGCGCGTCATCGGTCTTGATGGGCACCTGCCAGCCGGCATAGGAGCGCGACTGGATGCCCATCTCGCCGAGGACGATGGCCATGAGGCCAGCGGTCACCTGTTCGCCCGAGGCGACGACGGCGTCGTATTCGCGCGCGTCGTGCATGGGCGCGGCTTCAGCGCACCAGCCGACAAGCTCGTTGGTCTTGCCCGACATGGCGGAGACGACGACAGCGACCTCGTGGCCGGCATCGACCTCGCGCTTGACGTGCTGGGCTGCCTGCCGGATTCGCTCGACATTGGCGACCGAGGTGCCGCCGAACTTCATCACAATACGCGCCATCGCGAAGTCCTGAACCAAAGGGGACAAACGACCGTAACGCAAAGTACGGCTTCGTGGCGCGTGGAGTGCCACAAAGCGGAGGCGCTGGCAATATCGATGATGGGCGCTGCGACCTCGATGCGCTTGACTTGGAAGCGGTGCGGCGTCACCTGTGGACCAACCCAATGAGGAAGCCTGATGAGCACCACGATCAGCCCCGACGAGATCGGCAAGTTCCACAAGATGGCCGAGGAATGGTGGGACCCCAACGGCAAGTTCAAGCCGCTGCACAAGTTCAACCCGGTTCGGCTGGCCTATATCCGCGAGAAGGTGCTGACGCATTTCGGGCGCGATGGGGCCTCGCTGCGGCCATTCGAGGGGCTGCGCATCCTCGATATCGGATGTGGCGGGGGGTTGTTGTGCGAGCCTATGGCGCGTCTGGGGGCCACGGTCGTGGGTGCCGATGCGGGCGAAAAGAACGTCAAGATCGCAGCGCTCCATGCCGAACAGTCGGGCCTCGATATCGACTATCGCGCGACGACGTCGGAGGATCTGGCCGCCGCGGGCGAGCAGTTCGACATCGTGCTCAACATGGAAGTCGTCGAGCACGTGGCAGACGTACCGCTGTACCTCAAGAGCTGCTGCGATCTGGTGAAACCGGGTGGACTGATGTTCGTCGCGACGATCAACCGGACGGCGCGGGCCTATGCCTTGGCGATCGTCGGCGCCGAGCGCGTGTTACGCTGGTTGCCAAAAGGTACGCACAGCTACGAAAAGCTGGTGACGCCCGAAGAAATCACGTCGGTGACGAAGCGCAACGGCATGACTGTCCTCGACAAGACCGGCGTCACGTTCAACCCGCTCCGCAACGAATGGGTCAAGAGCCGCGACATGGCGGTCAACTACATGCTGCTGTTGGAAAAGCCGCTCTAATTGTGCTCGTCGGGCACGGGCGGGAGGGGCATGAAGTCGATGCCTTCATCGATCAGGCTCGAAACTTCGTCCCTTGTGGCTTCTCCGTAAATGCCGCGGGCTTCGGCTTCCTCGTAATGGATCTTGCGCGCTTCCTCGGCGAATTTGTCGCCGACGTAATCGGCGCTCTCGGTCATCTTCTGACGTAGGGCGCGCAGAGCCTCGCGGTATTTGGACTGTTCGGGATGGCCACTTGAGAGCGAGACCTTGTCGCGAGAGGGCGAGACTGCCGGCGCCATCAGGGCTTTTTCGATTTTGGTCGAATTGCACATCGGGCAGGTCAAAATCCCGCGCGCCGCCTGATCTTCATAGGCATCGGCGTTGCGGAACCAGGCGTCGAATTTGTGGTGTGCGTCGCAGGTGAGCGTATATTGGATCACCGCAGATTTCCTTGTCCGGGCAGTTCAGCGAGCGAAAATTCGCGCCAGTTGGCCAGCGCCGGCACCCTTTGCCGCGCCGCGGCGACGGCGTCAAGATCGAGGTTGGCAACGACAAGGCCCGGCAGGTCGCCCTTCGCTTCGGCAATCACCTCACCCCATGGCGCAACAACCAGAGAATGGCCATAAGTGGACCGCCCATTGGCGTGATGTCCGCCTTGCGCTGCGGCAAGAACGAAACAACCCGTCTCAATGGCGCGGGCACGCAACAGCACATGCCAGTGCGCCTCGCCGGTTGGCACGGTGAAGGCCGCAGGCACCGCAATCACCTGAGCGCCGGCTTGGGCGAGTGCACGATAGAGCCCTGCAAAGCGCATATCGTAGCAGATCGAAAAGCCGAGCTTGAAATGGTCGGTATCGACGACAACGGCGCGATCGCCGCCAGCATAGGTGGCGCTTTCGCGATAGGCGTTGATGCCCGGGAGATCGGCGTCGAACAGATGAATCTTGTCGTAGGTCGCAACGACTTCGCCATGCGGATCGAACAGCACAGAGCGGTTCGCGAACCGCCCGTCTTCGAGCGCGATGGCAAGGGAGCCGATGTGGAGATAGAGCTGGTTGGCGCGCGCAACTTCGGCGAGCCGCGTGATGGCCGGATTATTCTCCCAGGCCCTTGCACGCTCCCGTAGCCCTTCGCGATTTTCGGCAAAGACGATGGACATCTCGGGGGTCAGCACATAACGCGCGCCAGCCTCGCGCGCTTCGGCGGCCCGCAGTTCGATTTCGGCGAGATTGGCCTCTGCCTCCATGCCCGAATTCATCTGGACAAGGGCAATGGTGATCGTGCTCACGCTGCACCCTCAAGAAGCGGCTCGAGCCTGCCCTGCCGATCGAGCGCGGCGAGATCGTCATAGCCACCCACATGCGTCGTCCCGACGAATATCTGGGGTACCGTACGGCGCCCATGGGCGCGCTGGGTCATGGCCGCGCGCAATTCAGGATCGAGCACCGTGATCTCGTCATAGGAAACGCCCTTGTCGTTCAACAATGCCTTGGCGGCGTGGCAATAAGGGCAAGTCGGGGTCGTATAGATTTCGACCTTGATCATTTCGCATTCCGGCTCCTCGTGGATTGGGACAATTATACTGTCATATCGGCGTCGAAGACAACGCGGGCGAAACTAAGCACATCGACCGAGACAACCCCGGCGCGCTTGAGCGCCTTGGATATCGCCGAGACTGTCGCGCCCGTGGTCAGGACATCATCGACAAGCACAACGCGCTTGCCACCCAGACGATGCATTTGCGCGAGATTGACGCGGAACGCGCCCTCGACATTGCGCGAGCGCTGCTGGGCATTGAGTCCGACCTGCTGGTTCGTGCGCCGGTGACGTATTACCAGATCGGTATTCATGGGAACGTTTGCAAGGCGTGAGAGCGCGCGGGCCAGTTCTGCCGACTGGTTGTAGCGACGCGAGCGCTGGCGCGACGGGTGCAGCGGAACCGGGACGAGAACGGCATCGGGCCCTAAAAGTTCGTGCCCCGCCAGCCCCATCATGCGCGCGCACAGCAGTGCGATTTCCGGCCTGTCGGAGTATTTCATCTTGGAGACGAGTTTTCGCGCCAGATCGGTGTAAGCCACAGCCGACCGGGCGCGGTCGAAGGGCGGTGGATTTGCGATCGCCTGTACGGAAAGCCCCTGCCCCATGTCGCTGGCAAAAGGCAGGCCGAGGACCGGGCAAAGCGGTGCAGAGATGGGCACCAACTGTCCCCAGCATTTCGGGCAGACCGTATCTGGCACAGCCACGGCTTCAAGGCAGCAAAGGCAAGCTGGCGGAAACGCGGTGTCGAGGACGAGCGCACCGATCGCTGCGAGTCCCACCCGCAGCCGCGCCCCAAGACCTATTTTGACAAGCCCCGCATCCCTCTCCATAAGGACCGATCATTGCATGACGCGTTGTCCAGCGCCATATCAGGCCCAATATGACCCAGCCTTCCCTTGTTTTTGACCGCGACCGTCTCAAATCCAATTTTGCAAAACGTATGCCCGGTCCCGATTTCATCTCGGACATGGTGGCTGCCGACCTCGCCGACAGGCTGGCCCCCGTGACGCGCGACTTCTCACGCGCGCTGATCATCGGCCCGGCTCTTGATCTGCTGCCGACGCAGTCGGCGTCCGCCAATGGCCCCATCGTCTTCGAGCGCCTGGCGACACTCTCGGGAGCGCCGGACACGACCGTGGATCCCGAAGATCTGGCACTGCCCCGCAAGGACTACGACCTGATCGTTTCCCTGCTCGATCTGCAGACAGTCAACGACGTTCCGGGCTTTTTGACGCGACTGCGCGAACATCTGACCGGCGACGGCCTGTTGATTGCGGCCGCCATCGGTGGGCGCACCCTGACCGAGTTGCGTGATGCCTTTCTTGCAGCCGACGTGGAAATCCTTGGGGGCGTTGCACCGCGCGTTGCGCCGATGATCGACGTGCGGGACGCTGGCGGTCTGTTGCAGCGTGCCGGCTTCGCGCTGCCCGTGACCGATCTCGAAACCCACACCGTGCGCTACGGCTCGCCGCTAAAGCTGTTTGACGAATTGCGCGCGCTGGGCGCCACGAACCCGCTCTGGGAGCGAGACAAGCGACTGCTGACGCCGCGGCACTTGATGCGCGCCGCGGAGATTTACGCCGAACGGTTTGGCGATCCCGACGGGCGCGTGCGCGCCACGCTCGAAATTTTATGGCTATCGGGTTGGGCGCCCCATGAGAGCCAGCAAAAACCGCTCAGGCCCGGAAGCGCCCAGAAAAGCCTGCGCGATGTGCTTGGTGACAAGGCCGAAAAATAGCTATTGAGCGCCCGGCGGAAAACCTTCGCCGGCACGCCCCGCGTGGCGCACTCCGGCTCGGTCCTGAAAGGGCAGTCCCCAAGATATCGATCTTGCGATCGGCAATAAGTTGAGCACGACGCACGCGCTCATTCAAACTTTAGTGCACGCGAACGTTAACAAACAAAAACCCCGGCGCCAAGAAACGCCGGGGTTTGTCATTTGGGGCCTGCCTAGCGGTCTAGAAAGCGCCGTGGCAGTGCTTGAACTTCTTGCCCGAGCCGCATGGGCACGGATCGTTCCTGCGCGTGGTCGCCATCTGCTCGGGGGTCAACGCCCCTGCTGGCGTGTCGTCGCCCACTTCGTTTTCCCCAGTGACGGGATCGATATGGGTTTCACGCAATTGGGCCTGATCGGGTGCCTGCGGCGGGGTCGGACGCAGTTCGAAGTGGCTCATCTGTGTGGTGACCAGCTCGCGCAGATTGGCGAGAAGCTGGGCGAAGAGCTCGAAGGCCTCCTGCTTGTATTCGTTGAGCGGATCGCGCTGGGCGAGACCACGCCAGCCGACCACCTTGGAGAGGTGATCGAGAGTGATCAGGTGCTCGCGCCAGAGGCCATCGATCGACTGGAGCACGAAGCTCTTTTCGATCTGGCGCATATTTTCAGGTCCGACACGCGCCGCCTTCGCGGCGGCATGCTCGTCGGCCATGTTCGTCAGGCGTTCGCGCAGGACTTCGACGTCCATGCCCTCTTCGTCGATCCATGCGGCCAGTGGCGGTTCGATGCCGAGGTAGGTTTTGCACGCCGCACCCAGCTGCTCGATATTCCACTGTTCCGGATAGGAGCGGTCCGGACACGACTTGCCGATCAGCGAGTCCACGACGTCGTGGCGCATTTCGGCAATGGTCTCGGTCACCGTTTCGGAATCCATCAGCTCGAGACGCTGCTCAAAGATCACCTTGCGCTGATCGTTCATCACGTCGTCGTATTTGAGGATGTTCTTGCGGATGTCGAAATTGTGCGCCTCGACGCGGGTCTGGGCGCGCTCGATGGCCTTGGTGACCATGGCGTCGGAGATGGATTCGCCATCCTTGAGGCCAAGCGAGGTCAGAACCTTTTCCATGCGCTCGGGAAAGAACCGGCGCATCAGATCGTCCTGAAGCGAAACGAAGAACTTTGAGCGTCCTGGATCGCCCTGACGGCCGGAACGACCGCGGAGCTGGTTGTCGATACGGCGCGATTCATGACGCTCGGTGCCGATCACCATCAAGCCGCCGGCAGCCAGCGCCTCTTTCTTCTTTTCTTCGATCTCGGCCTTGATCTGGGCGGTCTTGGCGGCGAGTTCGTCACCCTCGAGGCCCTCGGCCTCGTTGCTCAGGCGCATCTCGAGATTGCCGCCGAGCTGAATGTCGGTACCACGTCCGGCCATGTTGGTCGCAATGGTGATCGCGCCCGGCACGCCGGCCTCGGCAATGATCTGCGCTTCCTGTTCGTGGTGGCGGGCGTTGAGGATCGCGACGTCCTTGATGCCCTTCTTTTTCAGGTGGTCGGCGAGCATTTCGGACCGCTCGATGGACGTCGTGCCCACCAGCACCGGCTGGTTGCGCTCACGACAGGCAACGACTTCATTTGTGATGGCGTCGAATTTTTCCTCGACCGAGCGATAGATCTGGTCGTTCTCATCGATACGCGCGATCTGCACGTTGGTGGGAACGGTCACCACATCGAGCTTGTAGATATCGGCAAATTCGCTGGCTTCGGTGTCTGCCGTACCGGTCATGCCGGCGAGCTTTTTATAGAGACGGAAATAATTCTGGAACGTGATGGACGCCAGCGTCTGGTTTTCAGGCTGGACCTTGGCGCCTTCCTTGGCTTCGAGCGCCTGGTGCAGGCCCTCGGAGAACCGCCGGCCCGGCATCATGCGTCCGGTGAACTCATCGATGATCACCACCTGGTCGTCGCGGACGATGTAGTCCTTGTCGCGGGTGAAGATCTTGTGCGCCTTGAGAGCGGAATTGAGGTGATGGACGATCGAAACATTGTCGATGTCGTAGAGCGAGCCGCCCTTGATGACCTCGTCGCGGGTCAGGATTTCTTCGAGCTTTTCGATGCCCTCGTCGGTCAGCGTCGCGGCACGGTGCTTTTCATCGATCGTGTAATCCTCTTCGGTGAGAAGCGGGATGTATTTGTCGATCGATTTGTAGAGCTCCGAGCGGTCCTGGGAGGGGCCCGAAATGATCAACGGCGTACGCGCCTCATCGATAAGGATCGAATCCACTTCGTCGACGATCGCGTAATTGTGGTCGCGCTGCACCATCTGCGAACGGGTATATTTCATATTGTCGCGCAGATAGTCGAAGCCGAACTCGTTGTTGGTGCCGTAGGTGATGTCGGCATCATAGGCGGCCTTGCGTTCGGCATCGCTGACGCCGTGCACGATGACGCCCACCGAAAGGCCGAGGAAATTGTAGAGCTTACCCATCCACTGGGAGTCGCGGCGGGCGAGGTAGTCGTTGACGGTAACGACGTGGACGCCTTTTTCCTCAAGGGCGTTGAGATAGGCGGCGAGTGTCGCCACCAGCGTCTTGCCTTCACCCGTACGCATCTCGGTGATGGCGTGCTCGTTGAGAACCATGCCGCCGATGAGCTGCACGTCGAAATGCCGCATACCGAGAGCGCGCTTGGAGCCTTCGCGGACCGTCGCAAAGGCCGGGATGATGATATCTGCGAGCTTGCCGCCATTGCGAAGCTGTTGGCGGAATTCTTCGGTCTTGGCGCGCAATTGCTCGTCCGTGAGTTTTTCAAACTCGGGTTCGAGCGCGTTTATCGCCTCCACATTCGACTGGTAGCGTCGGACGCGCCGGTCGTTGGCCGAGCCGAAGAACTTCTTGGCGAGCGCAGCAAAAGCCATGAATGTCGTCCTTAGAACCTTGAGTTGTGCATGATGGGTGGCCGTGCGGCGCCCCGAACCGGCCATGATCTAAGCAAAGCGGCAGGGACGGAGCGCGTGCCACCGGGGCACGAGAAATCGTTGGCAGGAGATGTAAGAGCGCCACCAAGGCTTGTCAACGTTGCCAAAATCCGCCAAACCACCGCCAAAGTCTGGGCTTAAACGCTGGCGCGGACGATTGGTTCGGGTGGGGGACCCGTTCGGACAAACAAGGAGAGAACACCTCATGTCCTTCAAGCTTGCCGCTTCGGCGGTCGACGTGCTGCGCGCCGCTCTGGTTCCGGCGGCCCTGGCGCTGCCGCTTCTGGCAGTGCCGATGGTCGCTCAGGCGCAAGACGAAACGCCTCCCGCAACCGAAGAAGCCGCTCCAGCACCTGCGGAAGCCGCGCCTGCCCCAGAGCCTGTAGCGCCTGAAACCGTAATCGCGTCGGTCGGTGGCGAAGATATCACCGAGGGTGACCTGCTTCTGGCAGCAGAAGAACTGACCGCAGAATTGCAGTCGGTGCCTGCCGACCAGCGTCGCGCATTCCTTTTGACCGTCCTGATCGACATGAAGCTGATGGCCGGCGCAGCCCGTGAAAATGGTCTGGGCGACACCGAAGATTTCACACGCCGTCTCGCCTATCTCGAAGATCAGGCTCTGCGTCGCGCGTTCTTCAACGACATCGTCGAGACCCAGGTGACCGAAGAGGCCATCAACGCCGCTTATGAAGAACTGGCCGCCGAATTTACGCCAGAACCCGAAGTGCGCGCGCGCCATATCCTCGTGGAAACCGAGGAAGAAGCCAATTCGATCCGCGCGGAAATCGAAGGCGGCATGTCCTTTGAGGATGCCGCAGCGGAATACGGTACGGACGGCACCAGCGCCACGGGTGGCGATCTGGGCTATTTCGGTGCCGGCATGATGGTACCCGAATTTGAGGAAGCTGCGTTTGCCATGGAAGTCGGTGAACTCTCCCAGCCCGTTCAGTCCCAGTTCGGCTGGCACTTGATCCAGCTCGAAGACAGCCGTCTGTCCGCAGCGCCTCCCATCGAGCAGGTTCGCCAGCAGGTGGCCCAGCAGGTGCTCTACGAAAGCTATGAAGCCGCTATCGAAAACATCCGCGCCGATACCGAAGTGACCATCACCGACGAGGCGCTGGCCGCCGAAGTCGAGGCTCAGGGCGGTCTCTGATACCAGCCCGATAAACCAAGCTTTCGAACCCCGGCCACTGGTCGGGGTTCTTTTTAGCATCGCTCTCTCCGCGCGCGATGGAGCGCATCGGTGAAGCGATAGTGCCTTGCATGACCATAAGCTTTAAGGCACACGAAAACCCATCGTAAGCCACGCCTTCAAAGGTCTCTTCGCCATGGCCCTGCCCGTATCTCCTCTCGCTCCCAAGACCTATGCCACACCGCCCGCCATCGCAGGCGTGCGCTTTGCCACGGCGGAAGCGGGTATTCGATATAAGGGTCGCACGGACGTCCTCCTGGCGGTTTTCGACGAGGGAACCGCCGTTGCGGGCGTCCTGACACGTTCGCTCTGTCCGTCCGCCGCAATCGATTGGTGCCGGCAGAATTTGAGCGGTGGAACAGCGCGCGCGCTCGTGGTCAATTCCGGCAATGCCAACGCCTTTACGGGTCTCAAGGGTATCGAGGCGGTGTCGCTAACTGCCGAACTTGCGGCCCGTGCCGTCGGCTGCGCGACAAGCGAAGTGTTTCTCGCCTCGACCGGTGTCATCGGAGAACCGCTCGATGCGAGGAAATTCGATGGCGTTCTCGACGCACTGACCCAAAAATTGTCTGCTGAGCCGTGGATGGAGCCCGCCAAGGCGATCATGACAACCGACACTTTCGCCAAGCTGTCCGAAGCGACGCTGGAGATCGACGGGGTCACGATCAATATTGCGGGCATCGCCAAGGGCTCGGGCATGATCGCTCCGGACATGGCTACCATGCTCAGCTTCGTCTTTACCGACGCGCCGATAGCCGCGCCGGTACTTCAGGCCCTGCTCACAAAACACAATGCCACGAGCTTTAACGCCATAACCGTCGATAGCGACACCTCCACGTCGGACACTTTGTTGGCCTTCGCGACGGGCAAGGCGGCAATCGATCCGATTGCAAGTCTCGACGATCCCCGCGCCGAAATCTTTGGCGAGGCGCTGAGCGATGTCCTTTTCGACATGGCGATGCAGGTGGTGCGGGATGGCGAAGGCGCGACAAAATTCGTGACCGTCAATGTGAGTGGCGCAACCAGCGATGAAAGCGCTGCCAAGATCGCCCGATCCATCGCCGACTCTCCGCTCGTAAAGACGGCCATTGCCGGTGAGGACGCCAATTGGGGCCGGATCGTCATGGCCGTGGGCAAGGCCGGCCAGCCCGCAGACCGCGACAAGCTTACCATCGCGTTTGGCGATCACGTCCTGGCACGTAACGGGCAGCGGGCAGCAGAATATTCCGAAGATGCCGCCACCGCCTACATGAAGGGCGAAGAGCTTTCGGTATCGGTGGATATCGGGCTGGGCGCTGGACACGCCACAGTTTACACCTGCGATCTGACGCATGGTTATATCGACATCAACGGCAACTACCGGAGCTAGATGGTGTCCACCATCGCACAAACCGAAGCGGCGTTTCTGAAAGCCTGGCCGGCGCTCGAGACGGTGAGCGATGGACAATGGTGTGCCCGGTTCGGGAACGGTCTGACCCGGCGGGCCAATTGCATCCAGGTCAACGATGCCGACGACGATGGTGATGGCGATGCTGCGGCACGGCTGAAAAATCTCGCCGCCCTTTACGACGACCGCCGCCTCCTGCCCTATTTTCGCGTCACCCCGCTGACAGGGCGCGCCACGTTTGACGCTCTGGTCCAGGCGGGTTGGGCAGCAAGCGATTATGCACTGATCATGCAGATGCCAATCGGAGAAACCGTTGGCGTGGACGGCGAGTGCGTCGTGACTTCGCCTGACGATCAGGACTTTCTGGCCGCCCAGAGCGCATTGCAGGGCTATGGTGGGGAAAATGCTACGACGTTTGCCAAATTGATCGCCAAGCTCGACAGCCCTGCCGTCGGGCTGACCATCTATGACAGCGACGGGACAGCGCTCGCCTCACTCTTGTGTGTCGAGGCGTCTGGCATCGGTGTGTTCCTCAACGTCTCGACTGCACCAGCAGCGCGGCGACAAGGACTTGGAACACGGCTTATGGCCTCGGCGATCAGTTGGCTGGCCGAGAATGGCGCGACAGAGGCTGCCCTTCAGGTCGCAGCAGACAATCGCGCCGCCGTCGCGCTCTACCTATCGATGGGCTTTAGCTACCGCTATCCCTATCACTACCGCAGGCGGCTGGAGACGAAAGCGTCATGAAGATCATCCTTGTCGTTGCCTGCGCGCTCGTCGACGCCGATCGGCGCGTGCTGATTGCACAGCGCCCGGAGGGCAAGCAATTGTCGGGGCTTTGGGAATTTCCCGGTGGCAAGATCGAGATCGGCGAGACGCCCGAAGCAGCGCTGATCCGCGAATTGTCGGAAGAATTGGGTATCGAAACGAAAGAGGCCTGCCTTGCGCCGCTGACATTCGCCAGTCACACCTATGCCGATTTTCATCTCATGATGCCGCTCTATGTGTGCAGGAAATGGCAGGGGACGCCCATCGCACGGGAACACGCGGCGCTAAAGTGGGTGCGGCCGCAGGCGCTGCACGATTATGCCATGCCAGCCGCCGATGAACCGTTGATTGCCCCTTTGATCGACCTATTGTGAGCTCGATCGGCTGGCAATGACCGCCTTGGTCAAGCGCTCGATCTGTTCCTGCTGTTTGATGATAAGCGCCTGGAGGTCGTGCTCGCGCATTTGGTCGAGCTTGTCATGGAGCGCCATGATCTCCACCTCGGCCTTGAGATTGACTTCATAATCGTGCGCCGCGGCTAGACGATCTTTGATCGCCTGCCTGTTTTGACTCATCATGATGATAGGAGCCTGCAGCGCCGCCACCATCGAGAGCATCAGGTTGAGAAAGATAAACGGGTAAGGATCAAAGGCATTAATCGCCAGGACGATATTGCTCGCTACCCACAGGACAAGAAAACTCACGAACAGTATTATGAAGGTCCATGAGCCGCCAAAGCTCGCGATCGCATCGGACATGCGATCTCCAAAGCCAAGCTTATCCAGATAGTCTTCGCTGACGTCACGGGCGAGCGTGCGGCGCGAAAGAGCGCGTTTGAGCACGCCGTGTTCGACGCTGGAAAGGGCATCGACGTCCTTTCCAAAGTAGCGGCTGGAACCGCGTGCCAGGCGGGACTCGAAATCATCATCAGTCATGGCGCATCCTCTTGGGGTGTTGCCCCTCAAGTTTACGCCCGGCGGCTACCCAACGCTACGGCTGTGGGGCAAGCGCCCGTACAAGCGCTGCCGCAAGGGTGGACGCGTCAAATGGCTTGTTGACCCGCTCCTTGTCCTGATGCGCTTCAGGGAACGATACGCCGTCCGCATAGCCTGATGCGAAAATGAACGGGATGTCACGCGCCGCAAGCGCGTCGGCCACCGCAAAACTCGTCTCACTGCCCAGATTGACGTCGAGAACAGCAAAGCCGATCGGCGCGCTTTCGATGATCTTTATCGCCTGCGTGACATTGGACGCCATCTCGATCTCGCTGCAGCCGAGATCGCGCAACACCGCCTCGCAATCCATAGCGATGATCACATTGTCTTCGACCACCAGCCCCCGACCCTCCGGGAATTCGACTTCGCCCGGGCGCGCGAGAGACACCGACGCCGCGCGAGAGACTGTTCCGTCCAGATCAACGATATGGTCGGAGGGAATGCGCAGGATGACGCGGAGGCCATCGATACGGTAATCGGTTTCAACGACGCCGCCGAGATCGTGTGTAATCGAGCGATGGATCACCACCGAGCCGAAGCCGCTCTCCATCGGCGCCTTGACGGCAGGTCCGTCGCGCTCGATCCAGCGGATCTCCAGCCATCCCGCAGCGTCTCGTTCGAGATGAATGGCGACGGTGCCGCGCTTGTCACACAGGGCGCCGTATTTGGCGGAATTGGTCGTGAGTTCGTGAATGACGAGCGCCAGCGCCGAAAAGCTCCGCGGCTCAAGGCCTACATCCTGGCCCGATACAATCACCCGCTCTGACTTCTCGGCGAGGTAGGCGCCGGTTTCATTGGCGATGAGATCGAGCAGCGACCCGGCATTCCACTGCCGCTCCGTTAGCTGATCATGGGCCCGCGCCAGTGCCTGCACGCGATCATCGAGGGTCTCGACGAACTCGGCCGTCGTGCGATGCGGTGTGTGGACCTGCCGGATGAGGCCGCGAATGAGGCCAAGGATATTGCGGACCCGGTGGTTGAGTTCAGCGATCAGCAATTCCTGGCGCTGCCGCGCGGTGCGGCGTTCGCCTTCGATCAGATCGGTATGCTTGAGAATGACTTCGAGCAGGCTGACCCGCAGCGCCTCGGCCAGCCTGATCTGCCCCGGGCTCCATGGAACGGACTGGCCCTCGGTGATCTGGCGCCAGATTTCAAAACTCTTGCGTGGCGTGAGGCGGTCGCCAAGTGGACCGACACTCACCGGCTTTTGCGGATTGCCCGCCCATTTGACCTCGCGCGGCATCTCGCGGCGGAAAAACACCAGATAGTCGCGCGGCGAGCGGGAGATGGGAATAACCAGCATGCCGGATGCGACCGGCGCATAGTCCGCAGCGGGCGGATGTATGGCGCGAATCTCATGGCTGACATAGATCGAGTTGGAAGCCGTCCGATTGAGAAAATGGGTTAGCGCATCGAACTGCTCTCGCGTCGGGGTCTTCTCCCAAAGCTCGACGTCTCCGTCGATGGTCATGGCGATGCCGTCGCATTCGACGAGTTCGGACATCTCATTAAACATCGACCGCAATTGAGACAGCGGACCCTGTTCGGGCCCGACCATACGCAGAACCTTGTGGTGAAACCTCTGGGCGCGCTGCTCGGCGGAAATTTCGGACTCGCGGATCTTGGCGTCGAGCGCTAGCGAAAACACCTGCCCCACCAGTTCCGCGGCCGTTCGAACATTGAAGGGGACTCGCCGGGGGCCATAATGGTGACAGGTGATCAGTCCCCACAGGCGCCCCCTCACCATGATCGAAATCGACATCGACGCGCCAACGCCCATATTGCGCAGATACTCGAGGTGAATGGGCGAAACCGAGCGCAACACCGAGTTCGAGAGATCTATGGGCATGCCATCGGCCATGGTCGCGGGCACGATCTCATGGGCTGGTCCATCGACGTCGGCAATGATGCGGATCATGTTGCGCTTGTAGAGTTCGCGCGCCTGCCGGGGAACGTCCGAAGCCGGATATCGCTGCCCCATAAAACTATCGATCTCACGTCGACGCGACTCGGCGACGACCTCACCGCTTTCGTCGTGGAGGAACTTGTAGATCATCACCCGATCAAATCCGGTCAGGACTTGAACAAGACTGGCGCCGGCCTTGCAGAGCTTGTCGACGGTTTCCGCACCCTGCAGCCGCTGCACAATGCGGCGCACCATCGATTCATTGCTCTCGATGCCCGGCCGCGAGGGCTCGCACTCGATGATGATCAGTGATCCTGAAACATGGACCGCGGCATCGCAGGTTTCGCCATTCTCGGTGAGTTGCGTTGTAAAGACGCGCTCGACGTCGTTTTCCCCGGTCAGGTGCTGGACGTGATTGCGGATGGAATGCAGAAACTGGCTATCGGCGAAATTGCCCAATGGATGACCGATCGCGGCATCGGGGTCTACACCGAGCCATTCGGCGGAATTGGTCGAGATGTACTGAACGATCCAATCGAACGAAACCGCGACCAGAAATCCAAAGCCCTGAATACGACCGAGCCTATGGATGGGTTCGCGATCACAGTTTGTGAGATCGACTTCGGTAGCCGGCAACGCGCCAGCATTAAAGTTTTCATTCATAGACCGGCTACGGCTCCAAGGACTTCATCGTGGGTAAGTGCGCGCTCGAACGCTGCAAATACGGCATTGGCAGCGGCAACCGCCGCCTTGGTTTCTGCCCCCGAGAAATCCAATGTGTCCAATCTCGAAACAAAACGCGGCCAAAGTTTGAGCCCTTCGCCGTGATCGAGGTAACGCGTTGCCGTTCCGCGCAAGGCGGGATCCACAGAGCGGGACAACACTGCGCCACCGAGCCGAGATCCTTCGAGGACATAGGCAACGCCAATAAGTTCGGGAGCAGTCGTGCCCACTTGATAGGGCTCGGCGAACGGGCGTGACAGTCCTAGCGCCTCGATATCCTCGAGCAGGAATTCGGCGCGCCTGTGCTCGGGCCACTCAGGGAAAATGGGCAGGAGACCGCGCTGGGTCAGTTGCTGTTCAAGGGTCGGAACAAGCCGGGCATGCCAGACGAGAAACGCGCCATAATCGTCCTGATCATAGAGCTCGAACAGGCTCGCCAATCGGTCGAGCCGCTCATGGGCAGGTCGCGTTCCGTCCCGAAGAGCGAAACGCAGGCTTTTGTCAGACGCAAGTGGCATATGAGAGGGGACCTCAAGACGTGATTTGCCCGAGGGTTAGCGACACCCCCAACCGTTTGAAACGCGAGGACGTTGCATTTGGTTCCAGTTGGACCGAAATCAACCGCCGGGATTGACGGGCACCGCTTGTGTCTGCGCGGTCCCACCGCCAAATGGCGTCATGATGGTGCTAAAGAACCCGTCCACCGCATTGTTGATCGCCGCGCCGCGCGCTTCGAGCTCGGCATCGGCATTAATGCGGCGCTGCTCGGCCGTTGCTGCTGCAGCGTCGGCCTCTGCGAGCCGGGTGACGGCGCTTTGGAGCGCAATGGCATCGGCTGATTGCTTGGCCATAAAGGCGGAAACGATCGTCTGATCCGCGGTGATCGCGGGGCAAACGCCGGCGATCGACGCAGCAGCGCTGGCCGCAGAGGGCTGGCGGAAAACGTAGCGACCTTCACATACGTCCCAGCTCGGAGGCTGGTTGGCGACTTCAAAGAAGTCGTAGCCTTCCTTGATATTGGTCCAGAAATCGAAATGCGGGCTGTTCTGATGACGCGCCAGATTTTGGGGCGTCATGCGGAACGGAAATATCTGAACCTCAAAGGCACGATTGCCGCCGGTAAACGATTCGCGCGCGAGGGCATAGATTTCGGCGATCTGGTCGTCTTCCATGGCGTAGCACCCGGCCGAAGAACAGGCGCCATGGACCATGAGATGGCTACCGCTTCGGCCGTGGGTGCGGTCGAACTTATTGGGGAAGCCGAGATTGAACGCCAGATGGTAGTTTGAGTTGGGGTTCATCAGGCCCGGCGTGATCGTATAGAAGCCCTCGGGCGCCTGCCGGTCGCCTTCATAGAATTTGGGACCCAGCTCGCCTGACCAGGTGCAGATCTCATAGGATTTAAAAAGCCGGTAGCGACCGTCGGCCGTCTGTTTCCAGACCTCGAGCGTATCTTCTTCCTTAAAGATGCGCACCATCATCGCAGCGCCAGGCGAGGAGCCCATGGCGGTGAGCTGCATTTTGGCGGCGCTCGAGAGCGGGACGAGATGGCGGCCATCGCCTTCCAATGGCGAACACGACGCCAATGCGCCTGCCATCAGAAGAGTGACGACCAAAAGGACGTATTTCCGGAGCATCTATGCCGTGACCCTGACTTAACCTTACTCTTTTGCGTCCCCCGCGCCCGCCCAGTCATGGCAGATCAGGGTTAACGCCCGGTAAGGCTTTGTCCGCAATCGACGCTAATTTCGCGCAAATTGCAAGATTCGGCCGTCACGATCAGGTGAGGTTGGTCCCGATGGCGAGGAATTTTTCGCGCCTCAACTCACGGATTTCCAGAGGCCCAAGATCGTCGCCAAACTCGCTCAGGAACTTCATGATCTCGGCTTTGGTGTCGGCCATGACCTTTTCAGGATGACGATGCGCGCCACCCACGGGTTCTTCTATGATTCCATCGATGACCTTGAGCGCCATCAGATCCTGCGCGGTTATCTTTTGAGCTGCAGCCATGTCCTGCGCCTTGCCGGCATCGCGGAAAAGGATCGAGGCACCGGCCTCAGGCGAGATGACCGAATAGACGGAATGCTCGAGCATGAGCACCCGGTTGGTCGCGGCAATCGCGATCGCTCCGCCAGAGCCGCCTTCGCCGATGATGATGGACAGATTGGGCACTCCGATTTCCAGGCATTTTTCGGTCGATCGAGCGATCGCTTCAGCCTGTCCACGCTCTTCAGCGCCGATACCGGGATAGGCGCCGGCAGTGTCGACGAACGAAATGACCGGCAAACCGAACCTGTCGGCCATTTCCATGATGCGTACGGCCTTTCGGTAGCCCTCAGGCCGGGCCATCCCGAAATTATGCTTCAAGCGGCTCTCGGTGTCATTGCCCTTTTCCTGCCCCAGGATGGCAACCGGCACGCCGTCGATACGACCAAAGCCTGCTTGGATCGCAGGGTCCTCGGCAAACTTGCGGTCGCCTGCGAGAGGCGTCCACTCGGTGACGATCGATTTGAGATAATTTGAGAAATGCGGGCGCTGCGGGTGACGCGCGACCTGCGTTTTCTGCCAGGGGGTGAGCTTTTTGTAGACGTCCTTGAGCGCCTCTTCGGCGCGCTGCTGCAGACGCGAAACCTCATCCCCGATCGAGACAGCCTGATCGGTCTGGGCAAGGGATTTGAGCTCGGCGATCTTGCCTTCGAGCTCGGCAACTGGCTTTTCGAAATCGAGATATGACTGCATGCAATCTGCCCGTTTCGGGCAACCTTCTCATGTTTGTTGCGGCCTCGCCAGCCCTAGGGCGGCGCGGCTAGGCTCTATGGTCCCAAAGTGGCCGGAAAGTGTCGATTAGCCTCGCCCATGTCAAGAACTCCCCTCCGACAAAGGGTGATGATCGTCGAGGAGTTTGCGCAAATGCGCGTCGAGCACATGGGTGTAGATCTGTGTTGTCGATATATCTGCATGCCCTAAAAGCATCTGGACGACGCGCAGATCAGCTCCGTTCTGGAGCAGATGGCTGGCAAAAGCATGTCGCAGAACGTGGGGCGAGACCGCCGCTGCGGACAGCCCCGCCCGTGCCGCAAGTGACTTGAGGTCACGAGCGAAAACCTGGCGGGCCAAATGCCCCTCAGCGCCGGACGCCGGAAATACGAAGCGGTCCTTCTCCCGACCATCGAGCCAGGCATGGAGAGCGTCGCGTGCCTTGTCTCCCATTGGGACAATGCGCTCTTTGTTGCCTTTGCCTTTGATCGTGAGATAGTTCGCCTCGCGCGTGACGGCCCGGCGCTCGAGCGCGACAAGTTCAGATACCCGCATGCCCGTGGCATAGAGCAACTCGAGCAGAACATGGAGGCGGATATCTTTTTCCTCGCCTGCTGCGGCCTCCGTTTCCGCCAGGACAAGCAGCCGGTCGACATCGTCAACCGATAGGACCTTGGGTAGCCCTCGCCCAGGTTTCGGCGCGACGATGATGCGCGTGGGATCATCGGTCTTTATCGCCTCAGCGACCAGGAAACGGTGAAATTGCCGTACGGCGCTGAGGCGGCGGGCGCTCGAGTTGGCCGACAGTCCATTCGCGCTCAACGCAGCCAGATAAGCCGAAATGTCTTCCCGGTCTGCGCCGCTGAGCATTCGTGACCGCCCGGCGAGAAAGCCGCTATAATCGAGAAGATCGCGGCGATAGGCATCGATGGTGTTTGTCGCAGCCCCGCGCTCGGCGCTCATCATTTCGAGAAAGGCTTCGACCAGATGCAATTCGGCTGTCATTGGGCGCCCGAGAGGATTTCTCGCGTCGGCACACGCACGGTGACCTCACGTTCCTCGGGCTCGACGAGAACGCTGAGCGCAAACATCGCCGCATAGCCGAGCGCGACTATGAAGCCGATGGCCACGAGAAGTCGAAAAAGTGTGGGCATGAGCGGCTCTCTCGGGTCTTCGGTGTCGGACGGACAGTCTGGCGGCTAATCGTTGCAGTTTGGTTCAGTTTTTCCAGATTTGCAGGCACCGGGCAAGGCCGCGACCTTGACACCGGCTCTGCCAAAGGCTTGAACCGGTCCGGCGCGAGGACAGGGCGATAACGATGGGGCGCAACGCACCCGACATCAATGACGACATCGACGCGCGCGAGTTGACCACTCGCCTTGCCGGACGCCCCGTCGTGCTCGTAGGGATGATGGGCGCGGGCAAAACCACCGTCGGTCGCAGGCTCGCGGGGCGGATGGGCGTTCGCTTCGTCGACTCCGACGTGGAGATCGAAACCGCTGCCGGGATGTCGATCCCCGACATTTTCGCGTCACACGGCGAAAGTGAATTTCGCGCCGGAGAAGCACGCGTCATCTCAAGGCTGCTGCGCGACCATCAAGGCATCATCGCCACGGGCGGTGGCGCCTTCATCAACCCCGAAACGCGCGCATCGATCAAAGAGCTGGCGGTTTCGGTGTGGATCAAGGCCGATTTCGACGTGCTGTTCGCGCGCGTTTCAAAGCGCCCCTCACGACCACTGCTTCAAACGCCAAATCCCCGGGCGACCCTTCAAGACCTCATCGACAAGCGCTATCCGACCTATGCCCTTGCCGACATCACCATTGCCTCGCGCGACGTTCCCCATGATGTCGTGGTGACCGAAATTCTTGCCGCACTTTCCCATTATCTAGACGATCAAGGCGCCTGATGAGCCTGCAGCCCACTCCCTCGCACACCGTACATGTACCGCTGGGCGATCGTGCCTACGACATCGTGATCGCACCCGACGCGATAGACCAAGCCGGCACGCGCCTCGCTGGTCTTTTTCCTGGTGCGCGCTTTGGAATCGTGACCGACGTTAATGTTGCCGAGGCGCAGTTACCGCGGCTTGTCGCGTCGCTCGACGCGGCGGGATTGAGCCATGCGGAAATCATTGTACCCGCCGGCGAGAGCACCAAGTCCTGGATGCATCTGCAGGATGTTGTCGACGGCATTCTCGGCGCGCGGCTCGAACGCAATGACATCCTGATTGCGCTGGGCGGAGGCGTTATCGGCGATCTCGCGGGCTTTGCGGCGTCGATCGTCCGCCGCGGCATGGATTTCGTGCAGGTACCGACCTCGCTTCTGGCGCAGGTCGATTCGTCGGTTGGCGGCAAAACGGGCATCAACTCCGTCCATGGCAAAAATCTTGTAGGTGCGTTTCACCAGCCGCGTCTGGTGCTCGCGGACCTTTCGGCCCTCGATACGCTGCCACCGCGCCAGTTCGCTGCGGGCTACGCCGAAGTTGTAAAATACGGACTGATCGGTGATCAGAACTTCTTTTTCTGGCTCGAGGCCAACGCGAGCGAAATCGGCGCTGGCGGGCCAGCGCGCGCTGAGGCCATCGCAAGGGCCTGCGCAGCCAAGGCGCGTGTCGTCGTGGCCGATGAAAAGGAAACGGGCGAACGGGCACTGCTCAATCTAGGGCACACATTCGGTCACGCACTGGAAAAAGCCACCGGATATTCGGATCGCCTTTTGCATGGCGAAGGGGTGGCGATCGGCATGGTCCTTGCGCACAAGTTCTCCGCTCGACTTGGGCTCGCACCATCGCAAGACACCGGCCGGATCGAGGCGCATTTGAAAATTGCCGGCTTGCCCACTACATTGGCTGACATTCCGGGCGAATTGCCTCCCACACCTGTGCTCATGGACGCCATCGCGCAAGACAAGAAAGTCTCGCGCGGTGCACTGACGTTCATCCTCACGCGTGGCATCGGCGGCGCCTTCATCGAAAAAAATGTCGACCCCACCGCCGTCAGCGGCTTTCTCGAGGATATGCGCTAATGGATGCTTCGCTCTGGCTATCGCTGTTTTCGATCATCGCCCTTCTGGCCATGAGTTTTTTCTTCTCAGGCTCTGAAACGGCCCTGACGGCGGCATCGCGTGCCAGGATGCATCAGCTCGCCAAGAACGGCGACAAGCGGGCGACACTGGTCGAAAAGCTGACGGTGGAAAAGGAGCGTCTGATCGGCTCGCTGCTCCTGGGCAACAACATCGTCAACATCCTGGCCTCGACGCTGGCGGCTTCGGTCCTGATCCAGATATTTGGCGAGGCAGGCATCGCCTATGCGACCCTGGTCATGACCGCAGCGGTCGTGATCTTTTCCGAGGTGCTGCCCAAGACCCTCGCACTGATCCGGCCCGATGCGTTTGCCCTGGTGGTCGCGCCTGTCATCCGGGTAATCGTTCTGGTGTTTTCTCCGGTCACCATCGCCGTGCAGTGGATCGTCAATTCGATACTGCGGGCTTTCGGCCTGGACGCCAGCCGCGCCTCGTCGATCTCGGGCCATGAGGAATTGCGCGGCACAGTGGACTTCCTCCATTCCGAGGGCGAGGTGGTCAAGCACGACCGCGACATGCTGGGCGGTATTCTCGATCTGCGCGAGCTCGAAGTGTCCGACGTGATGGTGCATCGCACCAGAATGCTGGCGCTTGATTCCGATATGCCCGCCAACGAGTTGATCGCCGCTATACTGGACAGCCCCTTTACCCGTGTTCCGCTTTACAAGGATAAGCAGGATAACATTATCGGGGTCGTCCACGCCAAGGACCTGCTGCGCGCCATCCAGCGGGCCGATGGGGATTTCACCAAGGTCAACCCCGCCAAGATCGCGTTCAAACCTTGGTTTGTTCCCGACACGACATCGGCGCAGGCGCAGCTTAATGCGTTCCTGAAACGCAAGCTCCATTTCGCGCTGGTGGTCGATGAATACGGCGAAGTTCAGGGGCTCATCACGCTCGAAGACATTCTCGAAGAGATCGTCGGTGACATTTCAGACGAGCACGACGCCGTGATCGATGGAGTGCGCAAGCAGGCAGACGGGTCCTACATCATCGATGGGCAGTTGCCGATCCGCGACCTCAACCGCGCCCTCGACTGGCACCTGCCGGACGAAGAAGCGACGACGATCGCCGGTCTGGTCATCCATGAAGCCAAGTTGATCCCCGAGCCTGGACAGCAATTCACGTTCCACAAACTGCGATTTAAAGTCCTGCGCCGGGCTCATAACCGTATCACCCAGTTGCGGGTGGCGCCGGTGGAAACCGCTACGACGAAGGCTTGACCTCGATCGCCAAGGCGTGAAGGCCGGCGTCGAACTGTTTGGCGAGCGCGGCGTTTATCGCGCGGTGCTGCGCGACGCGGTTCATGCCGTCGAGCGCCGGACTGGCAATCTTGACGCGGAAATGGGTATTGCCCCCTTCCCGCCATCCTGCATGGCCATGGTGGCGTTCCGAGTCGTCGATCACCTCAAGCGCCGTCGGCGCGAAATTTTCGATGAGAGTGGCTTCGATCTGGTCGCGGACGCTCATGTGTCAACTGCCCCTGCTGGCGAAAACTTTGATTTTGTACCGGCAAGCCGGCGCAAAACGGTATAGGATCGCGGGTCCCAGATTCCAAGGCCCTGCATGGCCAAGGCCTTAAACGTAGAGTTCGATGACTATAAACAGCAAATCCAAAATCTTCGATTCGGTTCGCATCAAGCCGCGACGCGGCACGGCGGAGGCCGAGGCCGAAATGCGCCCAGGCTGCGACTGGGAGGGGTGCGACAAGCCGGGTATTTATAAGGCACCGAAAGGCGCGCGCTCGGCTGGTGAGTTTCACAATTTCTGCCTCGAGCACGTCCGGCATTACAACAAGGCGTTCAACTATTTCGATGGCATGAACGACGAGGAAATCGCCGATCACGCCAACAAGATGAACGCGCCGGGCTCCAAAGAGACCTGGGCCTATGGCTCGAACCGGTTCGGCAAATCCAATCCCGAGCCGAAAAAGTTCAAGTCTCGCGACCACACGGGGCGTCAGTTCCATGACACCAACCATATGTTTGCGCGGCTGCGGTCGCGGGCGCGGCAGGATGCCGGCACTAAGGGCGAAGCGCCGGAACGCGCCATCACCCTGACCGGCCAGGACCGCGCTGCGTTCGAGGTTTTGGGGCTGGAGGGCCGCAAGGCGTCGCCCGAAATCAAGTCCGCTTACAAGGCACTGGTCAAGCTGCACCACCCCGACGCCAATGGCGGAGACAAGAGTTCGGAAGACCGGCTGCGCAACATCATTTCGTCCTACAACCACCTCAAGCAGCGCGGCTTTGTCTAGTAAGTCACCTCTCAACAACGCTGACTAATGAACTGCTCGCGCTTGCGACACCCCACGCTCTAGGTTTATGGCAGTTGTGTTGCTATAAGCGCTTCGAAATTTCCCTTCAGACGCGACGATGACGCGCCTTACGCATCGGTCGGCCTTCGCCGATGCCGCTTGAGACGAGGCAAAGATGACTGAATATTCCAATCTGCCCGACACCGACTACAACGTCCGCGACCTGTTCGGGATCGACAGCGACATGGTGGTCAAGGGCTACGGCACCCGCACGGACCATGTGCCCGAGATCGACCCAGACTATCTCTTCGACCGCAACACGACACTCGCGATCCTTGCAGGCTTTGCCTTCAACCGCCGCGTCATGGTGCAGGGCTATCACGGTACGGGTAAGTCGACACACATCGAGCAGGTCGCAGCGCGACTGAACTGGCCGCTGGTGCGCGTCAATCTCGACAGCCATGTCTCGCGGATCGACCTCGTGGGCAAGGACGCCATCGTCCTGCGCGAAGGCAAGCAGGTCACCGAATTCCGCGACGGCATTTTGCCCTGGGCTGTGCAGAATAATGTGGCGCTGGTATTTGACGAGTACGACGCCGGTCGTCCCGACGTGATGTTCGTTATCCAGCGCGTGCTGGAGGTTTCGGGCCGCCTGACCCTCCTCGACCAGAACCGCGTCATCCGCCCGCACCCCGCTTTCCGGCTGTTTTCGACGACCAACACGATCGGCCTGGGCGATACATCCGGGCTCTATCACGGCACCCAGCAGATCAACCAGGGCCAGATGGACCGCTGGTCGATTGTCGTGACGCTGAATTATCTGGCGCACGAAAAGGAAGTCGGGATCGTCCTGGCCAAGGCCAAGACCTACAATCAGGACGATGAGGGCCGCAAGCTCGTATCCAACATGGTCCGCGTCGCCGATCTCACGCGCTCTGCCTTCATCAACGGCGATCTGTCGACAGTGATGAGCCCACGTGCCGTGATCACCTGGGCGGAAAACGCCGAGATTTTCGGCGATATCGGCTTTGCCTTCCGGTTGACCTTCCTCAACAAGTGCGACGAACTCGAACGCCCGGTGGTTGCCGAGTTCTACCAGCGCGTGTTCGGTGTCGATCTGCCCGAAAGCGCGGCCAACCTTGCGATCTCGGCATAGTACTTTGTGAGGGCAGAGCGCTGCCCTCGCCTCCATTGTCACGACCAGAATGACCTCGCCCATGGCCCAGCCCCCGCGCTCCAAAGCCAACAAGCCCGACCCCACCGGCCCCTTCAAGGCCGCGATGGGCGCGACGGTGCGCACGATCGCGGGCAAGACCGACCTTGAAGTGAGCTTCACCGCCGACCGACCGATCTTGACCAGCGATAAGGCACGCCTCGCAGCGCTTCCACGCTTGCCGACCACGCGAGACATTGCGATTGCGCGCGGTCAGGGCGATGCCATGGCCATGCGCATGGCGAGCCACGACGCCGATACGCATCGCAAAATGGCCCCCAAGGACCCGGACGCGAAGGCGGCATTTGACGCGCTCGAGCAGGCGCGCGTCGAATCGCTCGGCTGCGTGCGCATGGCGGGCATGGGCGGCAATATCGCGGAAATGATCGAGGATCGATTGTTCCGCGCCAATTATGCCAATGTGACAGATATCGCTGATGCTCCGCTGGCCGAGGCATTGGGCTTGATGATGCGGGAAAAAGTGACCGGCATTCCCGTGCCGCCTTCCGGAACGCCACTGGTTGACCTCTGGCGCGAAAAGATCGAAGCCAAATTGGGGTCGTCTCTGCAAGAGCTTTCCCAGCACCTCGACAATCAGACCGAATTCTCCCGTCGCGCGCGCTCGATCCTGCGCGACCTCGAACTCATGGCCGAAACCGATCTCGACGATTTCGATCCCGACCAATCCGATTCTTCAGACCAGGACGCGCAGAACAATCAGGCGACCAATGGCGACGAAGAAGAGCGCGATGGGGATGCCGACAATGCCGAGATGGAGGGCACGGACGAAGCGCCCGGCGAGCATGAAGAAACCGGCGATGTCGAAGGCATGGAGGCCGATACAGCCGACACCGACGAGGACGCCCAGACCGAAGCGGGTGAAGATTCGCCTGCGCCACCGCCGCAGGGCGATGCCCAGCAGCGTCTGTCCAACCAGCCGACTTATAAGATTTTTACCGACAAGTTCGACGAGATCGTCTCGGCGGCGGACCTGTGCCCACCTGAAGAACTCGACCAGCTTCGTCACCTTCTCGACAAGCAGCTAGAGCATCTGGCCGGCGCCGTAGCGCGACTCGCCAACAAGCTCCAGCGTCGCCTTATGGCGCAGCAGAACCGCGGCTGGGATTTCGATCTCGAGGAAGGCGTTCTCGACACCGCCCGCCTGACCCGCGTCGTAACCGATCCGCTCCAAGCCCTGTCCTTCAAGGCTGAGCGCGATACCGAATTTCGCGACACCTGCGTCACCTTGTTGATCGACAATTCGGGTTCGATGCGCGGTCGCCCCATTACCATTGCGGCGATCTGCGGCGATATTCTTGCGCGCACGCTGGAGCGTTGTGGGGTCAAGGTCGAAATCCTGGGCTTTACGACCCGCGCCTGGAAGGGCGGCAAGTCGCGTGAAGCGTGGCTCGACGCTGGCCGCCCATCCAATCCGGGTCGCGTCAACGATATCCGTCACATTATCTACAAAGGCGCCGACGAACCCTGGCGACATGCCAAGCGGAATCTCGGGCTTATGATGCGCGAGGGCTTGCTCAAGGAAAATATCGACGGCGAAGCCTTGCAGTGGGCTCACAAGCGCATCGTGAACCGCCCCGAGAACCGCCGCATCCTGATGGTGATTTCGGACGGGGCCCCGGTGGACGACTCCACGCAATCGGTCAATCCCGGCAATTATCTCGAGGCCCATCTGCGTGCCGTGATCGAGGAAATCGAAACGCGCTCGCCCGTTCAACTCGTTGCGATCGGGATCGGCCATGACGTGACGCGCTATTATCGCCGCGCGGTGACCATTCTGGATGCCGACGAATTGGCCGGCGCGATGACCGACAATCTGGCATCGCTGTTTGATGAAGAACTCCCCGGCGTTGCCCGGAGGCAGCGCTGAGACGGGAGGCTCTCGCGATATGCGCCGGCTTGCTCGCGGCGGCGATGGCTCTCTTGGGACCCATTCCAGCGAGCTGGGCACAATCGGCGGAAACCGTTGCTGTTTCGACAAGCCCGGTCACGCGCTTCAAGGGCGCTGAGATCGGCCAGATCGCTGATCGTCTGGTGTTTCGTGGTGGCATTCAACTGAGCGGCGATCATCCCGATTTTGGCGGGCTCTCGGGCCTCGCCTTTCTCGATGACAAACGATTCGTGATGGTCACCGACGAGGGCCGCTTTGTCTCGGGCTCGCTCGAACTGGAAAATGGCGCCCCATCTGCTCTTTCCGAGGTCGAAATCGATGTGATCCGCAATTCGGCGGGAGCGCCTCTTCCCCGAAAATTTGCCCAGGATTCCGAGGCGGTCGAGGTCGTGATCCGCGATGGCGCACCCATAGCGGTGCGGGTCGGTTTCGAGCATCTCACCCGTGTCGCCGATTTCGACATGGTCGATGGCCGACCGGGCGGCGCAGCGCGTGAAATCGCCATTCCAAACTGGCTGACGGAGCAGCGAACGAACGACTCGATCGAGTCGGTCTGCATTGCGCCGCCGACGTCTCCCATTGCGGGCTCGACATTGATCATAACGGAAGGGCACTCGATTGTACCCGGCTCTTGGGCGGCAACGCTTCTGGGTGAGCGCGATCGGGGCGATCTCAGCCTTGCGCAGGAAGGCTGGGTCAACCCGACCGATTGCGCGTTCCTGCCCGATGGAGACCTTCTGGTGCTAGAGCGCTCGTTCGCCTTTCTAACCTTCACCGTCCAGATCCGGCGCATTCAGGCCGAGGACGTTCGTCCGGGCGCCATCATGAATGGCGAGGTTTTGCTGCGGCACGCCGGCGGAGAGGTCGACAATTTCGAGGGTCTCGGGGTGCGCGTGCTGCCCAATGGAGAGACGCGCATCACCATCGTCTCGGACAATAATTTTCTTGGCATTCAGCGCAGCCTGCTGCTCGACTTTACCTTGCCGAACTGACTGTGTCCGAACGGCGTGAGCCGGGAATCAAAAAGAGCCGCCCTGGGGCGAGGGCGGCTCTTTTCCAGTCAAAAGATGCGGTCGAGGATTGATGGCCCCGGGAGTTCGTCAAGCAGCCAGATGGCGGCAATTGCGATCAAGACCCAGACTCCAATTTTCATCCATTTCCCTGCATCGTCCTGACTGGCCGGCGCCTCTCGAGCGGCGAAGGGCGCCGGAGGGGTGGCGTGGGCTGCGCCACCCGATTGTAATGTCGTTTCGATCCGGTTCAGCCTGCCCAGGATTTCGGCTTGAGCCGCTTCGATGCGATCGAGCTTTTGATCGCTCATCAGCGCACCAGGGTTTCGCGATAGACCTGTCCTTCGAAATCGACATGCAAGCGAACCTCCGACCCTTCGGGACTGGTCGCGATCATTTCGATGTGGCGTGGCTTGCGTTCGGATGAGGTCACGGCATAGCCGGCGGCCTCGACTTGGGCTGTCACTGCGTCGATGTCGACATCAGAAGGCGTGGGCCGATCGGTCTGTACGGCGACCGAGCCGGTCCGCTGGTCGAAACCGATCTCGATCTCGATCTTGCGCCCGCTCGCGTCGTAGCCCTCGATTTCGTAGTGGCGGTCATCGATATCGAAGTCGATGAGATCGACGATACCGCGATCGCTGATGGCGGTCTGAAGCGTCTCGGGGAGAAGCGTAGCCAGGTTCACATTGGTCGAAGGCCGATCGTCATCAACGTCGATTTCATGGATAGCGCCATCGAGATTGAGTTCGATGTCGACCGAACGTCCATCGGTGTCCACCACATCGAAGGCATAACGCCCATCATCACGCTCATCGAAGCGGATTTCAGTGAAAAGGCCCAGACCGTCGAGGTATGCTGTTGCTTCCTCCACCGTCATTTCGGCACCAGGAGCCGCCATCGTCGGGACATCAGCTGCCGCAGCCGCGGCACTCAGAATCACAGTGCCGTCGGCCAGTGTGATCGAATGCGCAACAAAGCCATCAGCAGTTTCTTCACCGGTGACAACCACCCGATCGCCGCTTTCGAGAGCTGCAGCATCATATGGGCTCGCTGGATCGACAAGCACGCGCCCGTTCTCATCTTCAAGAATGAAGCGTGTGCCAAACACATCACTGACTTCACCTTCAAGGACAGTTCCCGATACCGACCCCATCGGGGTCTGGGCGAGGGCATAGCCAGTCGGAACCAGCGCGAGAGCGGCAAGGGCAAGAACGTTGCGGGACAGTTTCATTTCAGTCTCCTTTTGTGTTGCGTTGACCATCTTCTAGCGCATGCCGCTTGAACCCATGCGAAACAGAGCGGTTCAACAATCGCGTGTTAGAGCAGTTGGCCATGAAAGATGCGCGCGCCCTCATCCTAGCCCTCATGATCATTCTGTCATCCGGTGCCTCCGCGCTCGCTCAGGATCGCGCCGACACCGTCCTCGACATCAACCGTGCGATTGCCGTCGTGACCGAGAGGTTCGAGGGCCAGATAGTCGCCGCAGAGATCGCGGATGGGCGCCCGCACGAACGCGTGCCGCTGGTGTTTGATTTTCGTCTGCTGACGCCACAAGGCGCCATCCTGCGCATAAGGGTCGACCCGTTCGCCTGGGTGATCGTGGACGTCGATGGCTATGGTCTGGTCGATGCTCGGCGCCAAGGAAATGGATCATGAAGATACTTGTCGCAGAAGACGATGCTGCCATCCTCAAGACCGTTCGCGCAGCGCTTGAGGAGGGCGGATTTGCAACCCTCGGTGTGTCCGACGGCAAAGAAGCGGAATTCATGGGCCAGACGGAAACCTTCGACGCCGTGGTCCTCGACCTTGGCCTACCCGGCCTTGATGGGATTTCGATACTCGAAGCATGGCGCAAGGCCGGTCGGACCATGCCGGTCTTGATCCTGACTGCGCGTGAGGAATGGAGCGAAAAGGTCCGCGGATTCCGCGCCGGTGCCGATGACTATGTAACAAAGCCGTTCCGGCCCGAAGAGGTGGTGATCCGCGTCCGCTCCCTTGTGCGCAGGGCCAACGGGCACGCCACCTCGATCCTGCAATGCGGTCCCTTGGCACTCGACACCCAGATGGGTGCCATTGCCCGCGATGGCCTGCCCCTCAAGCTTACAGCATTCGAGTTCCGCCTGTTGGGCTATATGATGCATCATCCCGAACGGGTACTGACACGAACCGAACTCAGCGAGCATCTTTACGCCGACGATGCAGACCGAGACTACAACTCGATCGAAGTGGTCATCGGCAGGCTGCGCAAGAAAGTGGGTGCCGGTCAAATCGAGACCGTGCGCGGCCAAGGCTACCGACTGACAGCGGAGCCGTCGTCGTGAAGCCCATGGCCTCGTTGAGCCTGCGCCTAACCCTTCTCGCGATCAGCGGAACGGTGCTGGGGCTGGCGCTGATCGGGGTTATCATTGCGGGGCTGTTGCGCGACTTCATCGTGGAAACTTTCGAGGCCAATATGGAGGCGACGCTTGTCTCGCTGATGGCCAACACCGAATTTGTCGAAGATACCCAGCAGGTTCGGATCAACGCAGCAGTCGCAGATTCGCGTTACGACCAGCCTCTCTCGGGATGGTACTGGCAGATATCGGAGGGCGGCGACCAACTCATCCGTTCGGGTTCATTGTGGCAAGGCACCCTCAATACCAGCGTCGGAGAGGACCTTGCCAATGGACTGCGGCGCAGCTTTGCCATGGGCCCGCAGGCGCAGGAACTGCGCATTCTCTCTCGCAGTTTTACCGGACCTGGCTCCACGGTGCCGCTCGAAATCGCGATCGCCATGCCCGAAAGCGAAATCAATACTCGCCTCAACACAATTACCACCCCCCTGATTGTCTCCATCGGGCTTCTGGCCGTCGTTCTCGCCTTGGTGACACTCGTGCAGGTCCGATACGGCTTAGCGCCGCTGCGGCGCCTTACAACCAATCTCCGCGCCATCAAGGACGGCACTGCAACCACACTGCCGGCCGATCCAACCGAAGAGATCGCACCGATCGTCGGCGAAATGAATGCCCTTCTCGATGCCAACCGGAAGACCATCGAGCGGGCACGGACGCATGTGGGCAATCTCGCCCATGGACTCAAGACGCCACTCTCGGTGCTGGCGACCGAATCCTACGACCCCACGCTTCCGCCTACCAAACAGAAAGTCTTCAGCGAACTGTCAGAGCGGATGGACCGCCTGGTCAGTCACCATCTGCGTCGTGCCCGTTCGGCGGCGACACTGGGACTGGCCGGGGCGCGCACGCCGGTCAAAGATGCCTTGAGCGACCTCGAGCCCGTCTTTGCCGGCATTTATGCCGATAAGCGCCTTAGGCTCAAATTCAGCGTCGCGCCCGATCTCGCATTCGGGGGCGAGCGTCAGGATTTCGAAGAACTGCTGGGCAATCTGATCGACAATGCGTGTAAATGGGCAGTCGCCCACGTCACCGTAAGCGCGCGGCGTACAGACGCCGGTTTTCTCGAAATCACCGTCTGCGATGATGGGCCCGGTATGAGCGAGGAACAGGCGGAAAGCGCGCTTGTGTGGGGCAAAAGGTTCGACGAGGGCCGCCCCGGCGCCGGCTTGGGTTTAGCCATCGTCGCCGATCTCGCTGCTCTCTATGGCGGGACGCTCACACTTCTGCCCCATGGCGAGGCGCCGATGACCGGCGCCTGCGCTGTCTTGCGACTTCCGGCGGCCAGTTAGGCCGACGCGAACCGATCCGGGATCATTGCGCGCAGGACCTTGTAGGGGGCAAGGAGCACAAGCGCCATCAGGATCTTGACGAGGAAATCGCCCACCGCCAGCGAAACCCAGAGTGGCGTCTCGAATGCAAAGAGCGAGAGGAACGGCACGCCGAACGCGAGCGAGGAATCCTCGTAACCCAAGCCTGTATCGAGAAACGCGAACGCCCCGGCAAAGGCGATGCCGAAGAACAACACGGTATCGATGACCGATCCGGTGATCGATGACGTAAGCGGCCCCTTCCACCAGCGCGCCGTCCGCAGCCGATCGAAGATTTGCGTATCGAGCAACTGTGCGACAAGAAACGCGGCGCCTGACGCGATCGCAATACGTGGCGAGGCCAAAACGATGCTCATCACAACGGCAATGGCAAAACCGACAAACACCACCTTGCGCGCCGCTGCAGGCCCGAAATGGCGGTTGGTCAGATCGTTGACCAGAAAGGCCAGCGGATAGGTAAAGGCGCCCCAGGTGAGGATTTCGGCAAGATCGAGCGAACCGATCTGCGCCTGTAGTGGAAACTGAACGAGAAAGTTCGACGCGGTGACGACCACCGCCATGGCCACAACTGCCCAGAAGAAACGCACGCCCATCGCGTGTTATCCTTTTCCAAGAGCGGCAAATGGCCGCCGGATGAATGCTCGGGGGTCAATCCCCAGTGGACGAACGCGCACCGGCAACGGACCGGGGCATTCAAAACAACAACGCCGCGAGAGGTAAAGACCTCGCGCGGCGCTGAAAAAATCAACGCGCTTGGATCGCCGATCAGTTGGCGATGGTCGCGCGCAATTCCTTCTTGATACCCAGGGCGCGAACCGAAAGCTCTTCGTCCTTGGCCTTGAGCAAAAAGGCATCGAGACCACCGCGGTGCTCGACGGTGCGCAGAGCCGCAGCCGAAATGCGCAGCTTGACCGAACGGTCGAGCGCTTCGGACAGCAGCGTCACATCGCAAAGGTTGGGGAGAAAGCGGCGGCGAGTCCGGTTGAGCGCATGGCTCACATTGTTGCCGGTCATTACGCCTTTGCCGGTCAGTTCACAGCGCCGTGCCATAATTGTAATTCCTGTCAATCGCATGCCGGGACCGGGGCGAACCCCCAGTCGACCGATCTGGGTTTGGGTTGTTCTGTTGGTGGCATCGCTGGGTCCCAAGGCAATTTGCGCCTTTTCCAGCCACGCTCCAGTGGACGAAAGTTTGGCCGGGGATATAGAGAAACCCTCCCCATCCGTCAAGCACTAGCGCGCGATTGCGCCCGTCAAACTCTGGACAGCCCTCATTGGAGAAGGCAACGTAGCCCAAAGGCTGATTCGGGGGCTCGGTGGATCGGCACAGCGACTTAAACCATAACGAGTATGCGCGTGAAACGCTTTTCCCTCCGTTCGCTGGCCCTTTCGGCTGCTCTCGCCCTTGGCATTGCCGGCCCTGCCAGCGCCCAACAGGACGGGACGATAGCCCGCTATGTCGTTTCGGCGGGCGGTATCAACGTCGCCAATATCAGCATCAGGTTTTCCACCGAAGGCTCGAGTTATCAGCTTGACCTGACGGCAGATGTCGCTGGTTTGGCACAGGTGGTGGCGCAGGGCTCAGGCGCCGTAAATTCTGGCGGTACGATTACCAACTCCGGCCTTCAGTCAAACCGCTTCTATCTCGAAACGCGCACGGCGTCGGAACGATTTGCGCTTTCGACCGCCTATTCGGGCGGCACGGCAACCAACTCCACCGTAGAGCCCCCCCTACCCAACAACCCCGACCGCGTTCCAGTCTCGGGTTCGCATCGCTCGGGCGTCAACGATCCGCTCGCAGCCTTTATTCTGCGCGGATCGAGCCTTGATGGATCATTGTGCAATCGCAACCTGCCGATCTACACCGGCATCGAACGCTTCAACATGGCCCTAAGCTTTGCCGAAATGCAGGAGGCGACCTCGCCCCGCACCGGCTATCAGGGTCCTGTCGTTCTCTGTGCCATGCGCTATTCGCCGATCTCCGGACATTTCGAATCCTCGGAAATTACCAACTATCTCGCATCTTCGAGCCGCATGCTGACATGGTTCATGCCATTGCGTGAGACAGGGTTCTTCATTCCCTATCGCGTCCTGATGGGCACGAACTTCGGCGACCTGTCCATGGTTCTCGTTGGGCTGGAATAAGAGCGGCCATCAGGCGCGCGACGCGATTTTACCGGCGATCAGCAATTCCCACGATGCCGTCGAATGGCATCCGCGCCCGCGCGACAACTAGCGACCAGCCCCGCCCGATTTCACTTCGATCGCTCGGCAGGGTCTCAGGTTGTCTGACGCACACATTGGGCCCGACGCTTACAGCAGCTCCGTGGCAAAAGCATTGTAGATCAGTGCAGGGTCGGCCCCATTAGCGCAACAACTGTAGCTGTGCATCGCACCGACCTTCGAAGCCAAGCGTTCGCTCGCGCTTCAGCCGTGATGCACTCCGACGACCCACAGGGCAATTGGGAGGCACGGTCGGTGGAACTTTTGGTGTCCAGCGCCTCGAGTTCCCAGTCGACGAGCCGTTTCATTTCGGCACGGTCAAAATCTTTTTTGATAAAATTACTAGTTTTATGCGCCAGCTACCGTGCATGTGGTCGTTAACACGCTAAAAAACATAGAAAAAATCAGGTTCATATGTTGTTAGCATTTGATCCGATTCTCGTATTTTTCACATTTCGGTAACCAATGTGAATGTCTTTGGCGTCATACCGATCCATAACTGGCAGACAACCCACTTACGCGCCCGCCCTTGTAGACGCGCCGTGCCCATCCCACCACATGCAGTAGGGAACAAACCAAGATTTTGCCTCAAACCGTGATTCGGTTTGCGTTTGTTCTTTTTTCGTTCGAAGTGTTAAGGTCCACCCCAGCGTGACCATTGCCTTTCCCGCTTTGATACACCACGTTCTCCATCGTCCATCACCACCGCCAGCTTCCCACACCACCGATGTCCACCCTCCCCTCCCAAGCCGTCAAAGCGGTCCTTGGGCCGACCAACACCGGCAAGACCCATTACGCGATCGAGCGGATGCTGGCTTATCGCTCCGGCGTCATCGGTCTGCCGCTGCGGTTGCTGGCACGCGAGGTCTATACCCGGGTCGTCGAAAAAGTCGGCGAATCGGCAGTCGCATTGGTGACCGGCGAGGAGCGCATCGTTCCCAAGGCGGCTCGGTACTGGATTGCCACGGTCGAGGCCATGCCGACCGATTTGGCGCCCGATTTCGTCGCGGTCGATGAAATCCAGACGGCCACCGATTTCGATCGGGGCCATGTCTTTACCAACCGAATTCTTCACGCCCGCGGCCGAGCCGAGACACTGCTGCTCGGTGCGCAAACTATGGAGCCGGTTATCAAGCGGCTCCTGCCCCACGCCGATATCCAGTTCCGGCCGCGGTTTTCTCAACTCACATGGGCCGGCAGCAAAAAGATGTCGCGGCTGCCCCGTCGCTCTGCGGTCGTCGCGTTTTCGGCCTCGGAGGTCTATGCCATCGCCGAGCTGCTGCGCCGTGAGCGTGGAGGCGCCGCGGTTGTCATGGGGTCGCTGTCCCCGCGCACGCGCAACGCTCAGGTCGAGCTGTTCCAGAACGGGGACGTCGATTTCCTGGTTGCCACCGACGCCATAGGCATGGGTCTCAACCTCGATGTGACCCACGTCGCCTTCGCATCTGATTCCAAATATGACGGCCGCCAGTTCAGGCCCCTGACGCCCGCTGAAATCGGCCAGATCGCCGGGCGCGCCGGGCGCCATATGCGCGACGGAACCTTTGGCGTGACAGGCGGTGCCGACGCGTTCGACGAAGAGACCATCGAAAAGCTCGAAGCCCATGATTTCGCGCCGATCAAGCAATTGCAGTGGCGCAACCCTGATCTCGATTTCTCGTCACTCTCAGCACTTCATGACAGCCTGGAAGTCACCCCGACCCACCCGCAACTGACGCGCGTGCCTATAGCGACAGACCAGCGGGCCCTCGAATTTATAATGCGACGCGAAGAGGCTCATCTGGCCAATACGCGCGAGCGCGTGGAACTGGCCTGGACATGTTGCCAGATCCCCGACTTTCGCGATGTTTCCCCCGCCGCTCACGGCGAGATCGTGGCACGGGTTTTTTCGGGCGTTGCAATGAGTGGAAAGATCGACGCCGACTGGATTGCCGAGCAGGTCCGGTTCTGCGACAATACGATTGGCGACATCGATACGCTGTCCAATCGGATCCGCCAGATTCGAACATGGACTTTCATTTCTAACCGCAGGAACTGGCTGGAAGACCCCACACACTGGCAGGAAACGACCCGAGCGATCGAGGACGCCCTCTCCGACGCCCTGCACGAACGGCTGATTGCCCGCTTCGTGGATCGGCGAACCAGTGTGCTGATGCGTCATCTTAGAGACAAGCAGATGGTATCACCCCAAATCACCGACAAAGGCGAACTGACGATCGAGGGCCATGTCATTGGCACGATCGACGGTTTCCGATTCACGCTCTCGCGCATTGATGGCGAGGCCGATTCGAAAAATCTGCGGTCTGCTGCGTCTTCGGTCGTCGCACCCGAAATCGCCAAGCGTGCCGAGCGGCTTGCCGGCGCTCCCAATGAGGAGTTTGTTCTGGCCTCTGACGGAGTCGTGCGCTGGCGGGGCGAAGTAGTGGCCGAACTTGCCGAAGGCGGCACGCTCTATGCGCCCCGCATCATCATCCTGGCCGATGACAGCCTCGCGGGCGCCGACCTCGAAAAGGTTGAAGATCGCCTGTCGCTCTGGCTGCGCCACATGATCAATACCCAGCTCGAACAGCTCGTTGCCCTGCTCGAGCCGGCGGAACTTGATGGCGCCGCACGCGGCATCGCGTTCCAGCTCGCCGAAAACCTCGGCATTCTGCCACGCGCTGCGATCGCCGATGAGGTCAAGGGGCTGGACCAAGACACGCGCGCCAAGTTGCGCAAGCTCGGCGTGAAGTTTGGTGCCCATCACATCTACCTGCCGATGACGCTCAAGCCGGCACCGCGCGAACTGGCCCTGATTCTCTGGGGCCTGAAAAATGGTGGCGTACGCCAGCCCGGTATTGCAGAGCTGCCCCAGATCATTCTGTCTGGCCGCACCTCCTTTCCCATCGATACAAGCTTCGACAAGCGCCTCTACGAAGTTGCTGGGTTCAAGGTTGCTGGTGACCGCATCGTCCGGGTCGATATCCTTGAGCGTCTGGCCGATATCATTCGTCCGCTCATCGCCTATGATGCCAACCGTCCCGTCGATACGCCTCCGCCCGAAGGCGCGGCCGAAGCCAATGGCTTCCGCGTTACCGTCGAGATGACCTCGCTTCTGGGCTGCGCCGGCGAAGACTTTGCCTCTATCCTGAAGTCGCTGGGCTATCGCGTGCGCCGCACGCCCAAAGCCGCAACGCCCGCAATAACGAACGAGGCGACGACCGAAGCGGTGTCTGACACCGCAGTCGCAGACGCTGCGCTGGAAGGTGCCCCGGTTGCAGATTTGGTCGAAGCGGTCGCGACAGAACCTGCGGTGCCGGTTTTGGACGATACTACGGCGGCGGACGCAGAACCTATCCCTGCTGCCGATGACGCATCAGCCGACGCCACAGCCTCCGCAGAACCCGAATTCGATGAGGTCTGGTTTCCGGGGGGCCGTCGGCCAGAGCGCAACAACCGTCCGCCGCGCAACAAGCCCGAGGGTGCCAGAACACAGCGCCCGGAAGGTCACCAGCGCTTCAAGGGAAAAGGCAAGCCAGGCCAGCCCGGCAAGCCTGCCCGAGAGGATAACCGTGGCAATGATCGCCCGCGGCCTGAGCGACGCGAGCGACCGATCGACCCCGATTCGCCCTTTGCAGCGCTCGCAGCGCTCAAAACCCGGAAATAGGCTGTGGCTGCCGTTGAGTCGCCGACACGTCAGCGGCTGGACAAATGGCTATGGCATGCCCGCGTCACCAAGACGCGGACATTGGCGCAAAAACTCATCGAAGGCGGCAGTGTTCGCCTGAACGGTCAGCGCATAACGGCGCCGGACCAGAAGGTGGGGCCGGGCGACGGGCTGACCCTTCAGATTCATAGCCGCATCAGGGTGTTGCGCGTCGTCGCAATCGCGGATCACCGTGGTTCGGCGCCGCTTGCTGCAACATTATACGATGATATTTCGCCCAGCCTGGAAAAACCGGAATCCTGATCGGATTTGCAAGGTGTTCTTGGTATGCAGCGACCTTGAAAGCCCGGACAAAACCGTTTAGCACCACTCTCGCTGGACCTCACCTTCCGCCGGCTATCAGGAACGCCCTCATGACCTACGTCGTCACCGACAACTGCATCAAATGCAAGTACACCGACTGTGTCGAAGTCTGCCCGGTCGATTGCTTCTATGAAGGCGAGAACATGTTGGTGATCCATCCCGACGAATGCATCGATTGTGGGGTTTGCGAGCCTGAGTGCCCAGCGGAAGCGATCAAGCCCGATACCGAGTCGGGTCTCGACAAATGGCTCGAGATCAACGCCAAATACGCCTCTACCTGGCCCAACCTCACCGAAAAGCGTGACGAGTTGCCGGAAGCCAAGGAAATGGACGGCGTCGAAGGCAAATTCGAGAAGTTCTTTTCCGAAGCGCCTGGCGAGGGCGACTGACCCTCGGCAACGCTGGGGTCAACCCTCGGACCTTGAAATTCTCGGCGTTAATTCCCATTTTGACGGTGTTCGACCAAGGCCCGCTGTGTCTGCTGCGAGCGCGTTGATTCGTAGCTTTTGATTTTGTCGCAAAACTGTGGTATTGTTTCCACAATCAGTCGTAGCAGCCCTCACGCGAACCCTGTGCCCTTGTGGGCACTTTTTTGTGACCCAAGCAGCAGACCAGCAAAACCGACCGGTAAAAGCGGAGCCGGCCGGGAAGGCAGTACGACTGACTGAAATGACCTTCGGGTCATCGCGAAGTAGGCGAGACGCATCCACCGCAACGAATGCGTCCGTCCAGGCGTCAACAGGAGTAGCCAATATGGCAACTAAAAAGATCACGCAGCGTGCGGGGTTCAAGACCGGCGAGTATATCGTTTATCCTGCCCATGGTGTTGGCCTCATCCATTCCATCGAAGATCAGGAAGTCGCGGGTCTCACCCTCGAACTCTTCGTCATCGCCTTCGAACAGGATAAGCTGACGCTCCGCGTGCCCGTTGCCAAGATCAAATCCGTGGGCATGCGCAAGCTTGCCGAACCCGAAGAAGTCACAAAGGCGCTTGAGACCGTAACAGGTCGCGCCCGCGTCAAGCGCACCATGTGGTCGCGCCGGGCCCAGGAATATGAAGCAAAGATCAATTCCGGCGACCTCATCGCGATTTCCGAGGTCGTTCGCGACCTCTATCGCTCTGAAGACCAGCCCGAGCAGTCCTATTCCGAGCGCCAGCTTTTCGAGCAGGCTATGGACCGCATGAGCCGCGAAATTGGCTCGGTCAACAAGATCTCGCTTACCGAAGCGGTCAAGCTGATCACCAAGAACCTGGCCAAGAGCCCGCGTCGCGGCCCTAAGACGGATGCCGCCGACACCGAAGAAGCCGCTGCTTAAAATCGCGGTTCTACGGAGCGAGATTGAAAAGAGCCGGTCTATCGACCGGCTCTTTTTCTTTGGGCGGTCTATTGCACCCGGACAATCTTGTAGGGCATGCCCGCCTCGACGGGGTCACCCGGCAGAAGGTTGTTGAGCACGAAAAACAGCTCTCTGCCGCGATTGAGCTGCCCCATCTGCTGAGCCAGTTGGTCTGAGGTCTGACCGGCGGTAGCATTTGCTAGGCCGAGCTTGATCGTGCGGATGGCCGCCAGATCTGTCTGTTGCGTGCGACGCAGGCTGGTCAGCGTCTCTGCGGCTGCTTCCGCAAATGCCGTCGAGTTTTCCTTACCAGCGAAAATGAAGCGGAACACATTGCCATCGATCCGCGCGACGGAGACGTGGAAGTACCACTGGTCGGTCTGCGCCATGCCCGATGCGGTCTCAATACCGTTGACCGTGCGTGTGGTGATGGATTCGGGCTGCAGTCCGGCGATCCAGCCGGAGCGCAAATAGTCGACAAGCTGCGTTCCCTGCGACAACGACGCACTATCGAACCGCAGGGCCGCCCCATCGCCGGCGACAGCTACGACGGCAGTGTTGGACATCTGAAGCGCGTAGCCAGCAGGTACCGCGAAGGTCAGCCTGTGTTCGGGGCTGATATAACGCTGACCGACAATTGCGCCCTGACGCGTCGAATCGCCGAAATCGATCCCATTGATCGCACTGAGATAGCCCTGACGGTCCGTGACCCCTTGCCCCGGTTGGCCATAATTGCGCGCTTCGTTGATCGCACGCTGGATGCGATCGGGCGTCGAGGGGTGCGAGGAGAGGAAATCCTCGCCGGTTTCGCTCGCCCTTACGAATTGGGCGAACCGGCCCATGGCGGTCAAAAAGCGTGCTGCCGCATGCGGATCGTAACCGGCGCGCGCCGCGATCTTGATGCCTTCCCGATCCGCCTCCAATTCCTGGTTCTGCGAAAATGCAGCTAGGTTTTGGGCCGACCGCTCTGCATTGGCGTTGGCGTCGATCACCCCGCCCAGGACGGTAGTGATCACGCGGTCGACGATTTCGGTCTGCCGCACACGGGCCGAGCGTTCGCGCGCGTGACGCAGCGTCACGTGGGCGATTTCGTGGGCGATGACGGCGGCCAGTTCGCTCATGTCACTGGCCAGCGCCAGAATGCCGCGCGTCACATAGATAAACCCACCCGGGAGCGCAAAGGCGTTCACTTCGCTCGAATCGAGAATGGTGATTGTGAACTGCGTCGAAGGCTGACCGGCGGCGGCGAGCAGCTTCGAGACCATGCGCGCCAGCATCAATTCGGTGGCGCGGTGCTCGTAAACCCCGCCATAGCTGGCGATGATGCGCGGGTGCTCGCGCAGGCCGATTACCGAATCTTCCGGATCCGTGCCCGCAGGCACAGCGGGCGCCGAACCCGACGTCCGGCGCGTCGCGATATCCGAACCGCCGATCAGGCCCGAGCAGCCGGAAACCCCGGCCATGAGCAAGAGGCTCGTACCGGCAAGAAAACTTCGGCGGGAGAATCGCTTTTCGGTCATGGGCGGGCCAACACCTCGATTTGCTCGGGATGTGTGACGAGCATACGCGGTCCGTCAAGGGTGTCGATCCATCCGCGCACGCGAATCACGGCATTGTCAAAGCTCAACGGATCAATTCCCGCCTGTTCGAACACGCGCAGGCCGGGGGTTTCAATGACCACAGTGAAATCTTCCTTCCAGTACCGCCCGAAATTGAGGTAAACGCGGCTGCCGACGCGGTCGGCATTGAGAACGCGCCCTTCAACCAACTCATATCCCCCATCTCGCTCGAGAATGGAATCCGGGTCGGCGGCATCGCGGATAGCGTAATAGGGATCGCGCCAGATTCCACGCCGCTCGACCCGCCCCTGCCCCTCGGCAGCCAAGAGATATTCAAGGCATGAGCGGTTGTCAGGAAACGAATAAACGCGAGCCAGACCAGCCCGCAGCATCTCTTCCTGCACCCACACCTGGCCAGCGTCTCCATCGACGAGCATATGGGCAAGCGCGCGTCCATGACGGTCGCGACTTTCGCCGCCATAGTATAGCGATACGGATTCGCCAAGCGTCAATTCAGTGATCAAGGCCTTGGCCTCGTCGCCCAACGGCCAAGCTTCGAACCCTTCACGACCCAGAGGCAATTTTGGCGCCTGAATGCCCACCAGCCGAACCGTCAGCCCCGTATCGAGGTCAAGTGTATCGCCATCGGAAATGGCAACAACGCGACCTGACGGCCCCGCTTGCAGGGTCTCGCACGTCTGGGAGAAAGCTGGATGTACACCCGGCATAGCCAAGAGAAATGACGTCACGAGCAACCGTTTGAGCAAATTTGGCCTCAAAGCGTAGCCGGTTGATCCGGCAACCCCATTGACCGGACCCGTCGCATTCCCCCGCGATGCACCGGATTCGATTTTAATCGAGTGTGCACGCAATTGCGGCGAAAATCATCAAGTTTGTCCCATGGCAGGCGTTGCGGTCGCGCTGTGTGGCATTTATGCGCGGCGGTCAAATCGCGCCCTGATGTGTCCGGATCATCTCCGCGAGTGCCTGAACCTGGCGATCGGCGATACCGATGTCCCGCAAATGATCGGCGGTATTGATCACATAGTCGATATTGGGGCCAGCCTGCCCCACGGCGCCATTTACCAGGGCAAATTGCTCTTCAAGACTTAACCGGCCTGCATATTGGCTGTGATGCGGATCGGCGACGAAGGTCAGCGCAGGAACGGTCTGACCCGAGGCGAGGCGAATGGGCCGCCGAGTTTCGAGATAAACGCCGGTCACCTGCTCGCGCTCGCGTAGATATTCACGCACTGCGCTCCAATCGTCGGCTGCCACCTCAAAGGCCATCCCTACACAGGCCCCACCGCGTTCGAGCCCGAAGACGAGCCCTGGGCGCTCGGCTGTACCGCGATGACGGTGCGAATAGATGCACAGACGGCGATGGACCCCACGCAACAGCGCGCGCTCAGCCGTCACGAACGCGAAACCCGGACGCCAGATCAGCGAGCCGTATCCAAAAACCCATTGTGTCGACGAGTCGGGAGAACTGGACATGCCACTTCGATGCCATGGCTACGCAGCGCCCGCAAGGCCTCGGCGCTCCATCTCATAACGCGCGAAATTGCCCCATGACGCCAGCGAACGAACACTCTATGAAGGGCATCATGAAGCGCTTCGTCATCATGATCGTCATCGTCCTCGCCATCTCCGTTTTATGGATGGCAGGCTGGTTCTACATCGCCGGGCAAGTCCGCACTGAAATTGCCTATCTGGCGCAAGCCGATGGAATTTCCCAGCCGCGGCTCACATGCGAAAGCCTCGATGTCGGGGGCGCTCCGTTCTCGTTTTCGCCGCGCTGTCAGGGCGCGCAGATCACGGCAGCCGATACGACCATATCGATCCCCGATGTGCGGGGCACGGCGCTCTTTTATCGCCCATTTCATATCCAGGCCGTCGCAACGGGCCCGGCTCGTGTCACCGACGCTTTCACGGGAGCGGCCCAGGAAATCGACTGGTCGAACCTCCACGCCAGTCTGCGGTTGGCCGGGAGCGCCATTGAACGGTTCTCAGTTGTCGCCGACGATCTGGTCTATCGCGATGTTCTGATGGCCGAAACCGAGTTGGGCACAGCAAGCCGCGGCGAAATCCATCTTGTTGATGCCACGCCAGCCGAGCCTGCGCCTGGTACGGGCATGATCTATGATTTTTATGCCATGCTCGAAAATGTGACGAGCCAGCCCAATGATATTGCCCAAGGTGCGTTGGCTATTGATGGACAGCTAACTGGCGTCCCCGACCCTACCCTTTGGGGCGACCCGGATCTCGTCGCCTACTGGCAGGCGTATGACGGTCGTTTCTCGCTGCGCGGCCTGGACCTCACCGCAGAAGGGCTCAGCCTTTCGGCAGAGGGAGAAGTCAGCCTGGCTGAAACTGGCCTCCTGAACGGCAATCTTGCAGTCGTATCGCGCGGCATCTCAGACCGCATCGCCGCCATCGTCGGAGACCCCGCGGTCGCGCAGATCGTTCTTGGCAGCCCGGACGACACCGGCGTCTCGCGTCAGAATCTGACGATCACCAACGGAACCGTCATCGTCGGCATCCTGCCAATCGCCAGCCTGCCGCCGCTATTCTGAAGCTTTGCCATCGCCGTGCGGGCGGCCGAAGTCGGGCGCTGCTGTCTCCTGGCCCGCAGCAATGATCGAGCGGCGAATGGTGCGGGTGCGCGTAAACAACGTCTCCAGCGCATCACCATCGCCAATCCGCACGGCCCGTTGCAAGACGCTCAAATCCTCGAGAAATCGGCCCAGCATTTCCAGAACCGCCTCGCGATTGGTCAAGAACACGTCACGCCACATGACCGGATCGGATGCCGCGATACGTGTGAAATCGCGAAATCCCGAGGCCGAGAACTTGATCACCTCCGACTGCGTGTGCTCTTCGAGATCGGCAACCGTCCCCACGATATTGTAGGCTACAAGGTGCGGCACATGGCTCGTGATCGCAAGAACGAGATCATGGTGTTCGGGGCTCATGGTTTCGACGTCGGACCCCAGACCCTTCCAGAACGCGGTAAGCATCGCGATCGCGTCTGAACTGGCGCCCTCGACCGGCGTTAGAACGCACCAGCGGTTTTCGAAGAGATCGGCGAACCCCGCCGAGGGTCCCGAATGCTCGGTACCTGCAAGAGGGTGCCCCGGGATAAAATGGACACCCGCTGGAACATAAGGCGAGACGACATCGACCACATGCTTTTTAACCGAGCCCACGTCCGAGAGAATCGCACCGGGCTTGAGCGAGCCTGAGATATCTTTCGCTAAGGCTTCGTAAGCCCCCACCGGTGCGCACAGGATCACCAGATCAGCATCGCGCACAGCGTCAGCGGCACTCGTGAAATACTGGTCACCCAACCCCAGCCTTTCGGCCTCGTCTAGCGTCTCCTGGCGTCGCGTAGCGATGGCAATGGTCTTGGCCAACCCCGCCCGACGCGCTCCGCGCGCGATCGACGACCCGATCAGGCCAATACCAATGAGAGCGAGTTTTTCGATCATTGTTCGTCCATAAATGTCTGGAGGCAATCGGCGACCGCGCGCATCGCATCTTCGCTGCCGATGGAAATACGTAACCCGTTGGAAATTCCATACCCGCCCATTTCGCGCACCACGAGCCCGCGCTCCAAAAGCGCGGCATTGGCGTCGCTGGCCGTCTGACCGGGTGTTTCGGGAAAGAGCACGAGGATAAAATTCCCTTGGCTTGGCAGTACGCGCAGACGGTTGGAAGCGATCTTCGCAGTGAGCCAGTCGCGCCATTGGCCGTTGTGCGCGCGCAGGGCTTTAGTGAAGGCCAGATCACGCACCGCCGCGGTTGCCGCAACTTGCCCCAGGACCGATACGTTGAACGGCCCGCGAATGCGATTGACCGCATCAACGAGATGTTCAGGTCCGTAAAGCCACCCAACTCGCGCTGCGGCCAGACCCATCTTGGAAAATGTGCGGACCATCACGACGTTATCGGCACGCTCGACGAGCGAGATGCCAACACCATAGTCGGCGGCCGTCACATATTCGGCGTAGGCGGAATCGATTACCAGCAGCACATTAGACGGCAATCCCGCATGCAACCGGTCCAACTCGTCAGCTGACAGGTAGGTGCCCGTGGGGTTATTGGGATTGGCCAGGAAAACGATCCGCGTCTTCTCGGTCACCGCCGCAAGCAGGGCGTCGACATCGGCACGATAATCCGTTTCGGGCGCAATGACCGGCGTTCCACCCGCGGCCTGCGTGACGATGGGATAGACCATAAAGCCATACTGGCTCATCACGGCTTCGTCGCCATCCCCGATATAGGTCTGCGCCAGAAGATGCAGAACTTCGTCCGAGCCCGCGCCCACAACGATCCGCTCCGGGTCGATACCATGCACCTCGCCGAGCGCCTGCCGCAGTTCGCGCGAAGAGCCCTCGGGATAGATTTCAAGCTTTTCCGCCGCCGCCCTGACCGCTTCTATGGCCTTGGGACTAGCGCCCAATGGAGACTCATTGGCCGAGAGTTTTATGTTTTCGGCAGCCTTTTTCCCAGGTGCGCTCGACCGGCCCGGTACATAGGGCGCGATATTGAGAATGCCCTTCTGCGGCACTGGTCTTTCGGTCATGGCGTTCACTTGAATAGGACTGAAAATCGCCCGCTTTACGGGACGGGCGGACCATAGTGAAAGCTTTGAGCCAAGGCAATTGGCTCCGGCGCGCGGCTGGTGGTTGATCGCGAGCGCCCATCCCTGCATGATCACTCTTCACGCCAGAACAAACTCAGGACATCGCCCGTATGACTTCGACCGCACGCGGTCCCACCCACGTGGAGGTTCAGATCGGTGTCCTGCTCAGAGCACTAGAAGCGTCTCACGCCGAAGAACAGGCACGCTTTACCGTCAATCAGCTCATCGCGGCGCTCGGCACCAGCTCTCATATACTGGTGATTTTGTTTTTTTCCGTCCTCAACATGGTGCCAGGCCCTCCGGGATACGGCGGCACGATCGCCATCGCCATCATTGGGTTTGCGATCGCGATGATTGCCGACGCTCCACTGGTGCTGCCCGGATGGGTCGGCCAGCGTCGCCTGCCGGTCAAGGCCCTCATGCGCGTAACAGATCTGTTTGCGCGGATCGCGCGGTTTGTGGGTAAGCTGTCCCGCCCGCGCCTGACCATGATGTCTGCGCCGGCGCTTCGGCCATTTCTTGGCCTTTTTATCATCGCGGTCAGCCTGCCCATGATGCTGCCGATCCCCTTTATCAACGCCGTGCCCAATGTCGGCATCTGTATTTTGTGTCTGGGTTGGATAAACCGCGATGCTCTCGCCATTATGGTTGGAATTGTGGTGGCCTTGATCGGGCTGGGGATTGCCGGCCTTGCCATCTGGGGCGCTTATCACCTGGCGAACGTCGCCTTTGAGGCTGTGCAGTGAAGGCTAATTGGCGCCCAGCGCGCACCGTTTTGGCCGCAATCTACCGCCTGCCTGCCGGTGGGCTGTTTCTGGGTCTCGTCTTTTTCGCGCTGTCCCTGACGCCATCGCTGATCCCGCGCCAGTTCGTGATCCAAGGCATATTGTCGGGCTGCGTCTTTGCCGCCGGCTATGGCATTGGGGTCTTTTTCGAGTGGCTTTGGAATTTCATGGGCCTGAGGCCGCCGCGTCGCCGCTGGGCCTGGTATGCCCACTGGACCATGATTCTAATTGCAGTGGGGTTCGCGTTTATCTGTCTCTGGCTTTCGACGGGATGGCAAAATTCCATCCGCGCGGTCATGGCCATGCCCGCCGTCGAAACCAATCAACCCATCTATGTTGTGGCAATTGCCGTCGTGCCGGCCGTCGTCCTCATCTTGCTCGGCACGCTGATCGTCTCCGGCGTGCGACTCGTCTCCGGTTGGCTGCGCTACATTATTCCACCCCGCGTGGCGCTGGTGGGCGGCATTGTGGTCGTGATGGTCCTGACCAACATCACCGTCAACGGTGTTCTGGGGCGCTGGGCCTTTGCTGCCGCGGACCGGTTCTATGCCAACCTCGACACTCTGGCCGGCGCTTGTGAGGAACAGCCCCGGGATCCCTTGCGCTCGGGTAGCGCTGCCTCGCTCATCGATTGGAACACGATCGGCCTCGATGCCCGCGTCTATGTCCAATCGGGTCCGACCGCGCGGGAAATAGAGGAAATCACCAACCGCCAGGCCGAAACGCCGTTACGGGTCTATGTCGGCCTGCGATCAGCCCCGACCATCTCAGAACGTGCCCAGCTTGCCCTCGATGAAATGATCCGGATAGGTGCCTTCGAGCGCTCGGCTATTGTGATCATCATGCCCGTCGGCACGGGTTGGGTGCAACCTCCGGCTATCGATACGCTGGAATTTCTCTATGGCGGCGACGTCGCGAGCGTTGCCATGCAATATTCCTACCTCACAAGCTGGCTCTCGCTTGTGACCGAACCCAATGTGGGTGTGGAAGCCGCTCGCGCGCTGTTCGACACGGTCTTTGCCCATTGGAACAGCTTACCGCCCGCAGATCGCCCGGAGCTCTATCTCCACGGGCTCAGCCTTGGCGCATACAGTTCGCAGGCCTCGATTAATCTCTTTGATATCCTCTCCAACCCCATCGACGGCGCGCTCTGGGTCGGGCCGCCCTTCGCCAGCCAGATCTGGCGCGACGTCACCGGAGCCCGCAACCCCGAAAGTCCCGCATGGCTACCCGAAGTTGGCGATGCTTCGATCGTGCGCTATGCCAATCAATATGAAGGGCTGGAAAGCGCGGGACGCCGCTGGGGACCGCTTCGGCTGTTCTATCTGCAATACGGCAGCGACCCGGTAGTATTTTTCGACCCCGACATCCTCTATCGCCGCCCCGCTTGGCTCGAAAGCCCGCGTGCGCCCGATGTCTCGCCGGCGCTTACTTGGTATCCGGTCGTCACCTTCCTCCAACTCGCCTTCGATCTGGTTCTCGCCCAGACATCCCCCATCGGTTACGGCCACGTCTATGCCCCGCAACACTATCTCAAGGCGTGGATCGAAATCACCCAGCCTCCGGGCTGGACCGAAGACGAACTGGCGGCTCTGACCGAGCGCCTGTCTCGCCAAGGGACATACCGCGACATAGTGGGCGGATGGTTTCGACAAACGGACGCCGACAACGAGGGCTTTCCGTTTTTCTGATTATGAAATCAGCCGCGCCGTTTGTGGGCTGAGTTCTGGGCTGGCATGGGTCTTTTCCACGCGCCTGCGTCGAGCAATGGCAGGGAATTGCTCCTTTTTCGCCCGCACACACATGACGCCCGCCAAAGTGGGACCGAAAACCCGTCCGCCCTTTTCGAACATCTTTGCAGACCGCAAGACCAGTTGGGAATTGAATGGTGGAAGGTAAAGGCAGTCGCGCCACTCCTCTGGCGTAAAGGAATGATTGCGCAGCAGCGTGTCCATCTGGCTGCGCGAATAGGGCTGCCCGAACCCGAAGGGATTGTTGTCCAGTCCGGCCCACAATCCGCGCCGCCGGGGCACGACAAGAACGATGCGTGCACCGGGCGCGCAGATGCGCCAAAGCTCACGCATCTGGTCTTCGGCATCGAGAACATGCTCGAACCCGTGAATGGCAATGACCAGATCCACAGCCGAATCGGTGAGCGGCATTTCGAGCGGATCGCAGAGCACGGTGTGCGAAGGCCCTTCTCGCGGCCAACTCGACGCCCCTTGCCGCGCGGGCATGAATGCGAGAACCCTCTCAGCGCCCTTAAGCGCACCGCGCAAATATGGCGTGGCAAAACCCAGCCCAAGAATGCGAAGGCCGGTAACGTCGCCCGCCAACTGGCTGACCTGTTCGCGCACGAGGCCGCGCGTTAGCCGCCCCAGTGGTGATTTGTAGAACTGGATCAGCCCGTCGACATCAGGGGTCATGAATTGGCCAGCGTCCGTTCGTTGCAACCAGTCTCCTATGTGAGGGGTTTGAGCCTCAAGGTCAAACCTTGCACACCGGGCGCCCTGCCCTTAGGTTGCCCGCACCTGCCAAAAAAGGATATGCCCCATGCCGCTCGAGATCGCCGTCTTTCCAGCCCTGAGCGACAATTTCGGTTACCTCATCCGAGACGAGGCCTCGGGTCGGGTCGCCGCCATCGACGCCCCCGAAGAAGCTCCGATCCTTGCGGAGCTCGAACGCCGCGGCTGGGAGCTGACCGATATCCTGATCACCCACCACCACGCCGACCATACCGATGCCATCGCCCCCCTTAAGCAGCGTTCTAGCGTGCATGTCACCGGTCCTCGCGCCGAGGCCGACAAGATCGAGGGCCTCGATACGCTCGTCGCTGGTGGCGATCACGTGATGTTCGGCGAGACGCGTTTTGACGTCATCGACGTGCCCGGTCACACCCTCGGTCATATCGCCTTCCATTCGGCGGCGGACAAGACACTCTTCTCGGCCGACGCGTTGTTTTCATTGGGCGTGGGAAGAATGTTTGAAGGCGATTATAAATCGATGTGGGAAGGGCTTGAGCGGCTCAAGGCCCTCGATCCGCAAACGCTGATTTATTGCGGCCACGAATACACATTGGCGAATGCGAAATTCGCGCTCTCCGTCGATCCGGACAACGCATCACTCAAGGCGCGCGCGGATGAGGCGAAGCGGCAGATCGATCGCGGCGAAGCAACGATCCCCGTCTTGTTGGCGGACGAGTTGGCAGCCAACCCGTTCCTGCGCGCGGACGAGCCCTCGCTGGCCAAGGCACTTGGCTTGGAGGACGCGCCCGCATGGCAGGTGTTCGGCGCTGTTCGTAAGGCCAAGGACGATTTTTGACGCCGCCTGGGTCAGATCAGACCTAGATGCGTTGCCGCAACTCATCGATGCGCTGGATTTGGGTCTCGAGTTCGGATTTCAGTGCCAATCGCTCGGCCGGCCCATAGCGATTGCCGGCCAGCGCTCGCTCGAGTTCTTCTATAGCGCGGGTCAATTTGGCCAGGGCGGACGTCGACATGATATACCTCTTGGCCTTGGGGAAATGGTGATCCCGACTGGATTCGAACCAGTGACCCTCAGATTAGGAATCTGATGCTCTATCCTGCTGAGCTACGGGACCACGCGAAAATCGCTTAGCAAATCGAAGGCGTAAAAGAAACACAGTTTGCACCGTTGCGTCTCCGATACCCGAACGAACATGGATGGGATGGACCAGATGCTGCCCAAAGCTGCTGAACCGACCCTCATCACCGGACGCCTGATCCTGAGGCCATTCCGGGCCTCCGATCTTCAGCCATATGCCGCGATGAATGCAGATCCAGACGTCATGCGCTATCTCGGCGGGCCGATATCGCGCGCAGAAACAGAACGCCAGATGATCCTTGCCAACCAGACCTGGTCAAAATCACGCCTTGGCAAAATCGCTATCGCACATCAGACCGACGGCGCATTCCTGGGCATGTGTGGGCTATCGTTCGAACATTGGTATCCTGATGATCTCGAACTGGGCTGGCGTCTCGCCCCCCAATACTGGGGCAAGGGGTTTGCGACAGAGGCAGCTTTTGCCTGGCTTGATTACGGCTATGCGACGCTAAAGGCGCACCGTATTATTTCGATCACCGACGTCCCAAATCAGCGATCCATCGCCGTAATGGAACGGATAGGCATGATTTTCGATCACGCAAAAACCTTGGATGCGGACGGCGATATCTTCGATGTGGTCATTTACCGCCACGACCGCCCGGCGGAAAACCAGCGGACTTAAGCTGCGTTGCGGTCTGGATATTGGCGCGTGCCTTCGAGATCCCAAGCCAGCGTCATGATGGCAAGTGGCTCGCCCGGAGCGGCCATAGACAGCATTTGGGCACCACCGGCGCTGACCTTGCGGAAGCGTTGGCGCGACATGGGATCAGCGATAAGATCTTCCGCCGTACCCGCCCAGCGGATTACCCCGTGCTCCACAAGCGCATAGAACTGCGCCGCAGCCATACGTGCGCGTTCCTCCACGACACGGCTCATGAGATAGCGACGGCCAGATCGACCGGTCCAAAGCAACGCTCCCCCTGCGTCCTTGGGATTGATGCTCGCCGATCCGTCCATAGTTACCCCCGACAAAGCGGTCAGTCTTCTCCAGTCACCGATCATCACATTAGTCCCGAGCGGATGGACCCGACCTCTCACCACCCGGAATTATGCCTCCGGATCACGAGAACAAAATTAGAACAAAACGCACCGCTCGTCAAGCGTGAGCATATGGCGAGTGTCCCACTCACCACGCCTCGTGTCAATATATGGTGCACTGAGTCCAGCGATATACAAGTTATCGTATATCAGGCGGTTTTGCCGGCCGCTGCCAGTTCCGCTTCCACCTCGGCAAGACGCGCGCCAAGGCGCGGGGATATCGGGCGTGCCAGCCCCTTGCGCGCATCCTCGAGTATCATCTTGTTGGTTTCGGTTTCGATCCGATCGATCAGCGTCCGCTGAAATTCCTCCGCCGGCAGACCCGGTGGGATCGGCTCGAGAAATTTCGCCCGCGCCGTACCCGGCCAGAGAACCGGGCTGTTGCGCCCCCAATATAGCCCCGACGTCAGCGCAACCGGAACCACCGGCACATTGAGCGCCATATAGAGTTTGACGATGCCCGACCGATAAGCCGGCACGTCAAGTGGCGCCCTCCTGGTTCCCTCGGGAAAAATGATGACCTTATGGCCTTGCGCAACCGATCCGCGCGCGTGCTCGAGCATAAGCGGCATCGCCTCTTTGCCCTTCTTGCGGTCGACCGGAACGGTGTTGATCCAGCGTGCGCACCATCCGAAGAACGGAATATCGAGCAGTTCTTTTTTCGCTATGAAGGCTGGTTCGTCCACATAGGGCAATATCGCGAAAATATCCCAGTCAGACTGATGCTTGGCCCCAATGATGCAACCCTCTTGGGGAATGTTTTCCTGCCCCGTCACGACGGTACGAATTCCCACCACCCAACGCAGGAAGAATAAATTCGAGTCGCCCCAGTACTGCGCGATCCCCCGGCCTATGGGCTTGAGCTGCGGCGCGATTTTGGCCATCAACCCCATCACGATGGCGAGCGGCATGGTGTGCAGGAAATAGAGGGCGTAAAAAACCGCCGAGCGGATGGCTTGAACGATCATGATCTACTCCACCCGTCCGCAGACCGGGCTAGGATATTTGGGTGAGGAAGCGTCGCACCGTCAACCGCGAGGTGACAGCGGTCAAACCTGCGATCACCAGAACGACACCCACAATACCCAAAAGCCCGCTGATGCCCAGCGCGAACTGACCGAACAGCACGCCAAGTTGCGCGCTGGAGGTTTCAGGAACCACCGTGCTCATAGCCGTTCCCGCGATGATGAAAAATACGATCGCCGCGATTCCGCCTGCAAGGCCACCCTTCAGCCCGAGCAAGAGAAAGCGTCCCTGAAACTCGCCTGCAATGAACCGGTTCGACGCCCCGATGAAATGCAGCACGTCGACGATTTCTCGGTTGGTGGACATCGTCCCGCGGGTCGCAAAGACAATGGCCAGCGTGGTGGCGACAAGAATGAGCGCGAGGACCAGGATACCCGACACCACGATCGTTCCGGCCATGGTGTTGAGTTGCACCCGCCACGCCGCATGCGTTTCAAGTGTCGCACCGGGGATTGCAGCGATTTCGTTTTCCAGTCGCACGATGTCAGCGGCATTGGGGTCGGACAACTGCACGATCACTAGTCGTGGAATGGTGAGGTCGGAAAGGTCCAGCCCGGCACCGAGCCAGGGCTCAAGCAACGCTTCGCTCTCTTCGATCGTGAGCACCCGCGCGCTCGCCACCCCGGGAACCGCTTCAGATAGGGAAACGGCCAGCCGAAGGTTCGATTCGATCACCTCACCGTCGAGCGGTCGGATCTGGATGGTCAATTCACGTCCCACATCGGCAGACCAGCCCATGGCAGACTTCTGCACGAGCAACACGCCGCCGAATGTAACGCAGGATAAAAACGTCATGATGCCGATGAGCAGCATCAAAGTCCGCCCCGCCACCGACTGTGCCGGAACAATCGGATTGGGCCGCGGAAAGCGCAATTTCAGGCCCTCACTCATGGAAGGTCAGCTCCCCATCGTTCAAGAGCATGCGCGGATAATCGAATTTTTCGAGCAGTGCCAGTTCATGGGTGGCAAGGATAATGGTCGTACCCATTCTGTTGAGTTGCTCGAACAGATGAAGCAACCGCTCGGACAATTCGGGGTCCACATTCCCCGTCGGTTCGTCCGCCAGAAGGATGTCGGGTTTTGCGATGACCGCCCGCGCGATCGCCGCGCGCTGCTTTTCGCCCCCCGAGAGAACGGCAGGATGAGCATCCATCCGATCACCTAGTCCCACCCAGTCCAAGAGCTCTTCCACGTTGGAGCGATAGCTCGCTTCGGCCTGGCCACGAACCCGAAACGGCAGGGCAACATTTTCGAACGTCGTCAAATGATCGAGCAGCCGAAATTCCTGAAAGACGATGCCGATATGGCGGCGCATCTGCAGGAGCCGGTCCCTGTCGAGCGCCGTCACGTCCTCGCCAAACATCGAAACCGATCCGCGGGTCGGCTTGAGTGACAAAAGCAAAAGACGCAACAACGAGGTCTTGCCCGAGCCCGACGGCCCGGTCAGGAAATGAAACGAACCCGGTGAGATCGTGAAGGTCAGATCTTTGAGAATTTCAGGACCATGCCCATAGCGCAGCCCCACATTGTCGAACGCGATCAAACCCGCCCCTTTCGCGAATCACTTGGCTCAAAAACACTCTAGCAGCGATCACCCAGCCATGGCGGCAATGGGGCGGTGTTTCAAGAGTTTTAACCCGCCACCCCTAGTGTTTCCCTCGACAACAGCCCACAGGACCGCGGCCAGAGCGTGATCATCACTTGCCCCAACTGCCGGACACGCTATCGCCTGGCGTCCGATGCCCTCAGTGCGGCTGGACGGCAGGTGCAATGCGCGGCGTGTTCTGAGCTTTGGTATGCCACCCCGAGCTTTCCTGCACCGCCCGTTCCTGACCCTGAACCCAGTGACGACGAGCTCGTATTTCGCGCTGATTCCGACACGCTGTTCACCCAGGCTGACGAAGATCGTCTCGACGATGCGTTCTTGCGCGCCGATCAGACTGTGCCGCTGAAAAACGATATCGAGCAGCCCGAGCCCCTCGAAGAGCCCGCCAACCAGGACCTCCCGCAATCGAGTGCTACCGACGCGCGGCATCATCGCGCTAGGACCGAAGCTCTCGCCAAGCGCCGCCGTGGCATGATCGCGGCCCTGCCGATGTCACGCGTACGACGCCTCTTCAGGATGGCGACGGCGATCACGCTGGTCGGGCTCCTGGCGTCCGCGATCGCCTTCAGAACAGATATCGTTCGCGCCGTTCCTCAGCTCGATGGCCTCTATAGTCTTGTGGGACTTGGAACAAATGTCGTCGGACTTGATTTTACCGACGTTAAGACTCTGGGAACCACGCGTGACGGAAACAATGTCCTGATCGTCACCGCTAAGATTTCCAACATTACGAATCGGCTAGCCTACGTCCCATCCGTGCTTGTCAGTCTTTTGGGATCAGAGAGCCAGGTACTCTACGAATGGACTGTAACGCCATCGGTCCGCGAAATACTGCCAGGCGATCTACTTGAGATCGACGCACAATTAACCGGGCCGCCACAAGGCGTATCCGCCGTGAGATTAAGCTTCGTAGAGGGTCGAAATAGGCCCGTCGGCGACGCAGGCGCCAGTTGAGCGCTTGAGACAGAATATTGCAGGTTCGCCTTGGCCCAGGGATTCGCTGGCCCGAGGACACGAGCCCGATCGGAGACAGATACACCATGGCCCGCATTCTTGTGGCAGAAGATGATGACAACGTCCGCAGCTTTGTGGTGCGCGCGCTGCAGATGAGCGGTCACGACGTGATGGACGCCTCGGATGGCGGTCTGGCACTCGAAATTGTCGCCGAGGAAGACGGGCAGTTCGACCTCTTGGTCTCCGACATCAAGATGCCTGTGATGGACGGCATTTCGCTCGCCCTTAGCGTCGGAGCCACATATCCAGACCTTACGATCGTACTCATGACCGGCTTTGCCGACCAGCGCGAGCGCGCGCACGGGCTTGATGCGCTAATCTATGATGTAATCAACAAGCCCTTCTCCCTCGCCCAACTGGTCGAGAAGGTGAGCGATGCGCTGGCTGGCCGACCTGCGGAAATCATTCCTTTGGCCCGCTCGGCACTCTGAACCCAGCCATGTCCACCCCCATCGCCAATACTGGCTTTGTGCCCGGCAGCAATTGCCTTGAGGTGCACGAAGCCGATCGTTTTGGGGTGATCGTGGATGCCGATGATTATTTCTCGATCGCGCGGCGGGCCATGCTGGGGGCTAAGCGGCGCATCACGCTGATAGGGTGGGATTTCGACGCCCGTATCGCGATCGGCGCCCCAAGTGTCGACGGCGGACCAGAGACCCTTGGCGATTTCATATATTGGCTCGTCGAGCGAAATCCCGAGCTCGAAATATTTCTGCTCCGCTGGGACGTCGGTGCCCTCAAGAGCGTATTCCGCGGCACGACCCTCCTGAGCCTTTTCAAGTGGATGGCGCACCCACGCATTCATACAAAGCTCGATCGTCACCATCCTACAGCATCCTCGCACCATCAAAAGATCGTGGTCATCGATGAGGCGCTGGCGTTTGTCGGCGGCATCGACATGGTCTCGGGTCGCTGGGACACGCGTGAGCATCGCTTCGCTGACGAGAGGCGTAAGCACCCAGGCAGCAACAAGCCCTATAAGCCCTGGCACGACGCGACCTCTGCTATGACGGGCCCGGTTGTCGATACGATCTTGAGCGTCTGTCGTGAACGCTGGGATGACGCGGGCGGCAAGCCTCCGATGACGCCACTTTCCGACACAGCGGCGATCTGGCCTGAAGGGCTCTGGACACATTTTCAGACTATGCCGGTAGCCATTTCGCGCTCGGCGCCCGAGATGGACGACCGAAAAGGCATCCATGAGATCGAGAAACTCTATCTCGACCAGATCGCCGGCGCGCAGCGGTTTGTCTATGCGGAAAGTCAATATTTCGCGTCGCGCCGTATCGCCGAAGCCATTGCTAAACGACTTCAGGAGCCCGACGGCCCCGAGTTCGTAATCGTCAACCCTGAGACCGCCGAAGGTTGGCTGGAACCGATCGCAATGGATACGGCTCGCGCGCGACTTGTCGAGACGCTGCGACGACTTGATACACATGGACGCTTTCGGCTCTATCACCCCGTCAACGCTGGGGGTGAAGCCATCTATGTCCACGCAAAGATCCTGCTCATCGACGATCAGATCCTTCGCATCGGCTCATCGAACATGAACAACCGCTCCATGCGGCTCGACACCGAGTGCGACGTGAGCGTCATGGCGAGATCGCCAGATGAATCCAAAGTCATCGCCGATCTGCGCAACGATCTTGTCGCCGAACATCTGGGCTGCAATCCAGGTTTGGTTGCCGAACGCCTAGCAGTCAGCGGCTCGCTGATCCAAACGATCGAACATTTGCGCGGCGATGGCCGCACTCTCAAGCCCTACGAAACCCCGGATCTCTCGGGTGTCGAAGCATGGCTGGCAGAGAACGAGGTCCTCGATCCGGAGGGACCCGGCGAAATGTTCGAACTCCAGAATCGCAAGAGCTTGTTTCGTGGATTGCGGGATCGCCTGCGGCCCCACCACAATAACTAAACGACGCTGAAGCGACCTGCCATCAATTCAGTCGAGCCAACTCGGCACGCTGTCCCGGGCAATAAGCGCGTCGAGGGTCTCGCGGGGACGGACCGTGTGCCACCTGCTTCCGCTCACCAACACTTCGGCGACCAGCGGACGCGTGTTGTAGCTTGAACTCATGACCGCCCCATAGGCGCCTGCGGTCATTACCGCCAAGAGGTCACCTTCGGCGACGCTAGCCATCGTTCGGTTGAGCCCCAGATAGTCACCTGTTTCGCATACCGGCCCCACGACATCCGCCGTAATGCGCTCGGCGTCCGGCGCCGACTGGCGAACCGGCAAGATATCGTGATGCGCTTCATAGAGCGTTGGACGAATGAGATCATTCATCCCAGCATCGACTACGACAAAGCACTTCTTGTCAGTGGGTTTCACGTATTCGACCCGCGTGACCAATACCCCGGCATTACCCGCAATCAGACGACCGGGCTCGAGGATCAGCTTGCAGCCCAGCGGTCCCACATGACGGCGCACGACTTTGGCATATTCGATCGGATCGGGCGGCGGGTTGTTGTCGGTCTGGTAAGGGATGCCAAGGCCGCCACCCACATCCACATGCTTGATCGTGTGCCCCGCAACGCGCAGGCGCCCCACCAGCTCCGTGAGCAGCGCAAAGGCATTATCGAAAGGCTCAAGATCGACGATCTGGCTGCCGATATGCATGTCGACACCCACGGCCTCGAGATGCTCACACGCAGCAATCCGGGCATAGACCTCTTCAGCGCGTTCGAATGGAATGCCGAACTTGTTTTCCGATTTCCCCGTCGAAATCTTTGCGTGCGTCTTAGCGTCAACGTCCGGGTTCACCCGCACGGACACATGCGCAACGCGCCCCATTTGCCCGGCCACGGTATTGAGCCGTTCGAGCTCAGGTTCGGATTCGAGATTAAAGCACAATATCCCGGCTTCAAGCGCCGCACGCATTTCGGCATGTGTCTTGGCCACGCCCGAAAAGATGATCTTGTCGGCCGGAATGCCGGCGCGCAACGCGCGTTCGAGTTCTCCCAGCGAGACAACATCGGCGCCGATACCCTCACGCGCCGCAATAGCCAGCATCGCTTGGTTCGAATTGGCCTTCATGGCGTAGGCCACCAGCGTATCGATCCCTTCGAACGCCTCGGCCATGACCCGAATATGGCGGGTGAACGTCGCTTCGGAATAGCAGTAAAACGGAGTGCCGATCTCTTCGGCAACCTCCATCAGATCGACGTCCTCGGCAAACATCGTTCCGGCGCGATATTGAAAGTGGTGCACCAACTTTAAGCTCCCAACCGTGCCCGCCAGAGCTTGACCTGTTCTTTGACATTGGCCGGCGCCGTACCGCCAAAGCTCGTGCGCGACTTGACCGAATTGTCCACCCCAAGCACCTTGAAGACCTGGCTGGTGATCCGCTCGTCGATTTCCTTGAAATCTTCGATGGTCAGACCTTCGAGACCACAGCCCTTGGCTTCCGCCGCCGCAACCGCTCGGCCGGTGATGTGGTGGGCATCGCGGAAAGGCACATTGACCGCCCGCACAAGCCAGTCGGCCAGATCCGTCGCGGTAGAAAATCCAGCACCCGCCGCAGCCGCCATCTTCTCGCGATTGACGGTCAGATCGCTCATCATCCCGGTCATCGCCGCCAGTGAGAGCGAGAAATTATCGAGCGCGTCGAAAGCAACTTCCTTGTCTTCCTGCATGTCCTTGGAATAGGCCAAGGGCAGCCCCTTCATCACGATCAGCAGCGACGAGAACGCCGAGAAAATCCGCGCCACCTTGGCCCGGATCAACTCCGCTGCGTCTGGATTGCGCTTTTGCGGCATGATCGAAGAGCCGGTCGAAAACTTGTCCGAAAGCCGCACGAAGGCGAACTGCGCCGAAGACCAGATCACCAGTTCTTCCGACAGTCGCGACAAATGCATGGCGCAGATCGAAGCGGCAGAGAGCGTTTCCAAAATGAAATCGCGGTCCGAAACCGCATCGAGCGAATTGGCCGTCGGGCGGTCGAACCCGAGCGCTTCTGCGGTCATGTGCCGGTCGATCGGAAAGCTAGTGCCCGCCAGTGCCGCCGCGCCCAGCGGGCTTTCATTGAGCCGCGCCCGCGCATCGAGAAGGCGTCCCTTGTCGCGCGCCAGCATCTCGACATAGGCGAGCATATGATGGCCAAATGTCACCGGCTGCGCACTTTGCAGATGCGTAAAGCCCGGCATGACAGTCTCGGCTTCAGCCTCGGCCTTGTCGATCAGAACTTTCTGGAGAGTCTCGACCTGAGCAACCAGCGTATCGAGACAATCGCGCACATAGAGTTTGAAGTCCGTGGCCACTTGGTCGTTGCGCGACCGTGCGGTGTGCAAGCGCCCCGCGGGTTCCCCGATCAACTCCTTGAGCCGGCTTTCGACATTCATGTGAATGTCCTCGAGCGCTCGCGAGAAGGTGAACTCTCCCCTCTCGATTTCGCCGCGCACGGTCTCTAGACCGGACACGATCGCGTCCTTATCGTCGCGCGTCAGAATGCCGACTGTTTCAAGCATGTTGGCATGCGCTATGGAGCCGGCAATGTCTTGCGTATAGAGGCGTTTGTCGAAACCGATAGAAGCGTTGATCTCTTCCATGATGGCGTCGGGACCGGATGCGAACCGGCCTCCCCACATGCGATTGCTCATCGGCGCCCCTTAGATTTTGTACGAGTGAAGATTGATGGACCAGAACGAGTCGGACACAGGCGAAAAGCGCAAAAAGCCCCGCAGGCTGTTGGCCGGCGTCGGTCTTTCCGCAGCGGCGGTAGGTATAGCGACGGCGGTTTGGGTTAGCAATGGCGGCATGGGGCTCGCGGCAAGCTGTCCCGCACAGCCCGAGATCGCCCAGACCATCGACGATGCAGCACGTGGCGAGCTTGCGGCCCTCATGCCGTCCCAGCAATGGCGCGATTATTCCGACCTCGCCTTCCAGGACGCCGACGGCAATCCGATAACGCTTGCCGATTTCGCCGGAAAGAAGCTCCTCGTCAATTTCTGGGCCACATGGTGCGCCCCGTGCCGGGAAGAAATGCCCTTCCTCGATGCCCTGCAGGAGGACTACGGCGGGGATGACTTCCAAGTCGTCGCCGTCAGCCTCGACATGGGGTCCGACGGCCCCACCGCCGCGCAACTGTTCCTCGACGAGATCGGCGCCGGCAATCTCGCCTTGTATGCAGATCCCACCTACCAGCTCTTTGAACGTCTGCGGAACGACGCGGTGACCCTCGGGCTGCCGGCAACCGTCCTCGTGGGCGAGGACGGCTGCGAACTGGGCGTGTTGCAAGGGCCGGCCCATTGGGACAGCCCAGATGGGCGCCGAGTCATCGAAACATTGCTCGAAATTTGAGGCAGGAAACCTACTTACTAAAAATTGAGGACTTGCTTGTATTTTAGGCACTCGGTCAACTCACCGTGCGGTGCCCGAAGTGCACGTTGAAAAATGAAGGCGGTTGCTCAAGAGGTTCTGTTTCTGACGGACCCGCAATCGCGCGATGATGTCGCCAGTCTTGCCTGGCCCTCCAATGTCCGCATCGAGGCCCTGGATGCGTCGCGACCGCACGACAACACGGACTTCAAGGTCATTGTCGTGGATGCCGACCTCACCTGTGGTTCGACGATCGAACTTCTGCGCCAGACCTTGAAATCGGTTGATCGGCAGATACCGCGCCACTTCGCCGTCAATCAGGGGCGTCGTATTGAAGTCGTACAGGCTCAGGTTCTAGGCGCGCGATCGATCCGTCCCCGTCCATTGAGCATCGAAGATCTTCAGGCGATCCTCGCGGAGGCTTATGGGGCGCGATCCTCCGCTCTTGCCGAGGAGCCCTTGGCCGCGCTCGTCACTACGACCCATACTGGCTCGCGAGCGCTGGGCGGCGTTTTCGATGCAATCCAGTCCGGTGGCATGCTCCGCCGATCGGAACTTGAGAGTGCCAGCGAAGATATCGCGGACGCCATCGCCGACGACGGCATCGCCTCTTGGCTAGAGGCGGTACGAGCACATCACCAGGGCACATTCCAGCACTGCCTGTTGGTCACAGGCGTTCTCACCAGTTTTGCTCAGGCACTCGGCATGAGCCATTCCGACGTCTCGCTCCTCACGACGGCTGGCCTTCTCCACGATATCGGCAAGGCTATGATCCCCATTGATATCCTTGAAAAACCTGGTGCCCTCAGTCAGCACGAATTCAGAACCATCGCGCAGCACCCTGTGATCGGGTATGACTACCTCTTGAGCCAGGGGGAACTCGATGGCGTCATTCTGGACGCAGTTCGCGGTCATCACGAGTATCTCGACGGATCAGGCTATCCCGATCATCTGTCCGGGTCGCAACTGGGCGACGTGACCCGCATCCTGACCGTTTGCGACATCTATGGCGCCTTGTGCGAAAGACGGTCTTACAAATCGGCAATGCCACCGGAAAAGGCATTGGAACTGCTCGAAAGCATGGCAAATGCCGGCAAACTCGAAACTGCTTTAGTGAAGGCCCTGCGCCGCGCAGTCCTTCCCGCGTAAACCGATCAGCCCCGCCGCAAGACCCGCTTGAGCCAGCTCTTGACGCTGATCGCAGCATCGATGCCGCTTGCGATCCATTGCGTTACAAACCCTTTTGGTCCGATGACCAAGGTCCCCATCGGCTTTGTCTGGCCCCACAGCCCGGAAATGACATGCCCGTCGACGGTCGTCGCCGCATCCATCTCACGATGCGCATCCTCGGCGAAAAACGCTTCGATCACCTTGTATTCGAGCATCATCCCCGGCCCGAATTTGCGGTAGCGTTCATCGAAAGCGCATTTGGGCGTAAACAGCGTGCGCCCGGTGGAAATGTTGATCGATACCGCGATCGGCTCGCCGTCGAGCAACAGGCTGTCGACCGAGGCGAGCCCCGCAGCTTCCGGCATGCCGCCATAGGCACGACGCGCAAAACTCGCATCGCGTGGTCGCGACAGGAACGCGGTCCCCCTCTGCCCCTTCCAGCCCGAGGCCTCTATGCGCAAAAAGTCCTCGACGCGCGCCGCGACCGCCTCCGCGTTTTTCACGCGCTCGAACGCCACAACGCCCTCCTGCTCGAGGCGGCGCAGATTGCGTTCGATATCCTTGGCGCGTTTTTTCCCCACCACAGTCGCCACATGGCTTGAAAAATCATGAGCATCCCGACGCAGAACCGGACGCTGATAGGCCGCTGCGACGGCGAAATCGAGCCCAGCGCGATCGGCCTTTCGTCGCAATCGCTCCATGAACGGGCCGTCCATGGCAACATGTGGAAACACCCAGCGTTGCGGGATCTTGGAACCACTCGCCATCATATCGAGCAGGCTCGTCAGCGCGAGGGCCGCGTGCTCGCGCGAGATCAAGGGCGTGCCGCCGACCTGATAGAGATTGAGCGCAGGCCGCGCCAAAGCGAACGGGCCAACCCCGCGCTTGCGGAACGGAAGAAACCCGATCAGTTCCTCTGATCCCGTATTGTAGAGCGCCAGCGCGTGATATCCTGTCTCAGCCTCTAACGCGTCGAGACCCGCGAGAACCATCTGGCGGCTCAACCAGGGATTGCACTCAAGCGCATCGGCCGCCAAGCGATCCCAGGCGGAAGGGTCAATGGCCCGGACACCATTTGCATCGAGCACCACTGCCCGGCATGGCAGGGTAAACTCCACCGGTCGCTGCCAGGCCAGAAGCCCGGCAAGACTGATTGCAGCTTCAGCAAATTCGATCATGCAACACCACCCTTCCTAGACCCTGGCGCCGTGCCAGCGGCCCGCGCCGTTTAGGCGGCCGAACCGAACGGCACCAAAAGACCAGGCGCCTTGGTATCGAGCTTGAACCGCATCTGGCGCTTGAACGCCTGGCGCTTTTGCTGGCCGGAGAGCCGCCACGCCGCCGTCATGGCGATTTTGGCCCAGGCTGTCGGTCCATAAAGATCACGCGATTTCGGCGTCCAACCGAATTGGCGCAGGATGCCGTTGCCGTATTGCACGGCAAAGTGCCGTCGGATTTCAGGCGTCCAATGTTCGGTCGTGACCGAAATATTGAGACAATCCTTGTTCTCGACCCGATGTGGACCATTAAGCGGCCAATGCGCCATGTCGCCCGGCTTCAGATCGATCACCTCGGCGTACTTGTCGAACCACGGCTGATAGGTCATCTCTTCCTCGGTCGTACCGCGAATGATGCCTTCGAGTGCCTTGGGCTTCAAAAAGGGTTCGGTATTGGGATAGATCCAGATGCGCTTTTCGCCCCGGATCTGCCACAGCGCCTGCCCCGGGACATCTGCGTGGTAGAAAACCTGCGCGTTGGGGGACGAAATCAGCAGGCCCATGGATTTACGAAACACGCCGAGATCGGGAACATTGCCTTCGATTTCGGCAAACATCTCATCCATGAGTTCGGAAAATTCCGGCACGAATTCTGCGATCTTGGTGACGTTGATCCAGATGCGCCCCTGCTGGACGGCATTGATCAACTCAACGCCAGAAAGATCGCCCCGTTTGCAATAGCTCCAGGTGCCCGCATCATGGGTGCCAATCCCCATGGTGTTGATCGCCATGCGGTGCTCTGGAATCTGGTCGAGGATCGCGCCCAGCTTGTCGTCGGAAAACAGCGCGCGTTCGTGCAGCGTATGGCGGAGCTTGAGCACGTGATTGCCCCAAAGCGCCTTGGCTTCGTGGTCAAAATTCTCAAATACCATCTCGGACATTGCGGTCCCCCTTCACATCTTTGGAGTGGACCATGCCATAAAGTTTGAGCCGGCTGGGCGCGGTTATACGAACATGTTTAACAAGAAACGGCCCGCTTGCTGCCGCGTTAACAACAAAACCACTCAGGTTTCCACAATGGAAAGCCGCATCCTCAACAAAGACTATGCGGATTATTTGCAATTGCACGCAATTGCTGCGCTCATGCTCTTGTGTCTACCAGATGCGATGGCCCTACCTGGGAGGCTTGAGGATCGTGCGCTTCTATGGCTTGGGCGATCATCTGTTCAGCCTGATACTTGGCGATAAGCACCGGTCCCGCTTCAAGGCTCCGTGCCTCGATTCGGGCCATCCGATGCAATATCACAGGCGGAGAGTGCTGGATGAGCATGGCTGCACTCAGGCGCGTTTGTCGACCTTCGTGCCCATGCCTTCAGGGGCGGGCGCGCTCTGGACGGCTTCCGTGAGCATCGAAATGAGGCTCATGTCCATCTCGTGCTGCTTTTTGACCATGGCGAGTTGGGTCATATGGACAGTCTGGGCCTGCTTCATGGCCACCGCCGTCGCAGCAATATCGCTCATCACGTCCTCTTACGCCTTCTGCGCGGGACCATAAGCCTAGACGCACCGGCATTAAGAAATCTTTACGGCAGTTAACTTCGGCCCCAAAGCGGAACGCTGCGCCGCTTGAATACGACAACTAACGCTGCACCGGCCACGACCCCGCCGATATGCGCCCACCAAGCCACACCGTCATCGCTACTGACGAGGACAAAGAAGACTTGGGTCGCGATCCACGCCCCGAGGACAGCCCAGGCTGGAAGGGCCAGCGGGAAGGTGACGATCAGCCGGTTGAGCACGAAAACGCGCACCCGGGGATAAAGCACCAGATAGGCTCCGAGCACCCCAGCCACCGCCCCCGACGCCCCGACCAATGGTCCCATGCTATCGGCAAAAAACAGCACATGAGCGAGCGCGGCCAGAACGCCGCACACAAGATAGAACGCAAGATATCGGACATGCCCCATGGCATCTTCGATATTGTCCCCGAACACCCAGAGAAACAGCATATTGGTCGCCAAATGCAGCCAATCGCCGTGCAGGAACATGTAAGAGAGAAATGGCGCCTGATCGGGCAACCAAGGCGCGGGCCCTTCGACCGCACCTGTAGCCACAACAGGGATCAGGCCGAACACGATATGAGACTGGTTCAACCCAGCCTGCCCACCTGCGGACTGCACGAGAAAAACAAGCACACAGATGCCGATCAGCCCATAATTGACGAACGGAAATTCGACATGGGCTATCTTGTTGCTGTCATAGAGCGGCAGGAACATCGCTTAGTGCTCGCGTTCGGCAAAATGGCGTATCAATATCCGCAATATTTCAGCGTCCTGGCCAAACCCGTTCAGCGCCCTGATCCCCTGCTCAACAGCATGCTCGAGGATTTCCCGGGCGCCATCGACGCCACGCAATGAGACGATCGTCGATTTGTTCTGCTCCACATCCTTGCCCACTGTCTTGCCCAAGGCGTGCGATGATGCAGTAACATCGAGAATGTCGTCGGCGATCTGGAACGCCAGCCCGGCATGCACCCCATAAAGCACCAGCGCCGCCCGCGTTTCGACATCGGCACGACCGAGAATCGCGCCCATCTCGACGCCCGTACGGATCAGCGCCCCGGTTTTGAGCGCCTGCATCTTGAAGATGTCGTCCTCATCGAGCCTTTTTGTCTCGCCTTCGATATCGAGCACCTGGCCGGCCACCATACCGTCCGGGCCGGAGCCCACCGCTAGGGCGGCGACAAGTTCCGACCGGGTTTCGGAATCCGCGATCAGTTGCGGGTCCGTCAGAACCCGAAACGCTTCCGTCAGGAGCGCGTCACCGGCCAGAATCGCCAGCGCCGGATCATAAGCTTTCCAGACCGTTGGCTTGCCACGGCGCAGATGATCATTGTCCATGTCGGGCAGATCGTCATGGACCAGCGAATAGCAATGGACCATTTCGAGCGCAGCGCCGGCCGCGAGATATTCGCGCTCCTCGACGCCAAATAGCCGTGCACTTGCTTCTACAAGAAATGGGCGCAGCCGCTTGCCCCCGCCCAGCGCGCCATGGCGCATGGCGTCGGTCAGCCGTGGCGCAGCGGTGAGCCCGTCCAACCGCGCGATGAGAAACGCTTCGGTCCGTTGGGCACAGGCGGCAAGTTGTGTATCGAAGGGCGCACTGGTCATGGTTCGATTTGCTAATGCCTCACGCTCTATTCTACAAGCCGCCGCGAAGCGTTAGGACGTAAGGGTACGGGTTTGGCCGGACGACGTAGAGCGATGGGCAGAAAAATCTGGCGATGGGCGCGGTATCCGTTGCTCGCGCTGACCATCGTCATCGCGATCCCTCTTGTCATGGTGCCCGTCTATTCTATCGCCCCGCCGGTCTCGACCCTGATGCTGTCGCGCTATGTGACCGGCCAGCCCGTCCAGCGCGAGTGGCGCGACCTCGATTCCATATCCGACCGCCTGCGCACGGCTGTCGTCCTGTCCGAAGACGGCCAGTTCTGCACCCATCACGGCATAGACATTTCCGCCCTTCGATCGGAAATCGACAATTATCTCGCCGGACGCGATGCCAGGGGCGCCTCCACGATCACGATGCAGGTCGCGCGCAATCTTTTCCTCTGGAACGGTCGCTCCGTTATTCGCAAGGCACTCGAAGTCCCGCTCGCCATCTATATCGACCTCGTTCTGCCCAAACGCCGCATTATGGAAATATACCTCAACATCGCCGAATGGGGCCCCAATGGCCAGTTTGGCGTTGAAGCTGGAGCGCAGGCGGCATTCGGGACCAGCGCCGAGAGCTTCACTTGGCAGCGCGCCGCGCTCTTGACCACCGCCCTGCCCAATCCCCATGTCCGCCGCCCCGGCCAACCGACAGCCGGGCTGGTTCGAATTGCTGGAATCGTCGAAGCGCGCGCGCGTCAATTTCCCGAGCACGCCCGCTGCCTGTTCCGGGGCACGCCTGAGCTTTGACAACAGCAACAATTTGCGCTGGCAAAGACTAGTCAAAGCCGTCTTGATCCTATATAGAGCGCCTCGATCCGAACACGGTACAAACGTTTTGGCGTGACCGGCGCGGCAAGGTTCTATTGTCCTTTCCGGTTGCGCGGCAAGAATGGAGTTTTTGAAATGGCAGTTCCCAAGAGGAAGACGACGCCGATGAAGCGCGGTTTCCGCCGCTCGGCTGACGCGCTCAAGGCTTCGGCTTACGTCGAGGACAAGGATAGCGGCGAACTTCGTCGCCCGCACCATGTGGACCTCAAGTCCGGCATGTATCGCGGCCGTCAGATCATGGAGCCCAAGAGCAACTAAGCTTTTGGGGTTCAGGCGCTTTAGACCAAAGCGCCATTGACGGGTTCACCCGTTTGAGACTACGGCCAGTCCTTGAAAGAGGGCTGGCCGTTTTGTTTGCCCAGGAACGCTTCAAGCAAAAGTGGACCCGGTTTTGCGGTTCGGAAGCGCGACCTTGAAAGATTTATCGGAGGAAAGATGAGCACACGGACCGAAACCGACTCGATGGGCCCCATCGACGTTCCGAACGACAAATATTACGGCGCCCAGACCGCGCGCTCGTTGATGAACTTCGATATCGGTGGCGAGAAAATGCCGCTCGAGATCGTCCACGCCTTCGGTATCTTAAAAAAAGCCGCCGCGATCACCAACACCAAGCTCGGCCTGATGGATGACGCGACCCGCGACCTGATCATCGCCGCTGCCGATGAAGTCATCGCCGGCACGCTCGATGATCATTTCCCGCTCGTCGTCTGGCAGACCGGTTCGGGCACCCAATCGAATATGAACGTCAATGAAGTGATCTCGAACCGCGCCATCGAAATGGCCAAGGGCGAGATGGGCTCGAAAAAGCCCGTCCATCCCAACGATCACGTCAATATGAGCCAGTCGTCAAACGACACCTACCCAACAGCAATGCACATCGCCGCCATCACCGTGATCGAGGACGTCCTGTTCCCAAAGGTCAAGTTGCTGCGCGACACGCTCGACGCCAAGTCCAAAGAATTCATGGACGTCGTCAAGATCGGGCGCACCCACCTTCAGGACGCAACGCCTCTGACGCTCGGCCAGGAAATTTCGGGCTGGGTCGCCCAGATCGATCTGGCGCTCAAGGCTGTCGAGGCGACCTTGCCGCAGCTCCGCGAACTCGCGCTCGGCGGCACCGCCGTCGGCACGGGCCTCAATACCCATCCCGACTACGCAAAGACCGTCGCCGACGAAATCTCGACCCTCTCGGGCCATGCCTTCGTCACAGCCCCCAACAAGTTTGCCGTGCTTGCCGGCCATGACGCCTTCGTCGGCGCATCGGGAGCACTGAAACAGCTCGCCGTCGCCTTCATGAAGATCGCTAATGACGTGCGCTGGCTGGCCTCTGGTCCGCGCTCGGGCCTAGGCGAAATCACCATTCCGGAAAACGAGCCCGGTTCGTCGATCATGCCGGGTAAGGTCAACCCAACCCAATCCGAGGCGATGACCATGGTCGTCGCTCAGGTCATGGGCAATGACGCGACCATCGGCTTTGCCGCCAGCCAGGGCAATTTCGAGCTCAACGTCTTCAAACCCGTCATCGCTTACAATTTCATTCAGTCCGTCCGGCTTCTTGCCGACGCTGCCAAATCGTTCAACGACAATTGCGCCATCGGCCTCGAGCCCGACCGCAAGAAGATCAACGAACATTTGAACAATTCGCTGATGCTGGTCACCGCGCTCAATCGCAAGATCGGCTACGACAACGCGGCAAAGATCGCCAAGACCGCCCATAAGAACGGCACTACTTTGCGCGAAGAAGCCATTAATCTTGGGCTTTTGACCGGTGAAGAATTCGACGCCGAAGTCCGCCCCGAAAAAATGGTCGGCCCCCTCCCCGCAAAATCCTGATCCAACACGCGTCGCCGGATCTAAGGTCCGGCGACGTCCTCATATCTCTGCTGGTTATTTCCGGACACTTACGGCAAGCTTGCACTCACTCTGACCCTGTGAGTTCTTCGCGCCATGTTCGTCCCGCCGCTGCTTGCCCTACCGCTCATCGTTTACAACCTGATGGCCCTGTTCGGCTTCTCGGACGGCGCTGCGTGGGCAGCGCCCATCGCCACGATTTCCATGGTCTCCGGCGGCGTGTGGGATTTGAGCGTGGGCGACGTCTTTATCGTCGTTTCGCTGGTGCTGCTTTTCGGTGAAATCCTCAAGGCAACCCGCTTCGGGAACGCGTCTGTAGTCGATCACATGCTTTCGACGGCAGTGTTTGTGGTCTGCCTCATCGAATTCCTGCTTGTCGGCTTTGCCGCGACCTCGGTGTTCTTCATACTGATGATCATGGCGCTGATCGACGTTATCGCCGGCTTTACGGTCTCGATCCGTGCTGCGGCGCGCGACGTCCAGTTCGGCGGCATTGAATAGTTAGGCGGAAAGCGCTTTGCGATAGCCCATCGGCATGCGCTTGAGATCGCTTGTTTCCACGCTACGATAGGTCGAAAACGCCTGCGGCGCAGACTGTCCGCCTGTGCGTTGCGGCGTTCCGAGCAATTGGGTTAGAAACGCCGCTTGCGGAGCACCGGCCGTGCTGGGCTTGGGACGCGCGAGCGGAAGGCTCACCGGAAGCCGGTGGGCCGAAACGTACCGCTTTGTGTCACCTGTACCACTCAAAACCATTCATCCTGTTTCAGAATGGGACATTTGTCCCGATCTGGCACATATAGCGTGCCTCACAGCAGTAACGTCGCAATTGGCGTGCCAGTTCGCAACGTTCTGTTAACGGTTTGAGCCGCCTGGCGTTGCGTCCTGCACGGAAATCGGCAGACATGGTTAACGGCGTGGTAAGAAATGTGCCGCATTTTTGCGGCTTTGTTGCTGTTTCAGTGCGGCAACGCTCTATCCATCACATTCTGCAAAACAAGAAGGCTTTGTCATGACCACTGCATCCGCCAGGACGCGCCCCACTGCCGCCATTGGCTCCATGCTGGCCCTGATGTGCCTTGCCGGTCTGGCAGGATGCACCGGCGCACCGATGACCACAGCGTCCACCGGCCTTGCGCCCGGTCTCGTCGCCGAAATCAACAGCCCCGGCGCCCAGATGGATCGTCAGTCCGCGCTTTCGATCGTCAACCAGTACCGTGCCCTTCGCGGCGCCGCTCCGTTGGCAGCCGACCCCAGTCTTGACGCGCAGGCCCAGGCACTCGCAACGCAATATGCAAGCTCGGGCAATGCGCCTTCACGCCCCGCCGATGCTGCCGCCTTGCGGCTGAGCGCTGGTTATTCCAATTTCGCTGACACATTCTCTGGCTGGCGCAACAGCCCGGCCGACGCCGATGTCATGGCCCAGGGCGATGCACGCCGAGTAGGCTTTGCTGCGGTCTATGACCCCAGCTCAGCCTATGGCACCCATTGGGTGATGTTGATGGGCCGCTAAAGCCTGGTTCCCAGATTGAGCGATCGGGCAAGACTACGCAGGGGCCGATCGTTATGGGATGATCAGTGGTGATGAAGACGTTCGCGCAGTTCGGGCAACAGCTCGGCGGCCGTGCGTATTAAACGTCGCTCGAGCTCGCTTTCGGGCAGCATCTCGACGAACTGGATAGCGAAGCCGGGCTCAAGCGTTCGCACGATGCGACCGACCACTGACCCTAGCGCCATGGGCGTTCCGATCTTGACCTCGATATCGGCGGAAACCGCAGCGCCGGACCGCGACAGGTCGATAACGAAACAGGGCACCAGGCGCCCATCAGCGAGCACGAGCGTCGATTCGGGATTGCGGGGATATATACGGGTGTGGCGGCGCAGATCGCTCACCGCGAAATTCTTGCGCTTTCCTAGCCACACGATCTTGTCCGCAAGGCGTTGCTTTTCGGCTTCCGACAGCTCCAGCGCCATGGTGAACCCGAACCCCAGCGTGCGTTGCACCTGTCCACGCAGGCGCCCGAACTCTGGAAAATGGGTAACGACCCAATCGCCCACATTTCCGCTAACCGGCGCCGCGAGGCCCATCATCGCCGGCGAAATGCGCTGAATGCGGCAAGCGAACTCCGAGACCTTGCGATCCTGGACATGTTTCCACTTTTCAAGATGATACCGGCCCGGCATATTGGCCAAAAGCCTCACACTATCGTCAAGCGCGGACCGAAACGTTGCATCGGCAACGGACTTGGCCGGAGTTGCCATCTCCGAGAACCTTCTTCTCTCGTAATTCTCCTTAAGGTACTTCACACCATTAAATAATCTATTGCCAACGCTGTCCGACGTCCGATGATTTGAAAATCGGATGCCCGGGGCCCAAACAACGAAAGTCACTTCAAGAGTAATGACTGAGAGCATTCTCGACGCCCGCGGACTAAAATGCCCGCTTCCCGTCCTCAAGGCGGAAAAGCGTCTGGCCGAGATCCCAGCAGGAACGCGGCTGGTCATTCTGGCCACAGACCCGATGGCGAAGATCGATATTCCCCATTTCTGTCAGCAGAACGGGTACGATGTCAGCACCAGCCAGACTGACGGCCAACTGCGCTTCGAGATTGTGAAGGCAGATTAGCTCAGGCGATCTCGAAGGCAGCTAGAGAAACGGCTGCGCGAGACTTGATCCGGACTGTCCGCTCGGCTGTAGCGAGATGATCGAAGAATCGCCAAAGCCCGTCGTAGCCACTTCTTCATTGTCATTGGCAGCAACCGACGGTGAGCCCGGCATGGCCGGCCGCGGCCGCGGCAATGGAACGTCGGCCAACCGTCCCAATATGGTGGCACGGTGAGTGGGCGGAACGATCGTGTCGTTAAGATAGGAAATCTGCCCCTCAAGACCCGCGGAAAACGCTTCGGCGCGTTCTGCCCGATACTGCTCGGCATTGGCGCCACAGATATTGGCGCGCATATCAACGGGCAGGAGCCCCGTCTGGTTGACGATATCGAGAACATTGCGGCCTGTGCCGCGATAGCCGCCGGCAAACCCCGAAAACAGCATCTGAGCCGTCATCTCGCCGCGCTCGCGCGACGAATTCGCGCCGAACGTAACCGCCATCAAATGGCGCCCGCCGCGCAGAGCCGTCGCGACGACATTGAGGCCCGACGCGCAGATATAGCCGGTTTTCATGCCATCGGTGCCCTCAAAGCTCGTCAGCAATTCATTGTTGGTATGCATGCGGGTCTGACCCGTCTCGACCGTACGCGTTGAGAAGATCGCATCGTATTGCGGAAAGCGCGCACGGATCGTAAGGGCAATCATCGCCATGTCGCGCGCGGTCGTGACTTGGGCCGGATCATGCAGGCCGTGCGGATTGACGAAATGGGTACCCGTCAGCCCCATCATCCTGGCGCGCGCATTCATCATCTCGATAAAGGCCGGCTCACTACCCGCGATCGTCTCGCCGATAGCAATGGCGATGTCGTTGGCCGATTTGATGATGAGGAAATAAAGCGCGTCCTCCATGGTAATTGCCGTGCCGACCGGAAAGCCCATTTTCGACGGCGGCACGCTCAACGCGTTGGCGGACGTGATCACAGGCGTGGCCAAGGACGCCTGCCCGGTTTCGATCGCTTCGAACGCGATGAGCGCGGTCATGAGCTTTGTGAGTGACGCCGGATGCCAGGGCACGCCAGCTTCATTCTCGTAGAGCACCTCATTGGTGCGCATATCGATCAGAAGCTGCGGCATGGCCTGGGCGAACGAGACGCTGGCCGCCATTGCCCCGATAACCAGAAGCACAACCGCCGATGCTCGCCGCCATAACCGCACTGCTCTACCGCTCCGTAAATGAAAGATGAATAAGACGGACCTGCATAACAGGGCAATTTTGGCCAAACAATGCCCACGCCATCACGATCCCCCGACCACTGACGCGGGGCTCCCGCAGTGTGACCCGCGCGCGCCACATGCCCGGGTTTCCAAAAATGTGCCATTGGCTTATAAAGAAGGCATGGGGTTAAAGGGAGAGATTTCGATGTCCGTCGAGCCCGACGAAGCAATGGTTTGCACGGCGATGGGCGATATTTTGAACCGCATCGGCGACAAATGGAGCGTCATGGTGGTGGGGCGACTAAAAGGCGGCACCATGCGGTTTTCCGAACTGCGCCGCGCAATTGACGGCGTTTCCCAGCGCATGCTGACCCTCACCCTGCGCAATCTCGAACGCGATGGTCTGGTGACGCGAACCGTTTATCCGGAAATTCCGCCGCGCGTTGAATATGCCCTGACCGAGCTCGGGCAAACCCTCACCGGTCCGATTGGCGCGCTGTGGGATTGGGCCGCCGAGCACCAGGATGCCATTTCTCAATCTCGCACGAGTTACGACCGCGCCCAGATGATGGCGCATGAACCCATTCGTCGCCGCGCCTAACCGCTTTACGGCGTTACAGCGACATGAAGATGGTCGAGATGCACCCGGTCAGTGAACGACCGCCGGTCTGACCCATCGATGTCCCATGGCGATCCGACCTGGCTCAATTCGGGCTGGTCATAAAGCCAGCGAACGACCTCGTATGTCGCTGTCCCCTGTGCCTGCTCGTCGATCACCAGATTTTCGCCGATCCTGTAGATGTCGACGGCACGGCCGCGGGTATGGTCGGACTGCCGGTCGGTGCCGAACACCTCGTAGGGATGCCCTTCCGAAAGCGTCACGACACCATAAGGCGTAATATCGGCGAGCCGCGCCATCAACCGCAGCAATTTATCCGAGATCTGGCCTGAAAAAATGTCCCACCGCGCGGAGTCCGGCATTTCGATCCGCGGATCGTTGACCACTGCAAGGGCCTCAGCGGACAACATGGTGGGCGGCATCACCGGCGTTACGCCAGTGGACGCAAGACGATCGAACCGCCAGACGCCGTTTGACATCACAAGTCTGATATCGAGCGTGCGCACAAAGGCTTGCAGACCGGTGTCGGTGCCGACCAGCTGTTCCGTGACCACCATTACCGAGATACGGGTGTCGGTCAGGCCGCCCAGTTGCGGGTAGATAATGCGACCCTCGGACCACGTCCCAGGGACATACAGCAATGGCGCGAGTTCAACAGCGTGCTGACCGGCAAAACCCAAACGCCCAGCGATATCGGCTTCCGTTTCACCGTCCGCATAAGTCGTGAGCGCCAGAGCAATCTGGCTGGCTAGCCGCTTGGCGTTGGGATGAGTTTCGTTGGCCGACAGCGGCTCGGCGCCGCCCTGATGCGGCGCCAAGGGTAAAATGGATAGGGTATCAGCTGCGCTCTGCTGCAGCACCGAGTGGAGAAGGATGGACTGCGCCCAGACGGTTTGGATAGGCACGGACAACAATCCGATGATTGCGATTGTCGTCCAAATCCTCATAAGCACCTTCCTCGTCCAAGATCATTTTGTATTCACGCAAGACCGCACCATCCTGAGACTGACGGGAATTGACCAGCCGGCACCCGAGCCTTTCAAAGAATGGGGTACCGAGTCCACCCTCCTCTGTGACGAGGACGGCTTTGTGAACGCCCCGCGCACTCGCTTTTGCCTTAAACGTCTCGATGAGCTGGCGTCCTATCCCGCGCCTCCGAGCGGCATCTGACGTCACGATGTGACTGAGAACCGACAGCTGCGGCGCGACCGCGCCGGTGCTCGGCGAAGAGGCGGTAAGACCCATATGGCGCGCCAGACCGCGTGAGTATCGTCCCAATCGCGTACGCGCGAAGGTGATTGCGGCGTGCGGATGAGTAAGCATTGCGGTGCCGCCCACCATCGCCATCTGCATACCCATATTGCGAGTGACCCAACGGTAATGCTCGGCATTTGATGTCGTCGCAAACAACGCGCCTATCACGCCATCGTCCCCACGCGCGACAAGCGCTATTCCATACGGAGATTGGGCAAAACTGCGCTGATAAAGGCCAAGAAATTCCCGCCCGAGCTTTGGGAACAACCCCAGGCGGAGATTCTTTCTATGCAGGTCGACAGTGGCCGGGATATCGTCCGGTTCGAGAGATCCGATGCTCAACATGACACTACCCACCCGCGTTAACTTTCATTGCGAAAACCTTAACGCCCTGAGATATGGGATGTTCCAGACCACCCCGGATTTGTGATCACATAACGGATAGACGGCAGGAACCGGTGTGAGATGACCAAGGAAATCGAACTCAAGCTGACGCTGTTGCCCGACCACGCCGACGCTGCGGGCCACTGGCTTACGACACGTGGCGAGATCACTCACCGTTCGTTGCATTCGGTCTATTTCGATACGCCTGCACAGTTCCTGCTCAAATCGGGCATGACTTTGAGGTTACGCCACGATGGCCATCAGTGGATCCAGACCATCAAGTCGGGCTCACGCAACGGGGTCGGCCTTTTCGACCGCGACGAGTGGGAAAAGCCGGTGCCAGATCGCGCAATCGATATCGCTGACACACCGCTTGCCGGCCTTCCGCCCCAAACCCGCAGCGCCATGGCTGAAACCTTTTCGCTCGACGTCGAGCGGCGCGTAGTGCTCGCGGAACACGATGGCAGCACGGTTGAGATCGCGCTCGATATGGGCACGGTGAAAGCAGCGGATCGCTACCAGGCGCTGAGCGAGGCAGAGCTGGAACTCAAATCGGGCTCGACTGACGCGCTATTCGATCTCGCCCGATCCCTCGACGCGATCGCGCCGATAAGAATCGGCGTACGCGCCAAATCAGATCTCGGCTACGGCCTGCTCGGACCGCTCGAGGATAGCGTGAAAGCCGACGCCGTGAGGATCGACCCAAATGGATCGGTCGAAGACGCATTCTTTCTCATCGCTTCCTCATGCATCGCGCAATACAGGCTCAACGAAGATATTCTGCTGCGCCGCCAGACGCCCGAGGCGCTGCACCAGGCGCGTGTAGGCCTGCGGCGGCTGCGGTCGGCGCTAAAGATTTTCAAGGCCGTCCTCGATCCCCACTCGCGCGACGCGTTCAATGATGAGCTCAAATGGCTTGCCGGGATATTGGGCACGGCGCGCGATCTCGATATCAAGCTCGCCGCGATGCCGCAGGGCCCCGAGGCGGCCCTTGTGCAGGAAGCCCGCGACGCGGCCTACCGCACGCTTGGCGAGACGCTGATCCAGGCGCGACCGCGTCTCCTGATGCTCGATATCGTGCAATGGCTTACCGATGGTGCGGCAAGCTCGGCGCCCCAAGGCAGGGCCGCGGCAAAACTCCCTGTCGTGGATTTGGCAAACAGCGCGCTGGACAAATTGTTTCGCAAACTCAAAGCGTCAGCCAAGGGATTTGCCGTTCGGACCGACCAGGAACGGCACGAAACCCGCAAGCTCGCCAAGACGCTACGCTATGGCACCGAGTTCTTTGCAGCGGTCTATGACGGCAAGCGCAAGGCCAAGCACCATCAAAAGCTGAGCAACCGGCTGGGCGCGCTTCAGGATGCCTTGGGCGAGCTCAACGATTTGACAACGATCGATACCGAAGTGGGGCGCACCCTGGACAAATCCGTACTTTTAGCGACCGCTTCCGAACGTCTGGATGAGGTCCTGGCAGTCAAGCGGTTCTGGTCGTAATGGCGATCAGCCGATGTCCTTGATCGGCTTCCATGTGACGAAGCGATAGATATAGATCACCACCGCGAGGACCACGACGCCCGTCGAGACGGGATCCACCCAGGCTTCAACGATATGATAGCCCTCGTGGAGAACGTAGCCTGCGCCGGTGAGGATTGCGGTCCACGCCAATGTGCCGATGGCCGAGATGCCCAAAAATTTCCAGAACGGCATCGCAGCCAGCCCTGCAGGGACGGAGATCAGGGTGCGGATGGCGGGGATGAGCCTGCCGATCAATACCGCCCAGACGCCATAGCGCGCGAACCAGTCGACAGCCATGTCGATATCGCGCTCGGTGATGGTGGCGACCCGGCCGAGCTTGTTGCAGAGCGCATGGAAGCGTTTCAGCCCCAAGAGGCGTGCCGCGAAATACCACAGCATGGTGCCAAACAACGAGCCTGCACTGCCCGCCAGGAGCACACCCAGCCCGTTGAGCTGGCCATTTGCCGCGGCAAAGCCTGCGAACGGCATGATCAGTTCGGACGGAATGGGTGGGAAGACGTTTTCGGCCACCATGAGCATGAAGATGCCGACATAACCCCATTCGGTGATGGTCGAGATGATCCAGTCGCTCATGGTTTTCCCTTGGCTAGAATGAGATGGTGGTCCACGGACAAGGGAAGGATGGTGCGGGCGGTCGGAATCGAACCGACACTCTGTTTCCAGAACCAGATTTTGAGTCTGGCGCGTCTACCAGTTCCGCCACGCCCGCAGCAGGTTCGGCAACGCGGCGGACTATAGGCAAAGCGGCTCTGGCGTCAATCGGTCAATTGCATCGCACTTGCTCTTTCCGGCGCTTTTGTAGGATAGGAACGAGATCGGGCGCCGCCGCCGTAAATCCGGCGTGATCGCAATTGAAATCCTGTGGCGCATCGGACAAGGCTTCGCGCGCCGAAATCGAACGGGACGCCATATAAAGCATGCTTCGCAGACTATACGACTGGGCCATGGACATGGCCGCCAGCCGCAAGGCGCCCTATGCACTGGCCGGCGTGAGCTTTGCCGAAAGCTCGTTCTTTCCCATCCCGCCCGATGTCATGCTGATTCCGATGGTGGTCGCCGATCGTAAATCGGCGTTCTGGAATGCCGCGCTATGCACCGTATTTTCGGTGCTAGGAGGCATTTTCGGCTATCTGATCGGGATGTACCTGTTCGAGCCCCTCGCGCGCCCGATCATCGAATTTTATCACTATGATGCAGCATTCGAGCAATTGCAGGCCTGGTTCGCCGATTACGGATTGCTGATCGTTTTCATCGCCGGGTTTACGCCTGTGCCCTATAAAGTCTTTACGATTGCGTCGGGCTTCGCCGGGCTGGCGCTGCCGGTGTTTATCCTGGGGTCTGTCATCTCCCGCGGCGCCCGGTTTTTCCTCGTCGCCACGCTCCTTTACTTCTTCGGGCCGGCGATCCGAGAGTTTATCGAAAAGCGCCTGGGGCTGATGACGCTTGTGTTTACAGTGCTGCTCGTTGGCGGTTTCGCCGCGATCCGATTTCTTTGATAGGCTGAACCCAAATGGCACACCTGATTTCATCCGCAACCGATCGGCTCCGCGCCGCGATCGCCTTCGCTCTTGGGCTTGCGTCGATCCTGGGCGCCCTCGCCTTCCAGTATATCGGCGGGCTTTATCCGTGTGAGCTTTGCCTTACCCAGCGCTGGCCCTACTACATCGGCCTGCCCATCCTTGCCTTGGCGTTGATCTTCTGGAAGCGGCTCACGGCCCCGATCCGTGCTGGCCTGATAGGCATCACCGCAGCACTTTTCGCCTGGGGCACTGGGGTTGGCGTCTATCACTCGGGTGTCGAATGGGGCTGGTGGCCGGGGCCGCAAAGCTGCACCGGCGTTGGCGACGACGCCATGAGCCTCGACATGCTTGGCGACATGAGCGATGTGCGGATCGTACCGTGCGACGCCGTCCAATGGGAACTGTTCGGCGTCTCGCTGGCCGGGTTCAACGCGCTGATTTCCGCAGCGATCGTCGTGCTTCTGCTCCTCGCGATCATCGGGCAGTTGCGTAACAAACCTGCCTGATTACGGCTCGAGTTCGATATCCCAATAGAGATAATCGAGCCAGCTATCGTGGAGATAGTTGGGCGTAAAGGCGCGACCGTTGTTGTGCAGATCGTGAACCGTGGGCTGGTAAGGCGATTGTTTGGGGATCATCCCGATTTCCCGGGGCGTCCTGTTGGCCTTGCGCAGATTGCAGGGTGAACAGGCAGCGACGATATTTTCCCATGTTGTCCGGCCACCCTTGGAACGGGGGATGACGTGATCGAACGTCAGATCGTGGCGGGAGCCGCAATACTGGCACTGAAAGCGATCGCGCAGGAAAACATTGAAGCGGGTGAAGGCGGGGTATTTGGCGGGCTGAACATAGTCTTTGAGCGAAATAACGCTTGGGAGGCGCATTTCAAAGCTCGGACTTCGGACGATTTTGTCATATTCCGAAACGATGTGAACGCGCTCTAGGCAAACAGCCTTTATGGCGTCCTGCCAGTTCCACAAGGACAATGGATAATAGCTGAGCGGCCTGAAATCGGCGTTCAGAACCAGAGTTGGGCACGACTCGGGTGACACATGAATTGTCACAAAAACCCTCCGGGGAATGGATCATCATCCCCGTCGCGCTCCCAACTCGAATGCGCTCTCACCGCGTGCCGGAAGCGCTCCGGCGATTCCATTCTCATACTCTACGCCCGATGTGACAGGGCTGTGAAGAACTTTGTTGAAAACGCTTCGCTTAGGGCAGCAGGTGACGGCGGAGGAAGTCAGTGGCCGCCTCGAGCCCGTCCTGGGCGATGGTGTGCCCGAAGCCCGACGAAATGTGGAGTTGCGCATCGACCGAAAGATTGAGGAGGACAGGTAGCGCGGCCTCGCTTCCAATGACGGGAACCACTTCATCGATATCCCCGTGGACCAACAGAACCGGCGGCTTCGAGGCGATCTCCGCTTCAAGTTTCTCGGGCGAAATGAGCAAGCCAGAAAAGGCGATGATCCCCTTGAGCGGCGTGGTCAATCGCAGGCCGGTATAGAGCGCCATCATGGCGCCCTGCGAGAACCCGACAAGGATCGTCTCGGATGGCCCGAGCCCGGTTTGCGCCCACAAATCCTTGAGAAAGCTTTCAACGACCGGCTGGACTTTCGCGGCGCCTTCCATGCGGGAAAAGTCGCGCTCGCGGTCGAAATCAACTGGAAACCATTGATATCCGGTCGAAATGACCCCGCAGACTTCCGGGGCGTTGGGCGCGACGAAAATCGTATCGGGAAAACTGTCGTGCCAGAACTGGCCGAGCCCGATCAGGTCGCGCCCATCCGAGCCATAGCCGTGCAAAAGGACGACGAGACTTTTTCCATTACCCGATGCGGGTGGGAGCATGGGGCCGGAGAGTTTGACAGGTTCGGTCACAGGCAAGTCCTTGGTTTTGTTAAAGTGCATCCCAGGCATCGGAATTTTTCATCGCCGAAAAATAGCGCCAGAACATCAATGCCGCCGCACCGCGATGGGGCGACCAGTCGGCTGCCAGCGGTATCAAATCTTTCGGCAAGGGGCGAGCGGGAAGCGCAAAGGCGTGCGCGACCGCCTTTTGCAGCGCGAGGTCGCCTGCCGGGAAAATGTCAGGGTGTCCCGCGCAGAACAAGAGATAGATTTCAGCCGTCCATGGCCCGATCCCCTTGAGTTGCGTCAGCGTTGCGATAGCGGCATCGGGGTCCATCTCGTCGATCTCGGCAAAGTTCAACTGCCCTTCGCCAATGGCGATGGCGAGGCCGCGAATGGTTTCGAATTTTCCGCGCGAAAGCCCTGTTTTCCGCAGGGTTTCCTCATCGAAACCGAGATAGGCCTCGGGTGTGGTGGCGCCAAGCGCTTCGACGCGGCCCCATATGGCACGGGCCGATGCGACCGAAAGCTGCTGCCCACAGATTACCCGCGACATGCCTTCGAACCCGCTTGGCGACGTACGCAAACTGACCTCCCCCGCCTTGGCGATGGCTGCGGCCAGACGCGGGTCGAGACCGCCCAAGCCATTGAGATGAAAGGCAAGTGCGTCGGGGGACGTCAGGCGGACTGGAGGCGTGGACGCCATCGTGATAGGGCCTTGGGACGAGGATTTTGGGCGGGTCATGTCAGAACCATCTCAACCGATTTTGCGATTTGCGCCAAGCCCGAACGGCCGGCTTCATATGGGGCATGCCTATTCGGCCCTATTGACCGACCGCTGGGCGAAAGACATGGGCGGGATTGTGCTGCTGCGGATCGAAGACATCGATACCAAACGATGTCGACCCGAATTTGTCGCAGGAGTTTTTGAGGATTTGCAATGGCTTGGCCTCAGATACCCCGAGCCGGTGCGTGTGCAGTCCCAGCATTTCGATGACTATCGCAAGGCCGCCGAGACGCTGAAATCGAAGGATTTGCTCTACCCATGCTTTTGTTCGCGCAGCGAAATCCGGGCGGCGAGCGATGGGGGAACCGATCCCGAGGGAGCGCCGCTTTATCCGGGCACGTGCAAGCATCGTTACGCCGCTAAACGCACCGAGAAACTGGTAGCCGGCGTGCCGGTTCAATGGCGGATCGACATGGGCAAAGCCATTGAAACAGCAGGCGAAATATTCATGACCGAAGCCATGCCGACGCCGCAAGCAGCGCCGATGCGGCGCATCGCAGACCCGGTGCGATGGGGAGATGTGGTGCTGGTGCGCAAGGATACGCCGACGAGCTATCATATCTCGGTGGTAGTGGACGATGCGCTGCAGGGCGTAACCCATGTTACGCGCGGGATGGACCTTTATGCGGCGACCGACATCCACGTACTGCTGCAGAAATTGCTGGGACTGGCCACACCAATATATACGCACCATGCACTGGTGACCGACGAAGCCAAAGAAAAGCTATCAAAATCAAAGGGTTCGGAAAGCTTGGCGGATCTGCGTGCAACAGGATGGAGCGCCACCGATGTGAAAGCAGCGCTCGGGTTTTGATTTATTCAGCCGCGCTGCGCTGGTCTTCGCGCTCCGAAACGTAAAACAGCAATTGCCTCGCCCACAGCAGATATCTTAAGGCATTTTTGGTGCGCGTGGACAACTTCACGTCGAAATAACGCATTGTAAATCAATACATTAGGATTTTTCTGGCTGAACCCACTTCGTGGCGATGGTCCAATCGTCCCCGCACAACCCTACATATATGGTTCGAGATCGGCGATTGTGCCGATGATCGACAGGGCTGTACCCGAGTTGGCGACAGCGCTGTGCCGATTGGCGCCCTGCGGGCTCTGGTACGGCGCGACGAAATGGGGCATGACCCGTTGACGGCCCCCAAGCGTAGAGAGTCGACAGGGCCAGAAAGATGAAGGCGACGCCATGGAAGCGGCAACAAATATTTTGATCATTCTCGCCATCGCGGCGACGGCGGTGATCCTGTTCATGGGACTGTGGAACATGTTCAAGGGCGGCTCGGGCAACACCAGCCAGAAGCTGATGCGGGCCCGCGTCATCATGCAGGCGATCGCCGTGGCGCTTCTGATGGCGGCGCTGTTTTTCTTCGGACCGCAACGCTAGGGAGCCCGCATGGTCAAGCTCAACAAGATTTATACAAAGACCGGCGATGACGGCACCACCGGGCTGGTCGATGGACCGCGGCGGGACAAGGACGATCTGCGGGTGGAAGCGTATGGCACTGTCGATGAAGCCAATTCGGCCATCGGACTGGTGCGGCTCCACACATCGAGCATGATGCGGGTCGACCATGCGCTGGGCACCATCCAGAACGATTTGTTCGACCTCGGGTCCGACCTTGCAACACCCGGACCCGATGAGGGGCGCAAATATGCGGCGCTGCGGGTCACCGCGCGGCAAATCGATTGGCTGGAACGCCAGATCGATCAGTTCAACGAAGCGCTGGCGCCGCTCACCTCGTTCGTTTTGCCCGGCGGCTCGCATCTGTCGGCCTCGCTGCACCTCGCTCGCACGATCGTGCGCCGCGCCGAACGCATCTGTGTGGGTTTGAAGCGCGCCGAGCCCGACACCAATCCCGAAGCGATCCGCTATCTCAATCGATTGTCCGATCTGTTGTTCGTTCTGGCCCGCGTGGCCAATGGCAATGGTGAAAAGGACGTGCTCTGGGAGCCGGGGCGGAATACCGGGACGAGCAAAGACAAATAGGTTTAGGCACGGCCAGCAAGGCCCCCTCACCCGCCGCTGCGGGGCGACCTCTCCCCCCTAAGGGAGAGGTTGGGTTGGGCGCCGTCAGAGGCCCAGGCGCTTCCGCATGGCGATGCCGTAGGGTGGGCGCTGTTCAGGCGGGAGGTTGCGCTCGGTGTAGCCGCGGCGTTCGTAAAAGCGCCGGGCGGTGATGGTGGAGACGAGGTCGACATGGCTGGCGCCCGACCGGGCCAGCTCGGCCTCGAGATGATCCATCATGGCCGAGGACACACCGCGGAAGCGCATCTCGGGGTGGATGTAGTTCAAAACGATCCCTTCGCCCTCGCGGATACCGCCGGCGCTGGCGATCCGGCCATCGAGAATGGCGACGAAAATCGTGTTCAAAGGATCGGCGAGCCAGCCGCGAAAATGTTCGGGCGTCTTGTTGGACAGCCAGTGCGAGAGCCGCGCCGTATCATTGCCATGGTCGGGCACGCACAATTCGGTAATCGAACGGCGCAGCAGACTGGCGGCTTCCACGGCGTCCGCGTCGGTGGCGCGGCGGATGGTGATCTGGCCATTTGGCCCAGACATCAGGCCCGCCGCCAAGCCGTCCAGCCCTTTGTAAGCACATAGGCGAGCGCCAGAATAAGCGCGAGGACGAAGTCGATCATGCCAGCCTGGACAGCGCCGGGGATGAAGGGGGAGGTGAGCCCGGCCAGCCCGATGATCGCCTTGTGAAAGAAGGCAAGCTCCCAAAGGCCGGCGCTGGCGCGCGGGCGCAGGGCGAGCAGGGCAAAGAGGGCAGCAAACATCGCGAACCCCCATTTCTGCCACAGCGCCAGCCAGCCCGCTTCGGGCGCGACGTCGAGGGCGAACGCGGCGATGAAAGCGTAGGCGGCGCCGATTGCGCACAGTGCGGCCAACGCGCGGCCGATGCCATCGGCGATCGAGGTGACGGGTTGAATGATCATGAGCTATTCCGCTGCAGGTTTGGCCCGTCCTGCGCCGAACCGGTTTTCGATGTAATCGGCGACCATCAGCTTGAACTGGTCGGCGACGTCGGCGCCCTTGAGGGTGGCGACCTTCTGACCCTCGACGAACACCGGGGCCGAGGGGGTTTCGCCGGTGCCGGGAAGCGAGATGCCGATATCGGCGTGCTTGGATTCCCCCGGTCCGTTGACGATGCAGCCCATGACGGCGACCGACATGGCTTCGACCCCGGGATATTTCTCGCGCCATTCGGGCATCGAGGTCGAAAGGTGGTCCTGGATGTCCTTGGCGAGGGTCTGGAACGTCGTCGAGGTGGTGCGCCCGCAGCCGGGGCATGCGGCAACGACGGGGACGAACTGGCGGAAGCCCATGGTCTGGAGCAGTTCCTGAGCTACTTTGACCTCGAGGGTGCGATCGCCGCCCGGTTCGGGGGTCAATGAGATGCGGATCGTGTCGCCGATCCCCTGCTGCAGAAGGATGCCGAGGGCGGCGGAGGAGGCGACGATGCCCTTTGATCCCATGCCGGCTTCGGTGAGGCCGAGATGGAGCGCGTAGTCGCAGCGGACGGCCAATTCCTGATAGACGGCGATCAATTGCTGCACGTCGGAGACCTTGGTGGACAAGATGATCCTGTCGCGGCCCATGCCGAGCTCTTCGGCGCGTTCGGCCGATAGGATCGCCGAGCGGATAATGGCCTCGCGCTGGACATGCGCGGCGCTCCACGGCGTTTCGCGGGCGGCGTTTTCATCCATGAGGACGGTGAGCAGTTCCTGATCGAGCGAACCCCAATTGACCCCGATGCGCACCGGTTTGTCGTAGCGGTTGGCGATCTCGATCATCTGGGAGAATTGTTTGTCGCGCTTGTCGCGGAACCCGACATTGCCCGGATTGATGCGGTATTTGGCCAGCGCTTCGGCACAGGCGGGATGATCGGCCAGGAGCTTGTGGCCGATATAGTGAAAATCGCCGACCAGGGGCACGTTGACGCCACGAACCATCAGGCGGTCGCGGATGATGGGCACGGCAGCAGCGGCTTCATCGCGATCGACGGTGATGCGCACGATTTCCGACCCGGCCCGCGCCAGCGCTGCAACCTGAGCTACAGTGGCATCGATATCGGCGGTGTCGGTATTGGTCATCGACTGGACGACGATGGGCGCGCCACCGCCGACCGTGACCCCGCCGACATCGACCCCGACCGTGCGATTGCGCTGTGCTGGACCTGCCATGACGAACCTTCCCAATGCTGGCGCAAGACATAAGGGTTTGATGAGATCAGCGCAATATTGTGGGGGTGTGACAATGGGTGTGGGTGGGAGGAGTGGGGTTGGTGAAGTGGATGCTCTCTCTGGCGTGGAGCATACTGGGTCCCGGCTCAAGGCAGGGATGACACGGGTGGGATGTGGCGAAGGGGGGCCGAAACGTGCGGCGTACGGCAACAGCATTGGGTAGACTCATGCGCTGCCGCAAACCACACTGTCGTCCCGGGCGAAGACCCGGGATCCAGTATGCTCGGAGGGGGCATGGGGGCGCAGCGATATTACTATGTTTATATTCTCGCCAGCGGGATTGGCGGAACGCTGTATGTTGGGGTGACGAACGATCTTTTTCGCCGAATCGGTGAGCATCGGGACAAGGCCGTTGCGGGGTTTACGCGAGCGTATGACGTCGAACGGCTCGTCTATTACGAGACCCATGAAAGCATCGACGGCGCAATCGAGCGCGAAAAGCGGCTCAAGCGATGGCGCAGGGGATGGAAGGTTCAGTTGATTGAAGAGCAGAACCCCAATTGGGTCGATCTCTTTGCGGGATTGAGGCCGTAAGACGAGGCCATCGCCCATTCGGAGCATACTGGGTCCCGGCTCACGGCCGGGATGACGGCTGGGGATGGGGCGAGCGATGTGGCCCTCATGTATCGGTGGTAAGGTACACCATTGCAGCCAATACCCGATGTCGTCCCGGGCGAAGACCCGGGGTGACGGAGGGGGTGGGGTGAGCGGTGTGGCAATCTTTTCGCTCACGATGTCGAGGGTCGTGGCGAACCCCTTGAACCGGCGGGCGGCGTACCCATTTATTTTCCATGATCAAGAGCTTCGCTTCACTTCTGCTGCCTCGCTTCCTGCGGTTTCGCAAGGAAGTGGTGCTGTTGTGGAAGGCGTTCTGGACGCCGGCCACCCCGCTTTACCTCAAGGTCGCGACCTTCGCGGCCGTGGCATATCTTGTGTGGCCGGTCGATATCCTGCCCGATTTCATCCCGTTTCTGGGCTGGATCGACGATATCGTGATCGTCCCGCTTATTGTTGGCTGGATCGTTTCGCAACTGCCGGGTGCCAAGGCACCGGCAGAGCGCGACGGGCCGGTAATCGACGGGACGGCGCGGCGCGTATAATCAACGTTGACCGCGGGAACCATTTTGCCCTCACGAATGTTTTACAGCCCATAATGGTCACTGTGAGGGAAATTTCAAAATGGGCCTTTCGACAATCCTGATAATTATCCTGATTTTGCTTCTGATCGGCGCGCTGCCGACATGGGGCTATTCCCGGTCCTGGGGCTATGGCCCGACCGGCATTCTTGGCGTCATCCTCGTCGTCATCCTGATTTTGATGCTTATGGGTATGATCTGACCTTAAAGCATTTCGGCCCGCGTACCTTTCCGGCGCGGGCCGACCCAAATTTCTACGATTGATCTCCTCCTAGCTCCCCTTAATGGACGGTTTGGTTTTTGCCAGACCGTCCTTTTTTTATTCAGCCCACTTTCTGGGTCAGGGTCGCATCGGCTGCGTCTGCGGCAAGGAGCGAGATGTCGGCGATCGCTTCGGCCAGATCGGTGGCAGAGACCGGCTTGGAGAAGTAGAAGCCCTGGAAGAGATTGCAGCCGCGGGCGGCGAGATAATCGACCTCTTCGCGGCGCTCGGTGCCCTCGGCGAGGATTTTCAGCCCCAGCCCGGACGAGAGCGCAATAACCGCGTTGCAGATGGCCTGCGCGTCGGGGGCGGTATCGACATTGGTGACGAACTCGCGATCGATCTTGAGCTTGTCGACGGGCAGCTTGCGCAACTGGCTCATCGAGGCATAGCCGGTGCCGAAATCGTCGATGGCGACCGAAAGACCCAGATCCTTCAATTGGCGGAAGGTCTTGTGGGTGTGCTCATAGTCGAGCATGGCGGCGCTTTCGGTCAGTTCGATCTCGAGCCTTGTGGGATCGATGCGCGCTGCAGCAAGGGCCTCCTTGAGCTGGCTTTCGAGCCGGTGATCGAGGAACTGGCTGGCCGACAGATTGACGGCAACGGTGATCGGGTCGACGCCCTCGCTGTCCCAGCGCGCCATCTGAGCGCAGGCTTCGCGCATGACCCAGAGACCGATATCGTCGATCAGCCCGGAGCGTTCGGCGATCGGGATGAAGCGGGCCGGCGAGACGAGGCCGTGCTGGGGATGGTTCCAGCGCACCAGCGCCTCGGCGCCAATCGCCCTGCCGCGAGCCATATCGACCACCGGCTGGAAGTGGAGCACCAATTGATTGGCATCGATGGCGGTGCGCAAATCCTGTTCGAGAACGAAGGCTTCGCGCATGGCGTCGCGGGCGCCCGAGGTAAAGAACGCGACCGATTTGGGCCGTGCGGCGCTGGCAGCGGAAATCGCGGCATCGAGCACGGTGTCGCCGGTTTCCCCATCTTCGCCCATAATGCTGAGGCCGGCGGAAAAGACCGGGAGCAATTCGATGCCGTCGAGCACCAGCTTTTCGTTGAGCTCGGCGATGATGGCGGCGATTTCGGCCTTGAGCGTGCCGCGATCGGCGACGGGGGCGACAAAGGCAAAGGACGGGCCGCTGACACGGGCCAGATGGGCATCGGCACCGACATGGGTGCGCAACCGATTGGCCAGCCGCGCCATCATGGCGTCGGCCCGGGTCTGGTCGAAGCTGGAGATGATCTGCTGATAGGTGACCAGCCGCAGGGCGACGATGGCGGTGTTCGATGACGCCGGCAGCGTGGCCAGGGTCGAAAGCAGCGCCTTGCGGTTCAAAAGCCCGGTGACCGGATCGGTGGTTTCGAGAAGGGTAAGGCTGGCGTCGAGCTGTTCGAGCGTTGCCCCCGCGTCCGCCATCAGGGTTCCGGCCTCGTCGTCGAACTCACGCGGCAGCGGGTCGATGACCCGGTCCTCGCGATATTTGCGCAGCGCGTTCGAGGTGGCGAACACGGGCTGCAGCAAGCCATTGAGGATAAGGAGCGTCGCACCGGTGCCGGCGAGGGTCGCGACGAGCGCCACGCCGAGCGTGCCCCAGATCAGCGCCGGATCGCGCGTGAGATTGAACACCGACCAGCCGATGATGCCGATCAGGGGGATATGCGTGCCAAGGAACGCGATGACCATGATCTTGGCGCGATAATTTAGAAAACCAAAGCGCGCTATGGCGCGATACAACCCGAGCCCATTCATTGGGGCGTCCTCCCGCTTGAGATGGGGAGACGGTCTCATGGGTATATGTACTTAGGGGTAAAGATGAAAAAGCGTGATCGCAAAACCTGCCATCACGCCTAATCAATACCTAACATGTCACACGAACTATTTGTGTTTATTCCAGCCTGATCAGCAGATCCTTGGCATCGATCTGGTCGCCCGGCTTGACGAGAACTTCGGCGATGGTGCCGGCGGCTTCGGCATGGATGGCGGTTTCCATCTTCATCGCTTCGATGCTGAGGAGCACGTCGCCGGCCTCGACCTTTTGGCCCGCTTGAACCGAAAGCTGGGAGATGACGCCGGGCATCGGCGCACCGACCTGCTTGGCATCGCCCGGAGCGGCCTTGGGGCGAGCGACGATGTCGCCGGCTTTCAACCGATCGGGGACAGCGACGGCGCGGGGCTGGCCGTTGAGATCGAAGAAGACGCGGACCATGCCCTTTTCATTGGTTTCCGACTGGCCGAGGAACTGGACGACCATGGTCTTGCCCTTTTCCAGATCGACGAGGATTTCGTCGGACGGATCGAGGCCGTAGAAATAGACCGGCGTGGGGAGCACTTCGGTGGGGCCATATGTGTCCTGAGCCTTGCAGAATTCGGCAAAGACTTTTGGGTACATGAGGTATGAGGCGAGGCGGAAATCGTCGATTTCGATGCCGGTGGCCTCCTCTGCCTTTTTGCGCTCGGCTTCGAGATCGGCGGGCGCGAGGCCCTTGCCGGGGCGTTCGGTCAGGGGCTTTTTACCCTTTAGGACCTTTTTCTGCAGCGCCTCGGGGAAGCCGCCGGTGGGCTGGCCCAGATCGCCGGCAAAAAAGCCGATGACGGAATCGGGGAAGGAAATGTCCTTGTCGGGGTTTTCGACGTCGGCGCGGGTAAGGTTGGACGAGACCATGGCCAGCGCCATGTCGCCCACCACCTTGGACGAGGGCGTCACCTTGACGATATCGCCAAACATCTGGTTGACGTCGGCATAGGTCTGGGCGACCTCGTGCCAGCGGGTTTCCAGCCCCATGGAGCGGGCCTGTTCCTTGAGATTGGTGAACTGGCCGCCGGGCATTTCATGGAGATAGACCTCCGACGCCCCGCCTTTGAGATCGCTTTCGAAAGCGCGGTACTGGGTGCGGACCGCCTCCCAATAGAACGAGATTTCTCGGATGGCTTTGGGGGAGAGTTCGGGATCGCGATCGGTGCCTTCGAGCGCGGCGACGAGCGAGCCGAGGGTCGGCTGACTAGTGGTGCCGGAGAACGAATCCATGGCCGCATCGACGGCATCGACGCCCGCTTCGCACGCGGCGAGAACCGTAGCGGCCGAAGCGCCCGAGGTGTCGTGGGTGTGGAAGTGGATGGGGATGCCGATCTCTTCCTTGAGCGTCGCGAACAGCTTTTTGGCGGCGGGGGCTTTCATGACGCCGGCCATGTCCTTGATGCCCAGGACATGCGCGCCCGCAGCTTCGAGTTCCTTGGCCAGTGAGACATAGTATTTGAGATCGTATTTGGCGCGATCGGGGTCGAGCATGTCGCCGGTGTAGCAGACGACGCCTTCGCAGACCTTGCCGCTCTCGATCACCGCGTCCATGGCGACGCGCATGTTTTCGACCCAGTTAAGGCAGTCGAACACGCGGAAGATGTCGATGCCGCCCTCGGCGGCTTTCTTGACGAAAAACTGCACCACGTTGTCGGGGTAGTTGGTGTAGCCCACGCCATTGGCGCCGCGCAGCAGCATCTGCGTTAAAATGTTTGGCGCGCCCTCGCGGATTTTGCTCAGGCGCTCCCATGGGTCCTCATTGAGGAACCGCATGGAGACGTCGAAGGTCGCGCCGCCCCAGCATTCCAGGGAGAAAAGGTTCGGCAGGCCGCGCGAATAGGCCATGGCAATGCGCTCCATATCGAAGGTGCGCATGCGGGTGGCGAGCAGAGACTGATGGCCGTCGCGCATGGTGGTGTCGGTGAACAGCACCCGGCTCTGTGCCTTCATCCAGTCGGCGAGACCTTTCGCGCCGTCGCGCTCGAGGATCTGGCGGCTGCCCTCATTGACCGAGAGCGGCGGATAGGTGGGGACCACCGGCGCTGCGGCATTGGCCGGCGGGCGCGGACGATCGCGGACTTCGGGGTGTCCGTTGACCGTGACGTCGGCGATATAGGTCAGAAGCTTGGTGGCGCGATCCTTGCGCTTTTCGATGTTGAACAGCTCGGGCGTCGTATCGATAAACCGCGTCGTATAGGTATTGTCGCGGAATTTGGGGTGCGAAATGATGTTTTCGAGGAACGCCAGATTGGTCGAAACGCCCCGGATGCGGAATTCGCGCAGGGCGCGATCCATGCGGGCGATGGCCTCTTCCGGCGTCGGCGCCCAGCAGGTGACTTTTTCGAGCAGCGGATCGTAGTAGCGCGTGATCACAGCGCCCGAATAGGCGGTGCCGCCATCAAGGCGTACGCCGAACCCGGTGGCGCCGCGATAGGCGGTGATGCGGCCGTAATCGGGGATGAAGTTTTCTTCGGGGTCTTCGGTGGTGACGCGGCACTGCAGCGCGTGGCCGTGGAGGACGATGTCCTCCTGTTTCGGGATGCCCGATTCCGGCGTGCCGATCACCGCGCCATCCATGACGTGGATCTGCGCCTTGACGATATCGATGCCGGTCACCTCCTCTGTGACCGTATGCTCAACCTGGATGCGGGGGTTCACTTCGATGAAGTAGAACTCGTCGGTCTCGGCATCCATCAGGAATTCGACGGTGCCCGCGCAGCGATAGCCGGCCTCGTTGCCGAGCCGCAGGGCGGCATCGGTCAGGGCTTTGCGCGTGGCGTCGTTGAGATAGGGCGCCGGGGCACGCTCGACGACCTTCTGGTTGCGGCGCTGGACCGAACAGTCACGCTCGAACAGATGGACGAGATTGCCGTGATCGTCGCCGAGCAATTGCACCTCGACGTGGCGGGCCTTTTCGACCAGCTTTTCGAGATACATCTCGTCCTTGCCGAACGCGGCTTTCGCCTCGCGCTTGCCTTCCGAGACCTCGGACTTGAGCTGTTTGGGATCGGTGATGCGCCGCATGCCGCGACCGCCACCGCCCCAGCTAGCCTTGAGCATGAGCGGATAGCCGATCTCGTCGGCCATTTTCGCGACCTCATCGAGATCGTCGGGCAAGGGCTCGGTGGCGGGGACGACTGGCACGCCGGCCTTGATGGCCATGTTGCGCGCGGCGACCTTGTTGCCCAGATCGCGCATGGTCTGCGCCTTGGGGCCGATAAAAATAATGCCCGCATCAGCGCAGGCATCGGCAAATTCGGGGCTTTCGGACAAAAGGCCATAGCCGGGGTGGATGGCGTCGGCGCCCGAGAGTCTGGCGACGCGAATATATTCGTCGATCTGCAGATAGGCTTCGACGGGGCCCTTGCCCTGCCCGATCAGATACGCCTCGTCGGCCTTGAACCGGTGCAGCGCCAGCTTGTCCTCTTCGGCGAACACAGCGACCGTTTTCAGCCCCAGCTCATTGGCGGCGCGGAACACGCGGATGGCGATCTCGGACCGGTTGGCAACGAGGATTTTCTTGATGGCCATGGCTTTCCTCTTTGATGTGCGATGACGTAACGGGCTGGCTGCTCCGGACCTCCCCATTGTCGCCCCGGCCTTGAGCCTGGGTCCAGTATGCGCGACGCGTATGATTGACCACAAGCGCGGAGCATACTGGGTCCCGGATCAAGTCCGGGATGACAGGGTTTGGATTGGCAACGCTGCAATCGAAGTTTCGAGCGCAGCTTTCATGAACGAAAGCCAGCGCTGCCTATGACAGTTTTTTGTCCAAATGGGCGGCGAGATGCTGCATGTCGTACCCGGCTTTGGCGGCGGCGCCGATGATGGAATCCGCGCTGTCTTCGCCGGCCTGACTAAGCGCCCAGAGGGTGGTCGAGCGGGTGCCGGAGCGGCAGAAGGCGAACACCGGGCCATTGCTCGCGTCGAGCGCGGCCTGGGTCTGGGCGACCATTTCGGGGGTCACGCCTTCGCGGCCCATGGGAATGTCATAATAGCCAAGGCCCGCCGCTTCGGCTGCGGCCTTGATTTCGGCAGCGGTCGGCTGGTCGGGCGCTTCGCCATCGGGCCGGTTGTTGATGATCGAGACAAACCCGGCAGCCTTGATCGCTTCGACATCGGCAGGCTGAATCTGCCCCGAAACGCTGACGCGGTCATTGATCTTCTTGATATCCAAAACCCTGTCTCCCGAGACACCATATAAGGCCGTTTTCCTGAGGGTGGTTATAAACGGCTTGTCGGGGCGAGTGCAACGGGGAGGTGTCGGCGGGGGATGTGTGTGTCCGTTCATGCGCCGGACGGCGCATGGCTGGGTCCTCGGGTCAAGCCCGAGGATGACGGTGGGGGGGTGTGAGGCGCGGGGGATGAACGCTGCCTCAGCAGGCCGCCCCCCGAACGCTCTCCCACAAAGGGAGAGGGGGCGGGCCGGGGGTGAGACTGGGCGGTGATGAGGCATTTGTCGCTGCTCCAACCACCGCCGTCGTCCCGGGCGGAGACCCGGGATCCAGTATGCTCAGGGTATGAAATTGGCCACGGTGGTCGACAATCGATGCGGAGCATACTGGGTCCCGGCTCAGGGCCGGATGACGGGTTTGGGTTTGGTGAGCGGTTGGGAATGACCTCTGACTCAGGGCCCTTCACCGGCTTGCCGGTGAGGGAGCCGTGAGCGGTGGAGTTAGTCCTCAGCCTCAGCCTCAGCCTCAGCCTCCCCCACCCATGGCCGCCAGATGTCCTGGCCGGTGATGAGGAAGTGCTGGGCGACGGCTTCGGGGGAGGCGTCTTCTTCGGCTTGCCAGGCAAGGAGCCGGTTCATTTCTTCGAGCGGCATCGAGGCGCGTGCGAAATAGTCGGCGACATCGGGGGCGTCAGTGAAGACCCATTCGGCGACCGCGATGACCACGCTGTCGGGGGCAAAACCCGAGCCTTCGAAGGGGACGCAATCGCGGATGGCCATGCATTGGGCGCTGCCCGGATCGAATCCTCCCATATCGAGCGGCACGAGGTCGAGGCGATGGATCAGCGCATTGGGCTGCCAGTAATAGGTGATGAACGGATCGCGCCGGGCAAAGGATTCCGATAGCCGCGCGTCCATGTCGAACCGATCGAGCGGTTCGACGACGTCGAAATGCTCGGTGAGGCCCAGCCCCGCCGCCATGTTCTGGTTGATGATGGCGCAGGCCCATTCGGTGGGGCATGACATGAGTTCGGCCCGCTCGGTGCCGGGCGGGGCGAACACCTGCCAATGATCCGCGACGTCCTCGCTCGAGGTCAGGCCGGGATTGTTCTCGATCACATAGCGCGGCACGAACCACGCTTCGAGCGCACCGCCTGAAAACGTGGGGGCTGCGGCGCGGGCGCTCGACGCGCGCATGGCGCCGTTCCAGACTTCGGCCTGGCGCGACACCCAGAGCTCGGGCGCTACGGCAGGCTGGCGCGTCGTCGCGATGGACGAGAGCGTGGTTTCGGGCTCGCCGGGCACCAGCCGGACGGTACATTCAAATTCGGCCCGCAGCAGCGTGGCGTGGATGTTTGCGAGAATGGCGGCCGAGGGCCAGCCCATCTCCGCGATGGTGAATTCATTGGTGCCGCAGGGGGCCGAGGGTTCGGGCTCGGACACCGGCTCTGCCGCTTCGGGCGTATCCGGGCCGGGGCTTTCGAGCACCTGGATCTGCGCAAGAGCGGGCATGGCCAGGCCAATGCCGAAGGCGATGAGGGCGGCACGAGCCAGATTGCGCATATAAGTCCCGCTCCGGGTTGGCTTGTAGGAAGGGTCGCAAATCGAAGGGCGTTAAGCAACTGGCACCAAACAACATTCGTTCCAAAACCTGATGACTCCATCCGCGATGTTGTGCAATGTTACCGCCGGAAAGGTTCCAGCGAGTGGGCCTTGATCCAGTTGGGCTGCCCGAACCCGGTACCATTCCGGGAGTGTCTGGAGGGGACGGGCGCGGCGCGACGAAAATTTTAGAGGGATATCATGCAGACCATCAAAAGAACTTTGAGCCTCGCGGTTGCCACCTCGGTTCTGGCTGTCGCCGCACCGGCTGTCGCACAGGACGCAACGCTGGGCTTTCTCGGCGGGCTGACCGGCCCGATCGAATCCATGGCCCCCGGCATCGTCGCCGGTGCGCAGCTGGCCGTCGATCAGGTCAACGAACAGGGCGGCATCCTCGATGGCGGCACGCTCTCGATGATCACAGCCGACTCTGCCTGTGACGCGACCGGCGGCGCCAACGCAGCCGACCGCCTGATCAACACCGACAACGTGACGGCCATCGTGGGTGGCCTGTGCACCGGTGAAACCGTTGGCGGCGCACAGTCGGCCGGCATTCCCGGCGGCGTGGTGATGGTTTCGCCCGCTTCGACAGCACCGTCGCTGACCACGCTCGAAGACAACGACCTCGTCTTCCGCACCACCCCATCCGACGCGTTCCAGGGCCAGAAGCTCGCCGAACTGCTGCTGGCCAAGGGCGTCGAAGACGTCGCGCTGACCTATGTCAACAACGACTATGGTTCGGGCTTTGCCTCGGCATTCACCGAGACCTACGAAGCCAATGGCGGCACCGTGATGGCCAATCTGGCTCACGAAGACCTGAAGGCCGATTATCGCGCCGAACTGGGCACGCTCGCCTCGTCGGGTTCGATGAACCTCGTCGTTCTCGCCTACGCATCCTCCTCGGGACAGACCCTTCTGCGCCAGGCGCTGGAATCGGGCAATTTCGAAACCTATGTCGGCGGTGACGGCATGGTCGGCGAAGATCTCTTCACCGGCATCGACGCTGCTGCGCTCGACGGCATGATCATCACCCGCGCCGGCGCCTATGAAGGCGATTCGGCTTCGGTGTTCGCCTCGCTCGCCGGTGAAGCCGGTGTGGTCGCCGACGCGGTTTACGCCCCGCAGGCCTATGACGCCGCGTTCCTCCTCGCGCTCGCGATCGAAAAGAACGGCTCGGCTGACCGCGAAGGTCTCTCGGCCGCTCTGCGTGAAGTCTCCTCCGCGCCTGGTGAAATCATCCTTCCGGGCGAATGGGAAAAAGCCAAGGAGCTGATCGCTGCCGGCACCGACATCGATTACGAAGGCGCCGGTGGCACCATGGACTTCGATGACGCCGGTGACATCGAAGGCGTTATCGTCGAACTGACCGTCGAAGGCGGCGCGTTCGTCGAAGTCGGCGTTATCGAATAAGGGTTCAGCGCAAGCTGGATTGGAAAGCCCGGGGTTTATGCCCCGGGCTTTTTTTGTGCCTTTTATCCATGGCTGTCAGCTGGGCGGCGCGCGGCCAGGTATGCTCGGGGATTGTGGGCCTATCGCGGACACGGAGCATACTGGGTCCCGGCGCTAGGCCGGAATGACGAGGGTGAGTGGGGTACCCAGGGGGCTTCACTAGCTCAGCGGCCCCTCACCCCAGCTCTCTACCCTGAGGGGAGAGAGGGGAAGGTGGCCGGCAGGCCGGTGAGGGCGTTCTTTATGCCCCCTGCCCTATTCCTTGCGCCGGATGACCTCGGGCAACAGGCCCTGGGGTGCGAACCGCAGGGCGATGGTGACGACGAGGCCCATGACGAAGACGCGCATCTGGACGGCGCGGCTGGCGATGTCGGGGATGGCGCCCCAGCCCATGTCGGACGAAAACCGCGACAGGGCGTTAAATAGCGCCTGCGCCAAAGGCTCGGACAGCATCCAGACGATATAGATGAAGATGCCGCCGAACAGAGCGCCGAAATTATTGCCCGCACCGCCGACGATCAGCATCACCCAGATGATGAAGGTGTGGTTGATCGGCTGGTAGCTCGAGGGATCATAGATGCCCACGAACGAGACGAGGATCGCCCCGCCGATGCCCATGAGGACCGAACCGAAGACGAAGATTTCGAGCTGGCGGCCCGTCACGTCCTTACCCATCGAGCCGGCCGCGATATAGTTGTCGCGGATGGCGCGGTTCATGCGGCCCCAGGGGCCGAGATAGGCGCGGTGGATCAAAAACAAAGCGATGAGCACGATAACGACGACCACGGCGAGGAACCCGCCACGGGCGAGGATGAAGCTGGTGGTCGTGTCGGCGCCATTGGCCTGATAAATCTGCGGCGTCCAGACGGGCCAGGGAATGGGCGAGACCGTCAGCGTGCCACGCGTCAGCCATTCCAGATTCTTCAGAACAGCGCGCAAGATTTCGGCGATGCCGATGGTGGCGATCGCAAGGTAGTCGGCGCGCAGGCCAAGGCTGACCTTGCCGATCAGCCAACCCATGAGACCCGCGAGAACGCCGCCAAAGGCCCAGCCCAAAAGAACGGGCAGGCCCAGCCCGCCGACCCAGCCGGCGGTCGAGGTGATGTAGCTGGCGGCCGGGTCCATCTGCGAGCGGAAGATCACATAGGCGATGAACCACGCAATGACGATGACGGCGCCACGGCCCTTGCCGGTGATGCCGAAACGCTGGACGCGATGGGCGAAAAAGATCAGGACGGCGCCGATCGCCATGCCGAGCAGGGTGCGCCCGAGATAGAGCGGGCCCTCAGAGCCCCAGAACTCCATATTGACCGGATAGGAGATGAAGGTGACGGCAAAGCCGCCCACCATCAGCATGCCCAAAATGCCAAAATTGAACAGCCCGCCGAACCCCCATTGGATGTTCAACCCCATGGCGATGAGCGCAAAGGCAAAGGCTTCGACGAGCAGCCGAACAGTGAAGGCCGAACCCATCATCATCCCCACCCCGACGATGAGGACGAAGAGGGCGATGAAGGCGGCGATATAGCGCGTGGTCATGGCGTTCATCACGTGCTGGCTCCCTTAAAGATCCCTGTGGGCCGAACAAGCAGCACGACGACGAGGATCACGAACGCGACGGTGAGCTTATATTCAGACTGCACCAGCGACAGGGTGTTGGGGATTTCGAACCATTCGGGGAGATTGTCCCGGAACGGGCGCAACAGCACCGACCAGTTGAACACCGCCAGCGTTTCTGCAAAGCCGAGGACGAACCCGCCGGCGATGGCGCCATAGGCATGGCCAAGACCACCGAGGATGGCGGCGGCAAAGATCGGCAGGACGATGTTGAAGGCGAGGTCGGGCTTCAGCGATACGTCGAGCGCCAGCATGGTGCCGGCAAGGCAGGCGAGCGCACCGGCGATGATCCATGTGACGCGAACAACGAGCTTTGTGTTGATGCCCGAGACTTTCGCGAGGTCCGGATTGTCGGCCATGGCGCGCATGCCCTTGCCCAGCCGCGAGCGGGTGAGAAAGTAATGCAGCGCAACGACAGCAATGATCGTGGAAATGACGAGCAGCAATTGCGGCTCGGAAAAGCTGATCGGGCGGGTGACGCCTTCGAAGGGCAATTCGATCCGGTGCAGCACCTTGGGTTGGGTGTCGAAGAATGAATAGGTGCCGACGCCGAAAAACAGGCGGATCAAGCCCTGGATCATCATGGTGACGCCGATGGAGGCGATGAGCAGGGTCACCGGCTTGGCGCCCCGGGCACGCAGGGGGGCGTAAAAGCCCTTGTCGATGCCCAGTGCAAGGCCGGCGGCAATCAGCATGGCGAAGGGCACGACGATGAACCCGATGGGCAACGGAAAGGCGATGCCGAGGCCAGCGACGATGCCGGCGAGGACGAAGGAGATGAACCCGCCAAGGGTCATCATGTCGCCATGGGCGAAATGGGCAAAGCGGAGAATGCCGAAGATCAGCGTGACGCCGACGGCGCCCAGCGCATAGATCGAGCCGAGCACGACGCCGCCGATGATCGCCTGATTGAAGAAGAAGATTAAATCGTTCATTGGTGGCTAGCCCCCCAGAAAGCTTTTGGCCACGTCGGGATCGTCGAGCAGTTCCTGCCCCGTCCCGGTAAACCGGTTCTGTCCATTGGCGAGAACGAACCCCTTGGTCGCAAACGCCAGCGCCTGGCGCGCGTTCTGTTCGACCATCAGGATGCCGACGCCGGCGGCGTTGATCTTTACGACCTGCTCGAAGATTTCCATCATGTAGCGCGGCGAAAGCCCCGCCGAAGGTTCGTCGAGCATCAAGAGCTTGGGCTTGCTCATCAGGGCGCGGCCCATGGCGACCATCTGGCGCTGGCCGCCCGAGAGTTCGCCCGCCGGCTGGCGGCGCTTGGCTTTGAGATCGGGAAACATCTCATAGACTTCGTCGAGCGTGCCCGAGATGTCGTCGCGGCGGATGAAGGCACCCATTTCGAGGTTTTCATGCACCGTCATCGAGGTAAAGACGTTGTGCTCCTGCGGCACAAAGCTCAGCCCCATGGGGACGAGCCTGTCGGCTTCGAGCCGTGTCGTGTCGCGACCATCGAAAGTGATGGTGCCGTCCATGACGTTCAAAAGGCCGAAAATGGCCTTGAGGGTCGTCGACTTGCCCGCTCCATTGGGGCCGACGATGACCCCGATATCGGAGGCATCGATCGCCATGTTGACCCCGTTGAGGATCGGGGTGGCGCCGTAACCGGCCTTGATGTCTTTGAGATCGATGAGGCTCATGCGTGCGCCTCCACGGGACCACCGAAATAGGCTTCGACGATCATCGGGTTGGCGCGCAATTCGTCCATATTGCCCTTGGCGATCACTTCGCCCTGCGCCATGACGATGACCGGATCGCACAGGCGCGCAATCAGATCCATGTCGTGCTCGATGACAAAGAAAGTGTAGCCGAGCTCCTTGTTCATGCGCTCGATATTGGCGGCGAGGTCGTTCAAAAGCGTTTTGTTGACGCCGGCGGCGACCTCGTCGAGCAGCACGATCTTGGCGTCGACCATCATGGTGCGGCCCAACTCCAGCAGCTTTTTCTGGCCGCCCGAAAGGTTGCCTGCCAACTCGTTCTTGACGTGGCCGAGCTTGAGGAAATCGATGACGTCGAGGGCCTTCTGCCGGACTTCGGCCTCGCGGGTAGCGGCCTTTTTGGGCTGGAACCAGAGGGTCGTGAGGCTTTCGCCGGGCTGGTCGCCGGGCACCATCATGAGGTTTTCGAGCGCCGTCATGTTGGAAAACTCATGCGCGATCTGGAAGGTGCGCAACATGCCGAGCTTGAACAATTCGTGCGGTTTCAGACCCGTGATGTCCTGGCCGTCGAAGATGATTTCGCCGCTGGACGGGGGGAAATTGCCCGCGACCATATTAAAGAGTGTGGATTTGCCTGCCCCGTTCGGCCCGATCAAACCGGTGATCGACCCGCGCTCGACCTCGAGCGAACATTGATTGACAGCCAAAAGCCCGCCAAACCGCTTGGATACGGAACGGACCTCGATTACCGCGTCAAACGCCACGCCTGTCCTTGCCCCTTAAACGCGCGCCTTATGATGAGTGGCGCAATTTTGCCGAAATTTGCGGCATCTGCACATAAGAGGCTGTTTTGGTCAACTCAAAGCGCCTTGAGCACCGCTTCGGCTGTGGACTTGTTGTAGGCGACCGGGATGTCATAGAGGGTCGCGAGCCGGGTGAGCGCCTTGACGTCCACATCATGGGGGAGAGCGCTCATCGGGTCGATGAAAAAGATCAGCGCATCGAGCCGGCCCTCGGCGATCATCGCCCCGATCTGGGCATCCCCGCCCAAGGGGCCGCTTTTGAGCGCCGTGACGGTGAGGCCGGTGCCTTGCGCCACGCGCCCGCCGGTGGTGCCGGTGCCGACCAGATCGTGGGTCGCGAGCTGGGTTTTGTGGGCGAGAGCAAAGGCGACCATGTCGTCCTTCTTGTCGTCATGGGCGATGAGGCCGATGGTTTTTCTGGTCACGACGCGGGCTCCGTTGCGTTGAGGCTGTTGTTCTTGCATCGGATCGAGGGTGGTGCCAAGGGGCACGATCCTATCCCTCCCCCGTCATCCTCGGGCTTGACCCGAGGACCCACGCACGATCGCAGCATGATCGGTCCTTATGATGTATCTCGCTGATAAAACGCTATTTCTGCTGTTGAGGTGATGCTGGCTGGGTCCTCCGGTCAAGCCCGAGGATGACGGAGGTGGGGATGGCGACGGGGGTGGGCAAGGGCGCGTGCTGCCCTAACTCGTGATGTTTGCCACGGCCATCAATTCAGCTTCAGCGTCATCCCGGCCCTGCGCCGGGACCCAGGATGCTCCGATTGGGAGGCTGGACCGCTGAGAGCTCGCCGGGACACCGCGCATACTGGGTCGCGGGTCGAGCATGGATGACGGGGGTGGGTAAGGCGAGCGCGGTGCGCTTGCTGCAGCGCCCTTAGCTCAGCGCCCCGATCACCGCTTCGATGCGTTTTTTCATTGTCGCGGCGTCGAAGGGCTTGATGATGTAGTTGTTGACGCCGCATTCGATGGCTTCCTTGACCTGTTCCTTGTCGGAACGGCCGGTTGCCATGATGAAGGGCATGGATTGCGTGCGGGGGTGCTTGCGGATGACTTTGAGGAGCGTCAGGCCGTCGACATCGTCCATGTTCCAGTCGGAAATGATCAGGTCGACATTGGTCTTTTCGAGCTTGGTCAGCGCATCGCGGCCGGACTTGGCTTCGACGATGTCTTTGAAGCCGAGCTGGGTGAGGATGTATTTGCAGATGCCGCGCATGGACTGCTGGTCATCGACGATCAGGACGGAAACGGCACTGGCCTTCGGCATTGGTCTTCCAGCTTTCGAATGATGATCCGCCGGACGTTCGCGCCCCCACTGCCGCCGGATCGAATGACGATGTTCTCAAGTCTTGCGACGGCGTAAACCCCCACAGGACTTGCGCTTTCAAGACTAGGCAACAAGCGTTACCATTCCATCAATCCAAGCCGCCGGTTTGCACAGGCAAAGGTCAGAACCGGTTAAGCGGCGGCCTTGATCTTGGAGAGTGCCGCAACCAGTCGTGCGGCGATCTTTTCGACCGCCGCTTCCTCGACCACCGCGCCCACTTCGAAAGCGACCTTGGGCATGCCGTAAATCAGCGCCGAGCCTTCGGCCTGGCCGATGGTAAAGGCGCCCGCCTCACGCATGGCCTTGAGCCCGTTGGCACCGTCGCGGCCCATGCCGGTGAGGATCGCACCGACCGCCATGGGGCCGGCGACCTTGGCGACGGAATGGAACAGGACATCGACGCTGGGACGATGACCTGAGGTGGTTTCGTCCTGGGTCACGCGACACTTCATCTGGCCGGAGGATTTTTCCACCCGCAAATGATAATCGCCCGGCGCGACATAGGCCGTACCCTTTTCGAGCAGCATGCGGTCCTGCGCTTCGACGACCCTGACCGGCACCAACTCGTCCAGCCGCGCGGCAAACCGGGCGGTGAAGCCTTTCGGCATGTGCTGGGCGATGAGGATCGGCGGACAATCGGCGGGGATCGAGGAGAGCACCTGGCGGATGGCTTCGACGCCGCCCGTCGAGGCGCCAATCGCGATGACCGCGCCGAGGGGCGCCGCGGCGGTCTTGATCGGCAGATCGGGCGTCGGCGCGCGGTGAGCGCGGGCCTGGACGTCGGACTGGGCGGCAAAGCGCACCTTTTCGCGCAGGATCGAACCAAAAGCTTCGATGCCCCCGCCTTCGCCATCGGCACGCGGCTTGGCGACGAAATCGACCGCGCCCAGCTCCAGCGCCAGCATGGTTTCGGATGCGCCCTTGGTCGTGAGCGTCGAAACCATGACGACGGGCATGGGGCGCAGGCGCATGATTTTTTGCAGGAAGGCCAGCCCGTTCATATTGGGCATCTCGATATCGAGGGTAACGACATCGGGGTTGAGCGCCTTGATCTTGTCACGCGCATCGAGCGGATCCTGCGCAGTGCCAACGACGAGGATGTCGCCATCGCGCGCCAGCGTGCGGCTCAGTACGTCACGAATGAGGGCCGAATCGTCGACGACGAGAACTCTGATCTGGCCGCTCATGCCGCGTCCCTTGCATCTGCTTTTGGCTTGCGCTGATAGACGGTCTTGCCCACCAGCTTAAAGCCGTTGGACACCGCCTGAAGGTTTTCCGAATGGCCGATATAGAGGAACCCGTCGGGCGCCAGCATCTGGCCCAGACGGTCGAACAGCTGGCCCTGGGTGGGCTTGTCGAAATAGATCGCCACGTTGCGGCAGAAAATTGCGTCGAACGGGCCTTTGACGGGCCAGGGTTCGATGAGGTTCAAAAGCTTGAACGCGATCAATTCGCGCGCCGCGGCGGGGATGACGATCTCGCCCGAACCGGTCTTTTCAAACAGCAGCTGACGCTGGGCCGAGAGCCCGTTGAGTTCGCCGATGGGATAGACGCCTGTGGCGGCCTTGGCGACGACGTTGGAATCGATGTCGGTGGCCAAGATCCGGAAATCCCAGCGTTTCAGCTCGGGGAAGGCGTCGAGCAGGGTGAGCGCGATGGTATAGGGCTCCTGCCCCGTCGAGCAGCCGGCCGACCAGATGCGCAGGCGCGGTTTGCCGCGGCTCATGCGCTGCGGCTTGGCGACGAGGCCGGCGACGAAGGATTTCAGATGATCGAAATGATGATCCTCGCGGAAGAACCGCGTGAGGTTTGTTGTCAGCGCGTTGACGAAGACCTGATCGTCCTCTGCCGTGCCGCGCGTTTCGAGAAAATCGATGTAGGGATCAAAGCCCGGCAGGCCGAGGCCACGGACGATTTTCGAGAGGCGCGAGACGACGAGGGTGCGCTTGGCGTCCGACAGCGAAATGCCCGCGATGGAATAGACCCGCCGGCGAATGCGCGAAAATTCCTTGTCGCTCAGCGGAAATTCAGTGCTTTCCATCCCCCGATGGTCCCCCTGTGCCGCGGTTCAAGCGCCGCGTTGCATGCCTGCGTCGAGCGCATCGCACTGCGCGCGTGCAGTGCGATCGATAGTGGCGATGTCAGCATCGATTGCCGACATCGCCTCGTGGCCCGCCGCAAGGCTCGCACCGATCTTGGCTGTCTCATCACTTAAATTCAGTAAATACCCGGTCATGGCGCCCACTGTTTCGGCAAGGCTCGCCGCAGCGATGGTGCCGGCTTCGACATCCTTGCGCGAGGATTTGACCAGCGCGCGGATTTCCCGCGAGGTCTTGGCGCTCGACTGGGCCAGCTCGCGCACTTCGGCGGCGACGACGGCAAAGCCCGCGCCCTTCTCCCCGGCTCGCGCAGCTTCGACGGCGGCGTTGAGCGCCAAGAGATTGGTGCGGAAGGATACGTCTTCGATGCCGGCGACAAGCGTATCGATGCGGCCAACGAGCTGGCTGGCGGCCTCGACCTTTTCGCGCGTAACGCTGGCCGAGCCGCGCGCCTGTTCGGCGGCGCCGGAAAACTGGTTTGCCTGTGCGTCGAGCGCATTGGTGGCCATTTGCGTATCGGCAAAGGTCTCACGCGCCGCTGCGAGCTGGCGTCGGGCGCCATCGGCGCTGGCTGAAAGCTCGCGCGCCGCGCCGCGGCAGGTTTCGATCAGCGCGCCGACGGTTTCGAGCCGCTGGCGCGTACGCTGGTAGCGATGCTCGGCCGCATCGCGTGCGTTGACGGTGGCACGAATGGCGTCGGCGAGGCTGGCGAGTTGCGGTGCAAAGCCGCTATTGCCCTGGGGCACGTCGAAATCGCCGGCGGTGATGCCCTCGATGAGTTCGCGCGAACGATCCAGAGTTTCGAGCCCGGAATTGATCGCGGCGAGTTCGGGGGTGTCTTCGATTTCGTCCTGAGCGATGCGGTATGTGGTGTTGCCCCCAATGAGTGCATCGCCAAGCGCTGCGAGTGTCGTGGCGGCCACGGCAACACCGGGGCGCGAGAGTTCGATAAGCCAGCGATCGGTTGCGATCGGGGTGGCCGTTGCGTGCCAGCGCTGGCCCGAAAGACGGATGGCAAGCGTTGCGGTGTCGCCATCGAGCGGTACGGTGACCCCGAGTAGCGCTGCGGCGGTATCGGTCTCCGCGCATTCGGGCGCCAGCGCGGTCAGCCCGGCGCTCATCTTGACGATGACGCCTTCGCCATCGACCAGCATCACCGGGCGCGAAAGGGTCTCAATGGCGGCGGTATAGACCATGGCGCGCTCGAGGCGCTGGCAAAGATTGGCGGTGATCTGGCGCATGAAGACGATCTCATGCGCCCTGCCGATGGGGCCGGCGCCCACGGCGTTGCCCAACGCCGATAGCGCCTTGCGCTGGGCGCGTTCCGCAAGGATGGCGGCTGTGAGGCTGGTGACGGCGGTGGCGATCCACAACCCGCCGATGGCCAGCGGCCACCAGTCGGTGCTCGGGAAATTGACGGCAAGCCACACAGAGACCGCAAGGGTCGCCGACCAGAGCGCCAGCAATGCGGAAACGAGGCGTGGACGGGCCAAGGAAATGCCAGGGTTAAAAACGCGTTACTTCACCCTAAGGGGGTATGGTTAACGGTTGGTAAGTGGGGCGGGAGGGACAGACCGTCAAAGGCTGTTCTCCCGGCCTTGAGCCGGGATCCAGTATGCTCGGAGGGAGCCATCGCCGGCGGGTATCCCATGATCACGGCGCATACCAGGCCCTGGGTCTTCGCTCGGGGTGACAGGGTGGGGAGGCTAGAACAATTCGATATCGTCTTTGACCGGCTTGATGACCTGGCGTTTGGCGATAGCGAGTTCTTCGTGGACGAGGCGGGCGCTGTCGGTGGAATCGAGGCGTTTGACGAAGGCGCGGCCGGTGACGGGCTGGTACATGACCCGCCGGGCGTAATTGCCACCCAGATCCTGGCTGGAGATCACATAGCCTTCCTCGGCGAGGAAATCGCGCACGAAGGCGATGTTTTTGGCCCCGACATCGTTCATGCCGGCATGGATGTTGCCGCCCCCGAACACCTTGAATTCGAGATTGGCTTTCCGCCCGCTGCCTTTTGAAAGCACCATGTTGATCAACTGCTCCATGGCGAACGCGCCATAGCGCGCCGATTCCCCGAAGCGGTCTTTTGAGGAGCCGGACTGATTGGCGAGAAGGAAATGGTTCATGCCGCCAAGACCGGCCGCGCGGTCGCGCACACAGGCGGAAATGCACGAGCCCAGAACCGTCGAAAAGGTCGCGTCGGGCTTAACTGAAACAAGGCAATCGCCCTGATGGACTGTGGTCACCACGCCCCGGGTGAATGTCTCGGGCATCGTCATGGAGTGCGGCATAGAACGGTATTCCAACTACCCTGTTTTGACGTGAACCTCGCCGTCCCCTGCGGTGCCCACGTTTGGCCTTTGCGAAATTGCGGCCATTTTTACGACCCTACAGGCCCATTCGTTATCCCTTTGCTAACCCTAACTGGGCGATGTGTTGGGGGGACATAAAACGCAAGCATCGGTTTAGGAGTTATGCCCTAAACTCGAGGTCGCAATGAGCCCAGGAGGGGCGTGCATGGGTTTGCAGAAGCTGGCGCGGGAATTGGAAGAAACGGCCCGTCAGACCGCTGAAATGGTCGATGGGATCACGGCCAGTTTGCTGACCCTGGGCGATACCTCTATCGAGTGCGCCGCAGCCCGATCCACAGCCATCCGCCAGATCGTCGTCGCCCTCCAGATGCAGGACCGCATCGAGCAGCGCTGCCGCAACATGGCGGAAGCCGCCCGCAAGATGGCCGATCTCGCCGATGGCGCCAAAGGCCCGGCCAGCGATGACGTCTGGGCGACCCTGACGCTCGACGAACTGCGCGATGAATCCCTCTCGGGCATCGCCGCGCGAACCAATTCGGGCGAAGTCGAGTTTTTCTGAGACCGACGTTCAAATCGCCGACGCGCGGTCCGAAATTGGCGCTTGAGTTTGCCTACATCCTCGCCACGAACCACCGATGTCATCCCGGGCGAAGACCCGGGAGCCAGTATGCTCGGTGGTTATGAGGTAGCCAGAAAATCCCATCGAATGTTGAGCATACTGGCTCCCGGCTCAAGGCCGGGATGACAGTTTGGGGGCGTGGGTAACGCGAGACGCACCACTTGCGCAGCAGGCCGCCTCACCCAGGCCCTTTCCCCAGGGAGAGGGGGTCCGGCCGCCGCGTGTTGAGATCATGGCTTGCGGCATGACTCAACCCTCGCCCTTGGGGGCGAGTGGCCGGAGGGCTCGTAACGGGCGCTAAGCGGGAAACTGGTGCCGATCAGGCGTCGGTCTTGGCGCCGGAGACGACGGCGGCGAGGTCGATGAGGCCGACCATGCGGCCGTCATGGGTGACGATGCCGTTCAAAAGTTCGGTGTCGACCGAATTGCCTTCGGGGACAGTGTGGATGTCGTCTTTCGAGACCGTCAGAATGTCTGAGACCGCATCGACGAGGATGCCGATCCATTTGTCGCCAACGCTCATCACTACGACGACGTGGTTCTTGGTGGGGTTGGTCTTGCCATCGCCGAAGCGGGCGCGCAGATCGAAGATCGGGACGATGGTGCCGCGCAGATTGATGACGCCGCGCACATATTCGCGCGTGTTGGGCAGTGGGGTCGCCCCGTTCCAGGCGCGGATTTCGCGGACCGTGGTGATCTCGACGCCATAGATCTGCTCGTCGATCGAAAAGGCGATCAGCTGCAGCGTGTTCTGGCTCGCGGCAGTGCCATCGGAATAGTCGTCACGAATGCCAAGCGCTTCCATATCATTATCCCTCATTCAGCCGCACGCCGCACACCCATTCGAGGTCAAGCAGCGGTCTGGTGCGCGGTCCCTGACTTGAGACTTTGCACATCAACAATCAACGCAACGTTACCGTCGCCCAGAATCGTGCCGCCGGCGATGCCGTCAATGCGCTCGAAGTTTTCTTCCAGCGATTTGATGACGACCTGCTGCTGGCCGATGATGTCATCGACGACGAGCGCGATCTTGGAATTGCCCTCGGCTTCGCAGAGTACGACGAACCGGCTGTCTTCGGCCTGATCGGTGGTCATTTCGAACCGTGTGGCCAGATCGACGACCTGGACATATTCGCCGCGCACCTGCAGCACCTTGCCGCCCGACGGCATGTGGCCGAAATCGGCGCGCGAGTTCTGGATGGTTTCAACGATCGAGGACAGCGGAATGACGTAAGGCGAACCCGCGACCTTGACCAGCATCACGTCGAGGACGGCAAGGGTCAAAGGCAGGCGGAGGGTCATGCGGGTGCCCTTGCCGGTCCATGAGCGAACATGGACCGAGCCGCCGATCTTCTTGATGTTGGAGAGGACGACGTCCATCCCCACGCCGCGACCGGAAATGTCGGAGACTTCCGAAGCCGTGGAAAAGCCAGGCGCAAAGATCAGATTGTCGATCTGCTCGTCGGTCATTTGCTGGTCGGGGCCGACGACGCCGCGTTCGCGGGCGATTTCGAGCACGCGGTCGCGGTTGATCCCACCGCCATCGTCCTCGACGATGATCAGAATGTTGCCGCCGGCCTGCTCGGCCGAAAGGCGCACCGTGCCCACTTCCGGCTTGCCGCGCGACACGCGCTTTTCAGGGCTTTCGATGCCGTGATCGGCCGAATTGCGCACCATGTGGGTGAGCGGATCGGAGAGCTGCTCGATGACCGTCTTGTCGATCTCAGTGTTCTCGCCGATGGTTTCGAGCTTGATCTTCTTGCCGGTTTTCGATGCCAGTTCGCGCACGAGGCGTGGCATGCGCGAAAAGACCGATTTGACCGGCTGGGCGCGGATGGCCATTACAGCGTCCTGCAGCCCGCGCGTGGTCTGCGCCAGAACCTCGATACCGCGCACCAGCTCCTGGTAGCGGTCGCGGATGGCGTCATCCATCTGCTGAGTGAGCATGGACTGGGTGATGACCAGCTCGCCCACCATGTTGACGACGCGATCGACCTTGTCGAGATCGACGCGGATCGACTGCATGCCGACAGGACGGCCCGAACTTGCGCTATCTTCGGGCGCGTCGGTGCTGCGGTCGCGATTGGCGGCGGTGGCCGGCGCGGGCGCGGCTTCCGCGACGAGGTGAAGCGGTGCAGGCGCCGCAGCCTCGGCTTTTGTATCGTCCAGCAGGGCCGAAAGGTCGGCTCCGGCCCCCATGTCGTCGGCGTCGCCCGTGGCGATGAACTTGCGCTCCGCCTTGGCCATCTCGGCCAGAGCGGCAAAGCTGGGAAGATCATCGTCGTCGAGCGCGATTGCGGCGGGGGCGGACCCTTCGTGCATCTCGATGGTGATGGCGCAATCGCCATCGACGAATTCAAAGACCTCGCGGATGGTGTCGGCGCTGGCCCTATCGGACACCAGTTCGATATCCCAGGCGCAATAAACCCCGAACGGATCGAAATCGGCCAGTTTCGGCATGGGCTTGAGCCGTGGCGTGACGGTCATCGTGCCGAGCATGCCCAGTTCGCGGAACAACAGCAGCGGATCGTTGGCGCGCTCGTACAGCGTCGGAAAGGGGGTGAACCCGATGGTCCAGCGGGTCATGCCATCGGTCGCAGGCGCTGTGGACGCCATGGGAAGTTCGCGCTCGAGATTGACGGCGACGGGGGTGAAATCGATATCGAAATCGTCCATCGGCTCGTCATCAGTCGATGCGGCACCGGCTGATTGGCCGCGCGCCAGGGCGTCGAACTGGGCTTTCTCGACGGCGCCATAACTGGCGGCAAGCGCATCGCCGGTGCGCGCCGCGCCGACGAAATCGGCAACGATATCGATCGAGCGGATGCAGAGAACGATGACGTCCTCGCTCAGTTCGACCTTGCCGTCACGGACATAGTCGAGAAGCGTTTCGAACGAATGGGCGAATTTGACAAGCCCGTCGAACCCGAAGGCCCCGCCGCCGCCCTTGATCGAGTGGATGGCGCGGAACACGGCATTGAGCCGTTCGCTGTCTCGGTCGCCCTCCTGAATGGCCGAAAACTGCTCTTCGAGTTCGAGCAGCAGTTCGGAACATTCGTCGAAATAGGTGGCCTTGAATTCGTCGAGGTCACTCATGGTACAGCCGCACCCCCTTGTTGCGTCTGAAAATCGTCAATGAACGACCTTGTTGATCACGCTGATGAGTTTTTCGGGATCGAACGGTTTGACGATCCAGCCCGTGCCGCCGGCGGCGCGGCCCTGATCGCGCTTGTCCTGGCTGGTCTCGGTGGTGAGGATCAGAATCGGCAGGCTCTGGTGCTTGCCGGTGGCGCGCACCTGTTTGATGAACTCGATGCCATCCATGACGGGCATGTTGATGTCGGTGATCACCACGTCGACATCTTCCCGGCCCAGCATGTCGAGGCCCACTTGACCGTTTTCGGCCTGCAGCACCTCGAACCCCGCATTGGTGAGGGTGTGGTGCAGCATCGCAAGGATGGTCCGCGAATCGTCGACGGTAAGAACGCGCATAAGATTATCCCTTGAGGACAGGAGCGAAGGCGTCACCCAGACCGAGCTTGGCTATCGCCGCCCTGACCGCATCGCTGGCCGAAATGATGGAGAACTCGAAACTGGCCTTTTGAGCCGTGGCAGCGGCGGACAACAGCATGAACAGCGCATTGGTCGACACCCGCTCGACCTTGTCGGCGGCGATTTCGACCGGGCCGGCATGGAGCGCATCCAGAAGCGTGTCCCTGATCTCGTCGAGCGCGTCGAGGTCGACAATCCGCGGCAGGGCAACGGACTGGACTTGCGATTTGGCCATGTGTTGGTGGACTCCCGCCCGGACTTTTTCTGGGGCGAGTGTGTCCAAGAAGCGTTTAAGAAATCCTAACCATAGGCGCGCGCCAGGCACCTCACGCAAGGTCGGACGAAATTTGTTGCCGCCCTGTGTCGGAAAGGCGCAATCTGATGCGTCTTCACTCCAGCTTTTGCGCAATGGAGGTGGTTATGAAGTCTCTTCATTATGGCTGGGTGATCGTTGCCGCCGGCGCGGTGATCACATGTGTTGCGATGGGCGCCATGTTCGCCCTGCCCGTCTATCTCGCGCCGATCGCCGAGGAAACCGGCTGGACGCGGGCGGGAATATCGATGGCCATGACCATCGGCTTCGTCGTCATGGGCGTGGCGGGCTTCTTGTGGGGCACGCTGACCGACAGGATCGGCGCCAAGCCGGTGGTGTTCATCGCGGCGATCATTTTGGGCGCGGGCCTGTTTTTAGCCAGCCGCGCAAATGATCTGCTCGTCTTCCAGATCGCCTATGGCGGGCTGGTGGGCGCGGCGGGCGGCGCGTTTTTTGCCCCCATCATGGCAACGACCGTCGGGTGGTTCGACAAGCACCGCAGCCTCGCGGTGTCGCTGGTGTCATTGGGCGCGGGCGTGGCGCCGATGGTGATTACGCCCTTTGCGAGCCTTCTGATCGAAATTTATGGCTGGCGCAGCGCCATGCTGATGACGGCGGTCGGGGCAACAGTCTTGCTGGTGCCGGCGAGCTTTTTGATCCGCCGCGCACCGGCGGCTATCGCCGAGGCCGAGCCGACCCAGCAAAGCGACGTAGCGCCGCGCGAACCTGCGCCGAAAACGGCGTTCTCCGCCCTGCGCACGCCGCAATTCATCGTCCTCGCGGCGACGTTCTTTTTGTGCTGCGCCGCCCATTCGGGTCCGATCTTCCATACGGTGAGCTACGCCATGCTGTGCGGGGTTCCCGCGCTGGCGGCGGCCTCGATCTATAGCGTCGAGGGCGTAGCGGGGCTGTTCGGGCGGTTGGTGTTCGGCATCGCCGCCGACCGGCTGGGGGTCAAGAAAGTCCTGATCGCCGGTTTGGCGCTGCAGGCCGTAGGTATCTACAGCTACATCTATGTGACGCAACTGACCGATTTCTACATGCTGGCCGTGGTGCTTGGCATGGCCTATGGCGGTGTGATGCCGCTCTATGCGGTTCTGGCGCGCGACTATTTCGGGCCCCATGTGATGGGTACAGTGTTGGGGGCCGCGACCATGACCTCCTCGATCGGCATGGCCTTCGGCCCAGTGGGCGGCGGGTGGCTGTACGACACCTACGGGAGCTATCACTGGCTCTACATCGCCTCTGCGGTCGTCGGCGTGGCGGCGGCGGCCATGGCACTTGCATTTCCGCCCGCCAAGGGCGCCGGCGATACACCACGGCAGGCGCAGATGGCGTGAAGGGGCGGAGCGTGTGGCGGGCGCCGTATGCTGCAGCCGTGCAACACCAACCGCTGTCATCCGGGGCGACGACCCGGGACCCAGTATGCTCCGGCGGCGTGAGTTGGCGGCGGGGATGCCATCTGGCGCCGAGGATACTGGGTCCCGGCGCAAGGCCGGGATGACGGGTGGGGTGAGGCGAGACAGAGGACGCTTTGAAGGCACTGGTTGCAGCCTCGCCACACCAACCGCTGTCATCCCGGGCGAAGACCCGGGACCCAGTATGCTCCGTGGTGGTGGGTTGGCGGCGGGGAATACCATCTGGCGCGGAGGATACTGGATCCCGGCGCAAGGCCGGGATGACGGGTGGGGTGAGGCGAGACAGAGGACGCTTTGAAGGCACTGGTTGCTGCAGCCTCGGGGGTGAGGCAAGGCGGTAGAGCGGACACCGACGTTTTGGGGCGCTAGGCCGGCACGCCCTCTGCGATACCCAAAACCCTCTCAAGCTCGCCGATGTCCACATCGGTCAGGCGGGCCGGTTCCCATTTGGGCGCCTTGTCCTTGTCAACCAGAACCGCGCGCACGCCTTCGGCGAAATCGGGGCGCAGGGCAAGGAGTTTGGCCATGCCAAGATCGGTTTCGAGAATGGTCCTCACATCGCGCTGCTTGCGGGCCAGGCGGTGCGTCAAGGTGATGGCGACGAGGCTGGTGGGGCAGTGGCGGGCGATGCGGGCGTAAAGCGCAGCTGAGGCCGGGTCGCCATCATCGCCCCAATCGCGCAGGGCTTCGATGATCTTTTCGGTGTTCGGTTGGGAAAAAACCTCTTCGAGCGTATCGGCGAGGGCGCAGAACTGGGCCGGGCCTGGATCGGCGGATGCGCCCTGGATCAGTGCCGTTATGGTGGTGTCGGGCTCGTTTGCCTGGGCGGCTTCGACGATCCGGTCGCGCAGGCCCTGCAGGCTTCGGGTTTCGACCATGGCATCGGCGAGGCCGAGCGACATGGCATCGGCGGCGCCGACCGATTGGCCCGAAAGCAGAAACGCCAGCGCGCGCGCCTGGGTTGTCTTATAGAGCAGCGCGTTGACGCCCACGTCGCAGAAAAATCCGATCGCCGCTTCGGGCATGGCGAAAATGCTGGTGGGCGTGGCGATGCGATAACGCGCATGCGAGGAAATGCCGATGCCGCCACCCATGACGACACCATGCTGGATGGCGACGATGGGCTTCTCGTACGTCGCGATCAGCCGGTTCATTTCGTATTCTTCGGCAAAGAAGGAGTGAACGCGCCCGAAATCCCCCGAGAGGACGCCATCGCGGGTGAGGCGCACATCGCCACCGGCGCAAAGGCCGCGTTCGCCCTCGCCTTCGATCAAAACCGCGCCGATACGCTCCTCATCAGCCCAGTCGTGGAGGGCGTCGAGCACCTCGGCGATCATGTCCGGGGTCAGCGCGTTGATGGCGGCGGGACGTGTGAGCCGGATGACCCCGCACGCCTCTTCGACCGAAATGGAAATGAAATCGTCCATGAGCCCTCCGAAATCCGTTGAGCCATTTGGCCCTGCCGGTTGAGAAAAAGAAAGTCTCAAGGTGCGCGGATGTTTCCATCGGAGGCGAAAATGATCTAGTTAGCCCACCCCACACGTAACCAAAGAGCCCCCAAGGGTTATGACAATCACCAAAACCGGCATCGCCCGCGACCTGCAACTCCGTGCCGAAACCGGCAAGCCGATCCGGCTGGGCATTATCGGCTCGGGGGAAATGGGCACCGATCTCGTGACGCAAGTGTCGCTGATGGACGGCATCGAGATCGCGGCGATCTCGACCCGACGGCCGCATACGGCAATGCATGCGATGGATATCGCCTATGGCGCCGGCGAAGGCGCGGCCCATGCGTGTGAGGTCGAGAGCCGGTCGGCCATGAGCGCGGCGATCGATGGCGGGCGGATTGCCGTGACCTCGGACACCGAACTGATGGTGACGGCTCCCGAAGTGGACGTGATCATCGATGCGACCGGCAAGCCCGGCGTGGGCGCCGATTTCGACCTGCTCGGCATGGAGCACGGCAAGCATCTCGTAATGATGAATGTCGAAGCGGACGTGACGATCGGGCCCTATCTCAAGCACGAGGCCGACCGGCTGGGCGTCATCTATTCGGTCGGAGCGGGGGACGAGCCCTCCTCCTGCATGGAACTGATCGAGTTCGTTTCGGCGCTGGGGCTGGAGATCGTTTCGGCCGGCAAGGGCAAGAACAACCCGCTCAACCATGACGCGGTGCCCGACCAGTATCGCGAGGAAGCCGAGCGGCGGAACATGAACCCGCGCATGCTTGTCGAATTCATCGACGGATCGAAAACCATGGTGGAAATGGCAGCCATCGCCAACGCCACGGGACTGGTGCCCGACGTGCCCGGCATGCACGGGCCGAACGCCGACCGCGAGACGCTGGCCAAGGTCTTGATCCCGCGTGAGGATGGCGGGGTTCTGGGGCGCTCGGGGGTTGTCGATTATACCATCGGCAAGGGCGTGGCGCCGGGAGTCTTCGTCGTCGCCAAGGCGACCCATCCCCGCGTCGTCGAGCGCATGGACGATCTCCATGTGGGCGTCGGGCCCTATTACGGGTTTTTCCGGCCCTATCATCTAACCAGCCTCGAAGTGCCGCTGACGGCTGCTCGCATCATGATCCACGGCAGGGCCGACATGGTGCCCCTGCCCCAGCCTGTCGCCGAAGTCTGCGCCGTCGCCAAGCGCGATCTTGCCGCCGGCGAACCGCTCGATGCGATCGGCGAGACCTGCTACCGCTCCTGGACGATGACCGTCCCCGAAGCGCGCGCGGCGGGCGCCATTCCCGTCGGCCTTCTCGAAGGCGGTCGCGTGACGGCAGCGGTCAAGAAGGGCGATCTTCTGACCAGCGCCAACGCAACGCCAGACACGACCACCAAGCTCTACAAACTGCGGCGGCTGCAGGACGAGATGTTCGGGCTGGTTTGAGCGCCACCCGGGAGGAGAACCCAAATGACGCCACCACGCCCCACAAGGGTCATCGCCCAATTGCCCGCGACTGTGCCCTTCGTCGGCCCGGAGGTGATCGAGCGCAGGACGGGAAAACCGTTTCTGGCGCGGCTTGGCGCCAATGAAAGCGGGTTTGGACCCTCGCCCAAAGTGATCGCGGCGATTGCCGAGATGGCTGGGGACGTCTGGACCTATGGGGACAGCGAAAACTTCCTGCTGCGCGAGGCGCTGAGCCACCATCTGGGCGTCGGGATTGATGCGATTACCGTGGGCGAAGGGATCGACGGGCTGCTGGGACTGACCTGCCGGTTGTTTCTCGAACCCGGCGATCGGGTGGTGACATCGCTGGGGGCCTATCCGACCTTCAACTATCATGTCGCAGCGCAAGGGGCCGACCTCGTCAAAGTGCCCTATGCCGATGACAGGGAAGACCTCGACGCCCTGGTCGCGGCGACCCGCCTCGCGCCGACACGGGTCGTCTATCTCGCCAACCCCGACAATCCGATGGGGACGTGGTGGGATGCGCAGGCGGTGGAAACATTCGTCAAAGCGGTGCCCGAGGAGACGCTGATCATCCTCGATGAAGCCTATGGCGAAACGGCACCGGAGGGGACATTGCCTCCCGCGACGTTGATGCAGCCCAATCTGGTACGGTTCAGAACCTTTTCAAAGGCTTACGGACTGGCCGGAATGCGGGTGGCCTATGCGTTCGGCATGCCCGAAATCGTGTCGCTGTTCGATCGCATCCGCAATCATTTCGGCGTCAACAAGCTGGCGCAGCATGCAGCGCTGGTCGCGTTGGCCGATCGCGACCATGTGGATAACATCGTGGAAAAGATTGCCGCCGCGCGCCATGAACTGGTCGCAACAGCACGCGAGGCCGGGCTGGTCGCCCTCCCCTCGGCGACCAATTTCGTCGCCATCGATTGCGGTTCGAGCCAACGCGCCGACGCGATGCTCGCGGCCATGCTTGATAAGGGAATTTTCGTACGTAAACCCATGGTGCCGGTCCTCGACCGCTGCATCCGGATCAGCGTTGGGCGATCCGAAGCCATGGGACTGGCAATCGCCGCGCTATCCGAGGCTGCCCGAGCTGTCAAACCGCTCTAAAATGTTAGAATAAAGCGAGGAATCGCAACGGCGCCGGCTTCCAGCTGAGCGGCGTTCTGCTTGATGTTCTGAAAAGTGTCGGCCAGTCTGTTACCCGGGCGTTAACCATTTAGGCAAGAATGGGGCACGGGGGCGATGGTTGATTTTCTAGGGCACGACACAGGTGAACAGACGCTCGCGTCCGCGCTGTTGCGCGCCCTCAATCCATCGCTCGTTCCACGGCCGATCGGCACCGATAATCTTGAGCGCACCCTCCATTCAGGGCTGGTCCTCAAGCGTCGCGCGGGCGCGCCTCTGGTGCCCGCCAGAGTGCCGGGCCTGGCCAAGCGCAGCTTAGATATTGGGCTGGCGCTATGGCTCCTCGCCACGCTTTGGCCGCTGATGCTGCTGGCCGGGCTGGCGGTGAAGCTGTCGGGGCCGGGACCGATCCTTTTTACCCAAATTCGCGCCGGTCAGAACGGGCGCCCGTTCACCATTTACAAGTTCCGCTCCATGCGGACCGAAGCAGCGCACCAAGAGAGCGTGACCGCGGTCGGCGCCGTGCTGCGGCGCACATCGTTTGACGAACTGCCGCAGATTTTCAACGTGTTGCGGGGCGAGATGAGCATGGTCGGTCCGCGCCCGCATGTGATCGACATGCATGTGGCCGGGCAGCGCTATGACGACCTCGTCCCGCACTACGCGCAGCGCCTGACGATACGTCCGGGGATTTCCGGCTGGGCGCAGGTCAATGGACTGCGCGGTGTGGTTGCCGACACCGACAGCGCGCAGGCGCGCATCGACCATGATCTTGCCTATCTGCAAAACATCTCACTTACGCTGGACATCAAGATCGTCTGGCTAACGGTGACGCGCGAAATCCTGCGCGGCACCGGACGATAAGACCGAACCGGGGGACGCATGACCAAGACAGCACTGATCACTGGAGTGACCGGACAGGACGGCGCCTATCTGGCAAAACTTCTGCTCGAGAAGGGCTATACCGTCCACGGCATCAAGCGGCGCTCGTCGTCGTTCAACACCGAACGTATCGATGCCCTCCATTATGGGCCGCATGGCAGTAATGGCCAGTTCAATCTCCATTATGGCGACCTGACCGACGCCACCAATCTCATCCGCATCGTCAAGGAAACTCGGCCCGACGAGATCTATAATCTCGCGGCGCAAAGCCATGTGAAAGTGTCGTTCGACACCGCCGAATATACGGCTAATGCCGACGGGTTGGGCACGGTGCGGTTGCTCGAGGCGATCCGCATATTGGGCCTTGAGGGGCGGACCAAATTCTATCAGGCGGCGACCTCCGAACTCTATGGCCGATGCGCCGCCGCCCCGCAGACCGAGACCACACCCTTTGCGCCGCGCTCGCCCTATGCAGCGGCAAAGCTCTACGCCTATTGGATGGTGGTGAACTATCGCGAAGCCTATGGCATGCACGCCTCGAACGGCATCTTGTTCAACCATGAAAGCCCGCTGCGCGGCGAAACCTTCGTCACCCGCAAGATCACTCGCGCCGTGGCGGCGATCGCCCACGGGCGCGGCCAGTGCCTCTATCTGGGCAATCTCGACGCCTGCCGCGACTGGGGACACGCGCGCGAATATGTCGAGGGCATGTGGCTGATGCTGCAGCAGGAACAGCCCGACGATTATGTGCTGGCAACCGGCGTCACGACCACTGTGCGCCAGTTCACCCAATGGGCGTTTTCCGAAATCGGCATCACGCTCGACTGGCGTGGCGAGGGCGTGGACGAAAAAGGCTTCGACACAAGAAACGGCAAATGCCTCGTTTCCGTCGACCCGCGCTATTTCCGCCCTACCGAAGTCGACGTGCTGCTCGGCGACTGCCGAAAGGCGCGCGAAAAACTGGGCTGGCGGGCCAGAACCGGCGTGCGCGCGCTGGTGCGCGAAATGGTGGCCGCCGATCTCAAATCGGTCCGCGGCGAACTGGCGGTCGAGGCGCAGTGAACCATGGGCAAGATCGCGGGCAAAAGAATCTGGATTGCCGGCCATAACGGGCTTGTGGGCAGCGCGATGATGCGGCGGCTGGCGCGCGAAGCGTGCGACGTCCTGACCGTTGAGCGATCAAGGCTCGATCTCACGCGTCAGGACGACGTCGCCGACTTTCTCATCGAGAGCCGGCCCGACGCCATCGTCTTTTGCGCGGCGCGGGTGGGGGGAATCCTCGCCAATGACACCGAGCCGGTACCCTTCCTTCTCGACAATCTGCAAATGGCCACAAGCGTCTTTGCTGCCGCCCATGCCGCCGATGTGGATCGCATTCTCTATCTCGGTTCGAGCTGCGTCTATCCGCGCGACGCGGCCCAACCGATGGCCGAAGATGCGCTGCTCACGGGACCACTGGAGGCGACCAACCAATGGTACGCCATTGCCAAGATCGCCGGGATCAAGCTGGCGCAGGCGTACCGCAAGCAGTTCGGGCGCGACTATGTTTCGGCCATGCCCACCAATCTTTATGGCCCGGGCGACAATTTCGATCTGGCGACGAGCCACGTCCTGCCCGGTCTGATCGCGCGCATCCACGCGGCCCATGAGCGCGGCGCGCCATCGGTGCCGATCTGGGGCACCGGGACACCGCGTCGCGAATTTCTCCATGTCGGTGATTGCGCCGATGCGCTGGTCTGCGTGCTGCGAGATTATAGCGATGCGATGCCGATCAACATCGGATCGGGCCAGGAGATTTCGATCGCCGAATTGGCCGCGCTGGTGGCCGAGATCGTCGGCTATCGCGGCGCCCTGGTCTTTGACAGCGGCAAGCCGGACGGCACACCGCGAAAGCTGCTCGATTGCAGCCGACTCGACGCGCTGGGCTGGCGTCCGGCGATCGGGCTGCGCGAGGGGATAACTGCGACCTATCGCTGGTATCGCAACACGCTCGAGCGGAGGGCCGCATGAAGATCGCCATCGTCGGGCTCAACTACGCCCCCGAACCCATCGGCATTGCCGTCTATACGACCGGGCTTGCGCAAACGCTTGCCGCCCGCGGTCACGATGTCGAGGTGATCGCCGGCCAGCCCTATTACCCCAATTGGGCCGTGATGGACGGATTTCCGCGGGCGGGCTTTAAAGCCTCGCGCGAAAACGGCGTGCGCCTGTTGCGCTTGCCGCACTATGTGCCCGGCAAGCCGAGCGGGGCCAAGCGGCTGCTCCATCACGCGAGCTTTGCCACAACGTCAGCCCTGCCCGCTTTGTGGAAAGGGCTCACGGGTCGGCCCGATCTGGTGATCGCCATTGCGCCATCGCTTTTGTCGGCGCCCGTCGCGCTTGCAATGGCCAAGGCGGCAGGCGCCAAAAGCTGGCTCCATATCCAGGACTTCGAGATCGATGCTGCGGTCGCCACCGGCATGCTGCCCGAGCGCGGCCGCGCTATGGCACTGGCGCGCCGCTTCGAGGCGGGGCTGCTGAAAGGGTTCGATACCGTCAGCACCATTTCGCCCCAGATGCGCGCGCTGCTCGTCGAAAAAGGCGTCACCCCGGAGCGTGCCGTGCTGTTTCCCAACTGGGCCGACATCGATGCGGCGCACTACGCCGGCCCCTCGTCCTATCGGCGCCAATGGGGGATCACCACCCGGCACGTAGCGCTTTATTCCGGCGCCATCGGGGCCAAGCAGGGGATCGGCATCATCATCGAAGCGGCTCGCCGATTGCAGGCCCGCAGCGATCTGACCTTCGTCATCTGCGGTGAGGGACCAAACCGTGACGCGCTCGATGCGGCGGCGCAAACCCTGCCCAATCTGCGCGTTTATGATTTGCAGCCAAAGGAGCGGCTCGGCGATCTCCTGGCGTTGGCCAGTGTGCATCTTCTGCCGCAGTTGGGGTCTGCTGCCGATCTCGTTTTGCCCTCAAAGCTCGCCAATATGCTCGCTTCCGGCCGCCCGGTCATCGCTACGGCAGCGTCGGGAACGGGCCTTGCAGCGGCGGTCGCGGGCAATGGCATCGTCACGCAGCCAGAGGATGGGCCCGCATTTGCAACCGCGATTGCGAACCTGCTCGACGATGACGTCATGCGCACGGAGCTGGGACAAGCCGCGCGAGCCTCGGCACTGACGCGATGGGCGCGCGGGCCGATCTTGGATAGAGCCTGTGCGCATATGGAGCGCACCGCTGCCTCAAGGCGCACCGCACCCCGCCCAGCCATTGCCACCGCCGATGAGTGACGGCGCGTCATCGTTGGAAATCGTACCGGTACGGGGACGGATCGTGCTCTCCGCGACGGCGCGCAATCGCATCGCCAACTATCTTAACTTCGCCACGACGGCGCTGGTCGGGCTGATCGTCAACCCTATCCTTCTGGCGGCGCTCGGGACCTCGGGCTTTGGCATCTGGAAGACCATCGCCAGGCTCTTTGAAACCGTGATCGCCACGCAGGGCGGCGCGACGCAGGCGCTCAAATGGGTGCTGGCGCGCGAAAATGCGCAAGCATCGGCTGACGCATTGCGGCGACGGGTCGGATCGGCGCTGGTCAACTGGGCGCTATGGGCAGCGCCCTTCGCCGTCCTCGCTCTGGGCCTCGTCCTCGCCTTGCCGTGGATGTTCCCGCAAGCCGGCCCCGATCTCACCATCGCCGGGCTGATCCTTGCAATCAACGGCCTCGTCGCGGGCCTTGTGTCCATTCCCGCCTACAGCCTGATCGGGGTGAACAAGGGCTATCTGGCCCTGGGCTTGTCGGCGCTTATGGCGGGCATTGTCGGCGCGGGGCTGGTCTTTGCCGCCCTAAGCGGATGGGGCCTCGTCGGCATGGCGGCGATGGTCCTTTTCGGCTCGGTCCCGGGGGCGGCGCTGTGTTACTGGCTCGCGTGGAGGGCGATCCCCTGGTGGGGAATAGCCGCGCCAGGGCCCGTCGACATGGCCGATATCAACCGACTCGGCGGCTGGACCCTGGGCTGGAGCGCGATCGAAAAAGTATTGCTCGCCAGCGAACTCGTGCTGATCGCCCTTCTGGCCGGCGCGGCGATGGCGGGGCAATATGTCTTTACCGCCTACGCCGCCCAGACGGCGCTGGTCATCTGCCTTTTGACCACCAATGCCGCCATGCCCGGGCTCGGCGCAAGGCTTGCGGCGGGCAACAGAGCCGAAGCGGCAATGATCATTGCGCAAACGCGCCGCACCAGCCTCCTGCTGTCGTTCGGCGTGGGCGCGGTGATCATCTGCGCCAACGCAGCCTTTGTTGCGCTTTGGGCCGGGGACGCCATGTATCTGGGCGCTGGCGCCAACGCGCTGATCGTCATCGCTGCAATTCAACTGGCCCATATTCGCACCGAAGCTCAGATCCTCGACGCCATGCTCATCGTCAAGCCGCGTGTGCTTTTGGGCGCCGGCGCGGTGGTCGTGGGGATCGCCTGCGCCATAGCGGGGTTTGTCCTCACCGCGGACATCACATGGATGATCGCCGGGCTGATTGCAGGACGGCTTGCCCTGACGCTGGGCCTGCCGGCCATCGCGAGACGGGCGGTACGCCGATGAGGACAGAGGCCAATTCCCCTCGGCTTCGAACGCTGGGCTGCCTCGCCATCGCGGCGCTGGGTATTCTTTATTGGCTTGCGCCTGAAGGGTTCGACCCGATCATCGCCTGGCCGTGCCTTTTGGTCGTCTATGGCCTGATCGCCCACGCCCTGTACCGCCCGGTCGCGATGCGCCCGCAGATCGCCTCGGTCATCGCGCCGGAAACTCTGTTTTTGCTACTCGCCGCGCTCGTATTTTTCCTGCCCTATCAACTGGCGCTCTTGGGCATGTTCGATATCGGTGCGAGCCGGTTTATCACCCGGTCGTTCATGGAAGAGGCCAATAGCGCCATCATTCTCTCCACATTGGGGGTCACTGCGTTTTACCTTGGGTGCCGCTGGCATGTGGCCGGACCTGTGGTCTCGCCGATTGCACCGGATCGGCGTCTTGCCGCCCTGCCCATCGCCACGCTTTTGGCAATGCTGGCCCTGATCGCGCTCTATCTGGGCGCCGGTTGGCGCGCGGCGGGCGAAGGGCGATACACCGGAACACAATCGGGCGGGGCTGTGGCCGACGGCGTCTCGCTGCTGATCGTGATGCTGGCCATGATGGCGGTCGCCCTGCCGGCCATCAAACGCAAATGGTCGGCATCGCTGGGGCTCGGCGCGTGCGTCGCAATCGGCTGGGCCGTCTATCTCGCCGCATTTGGAGACCGGAACGGCGCGCTGCTGATCATCGTTGCAGGCATAGGAAGCTGGGCGAGCTTTCGCCGCCCGGTAGGACCGATCGCCCTCACCGCGGCACTGGTGGCCGGGCTTCTTATCTATGGCGTGCTGGAGACGGTGCGCCTGCCGACAGACCCCTATCGTGCACCAGTTCTGGCCCATCAGACGCTGGAAACCAGCTTCAACATTTCAACCATCGCCAACCGCGCTGCGCTCGCCACGGTGCCGGGCGAAACCGATTTTGCTTATGGCCGCTACAAGCTGATCGGGTTGGCCGGGGTGTTGCCGCTGATCCGGGGCTGGGCACTTGGTGATGGTTCGACATACCAAACCTCCGCCGACCGCCTCACCGCCATAATGCCCCCCCCCGATGCCGGGTGGAATGTGGGCACGACGATCATCGCCGATCTTTATGTCGACTTCGGCCCCGCCGGTGTGCCGGTCGGGCTGTTCGCGCTGGGGTTGATCGCCGGATGGCTGCGCAATCGCGCCATAACAATTCCCGGATCGGACGCAGCCAGCGTGAGCTATGTGCTGGCGCTGGCGCTTTTTGCGCAATTGCCGCGCTATGCCGCCGATTTTCCGGTGCGGATTCTCGTCTGGTCGGCACTCTTCATGCTGGCCGTAAAACTCATCATGCCCCTGCCCGCTTGCTCAGACGTCGATCTGGGCCTGCCGCAAAGAGCCGCGCCATGATCGGTCATTTCATCCATGCCCTCTGGCGACGGATCGCGCCCATCAGCCACGCGCGGGCCATCGGCGTTCGAATGGGCGAAGGCTGCCGGCTGATCGATGTGACATTTTCCACCGAACCCTATCTCGTGACGCTCGGCAATCGCGTCAGCGCCAGTGGCACGCATTTCGAAACCCATGACGGCGGCGTCTGGGTATTGCGCGAGCGTTACCCCGATCTCGACAGGATCGCGCCGATTACCGTAGGCGATAACGTCTTCATCGGGCATGGCACCGTGATCCTGCCGGGGGTGACGATCGGCTCCAATGTGGTGATCGGCGCCGGCGCAATCGTCTCGCGCGATATCCCGAGCGACAGCGTCGCCGCCGGCGTGCCGGCCCGTGTCATCGGCACGCTTGCCGACTATCGCGATAAGGCGCTGGCCGAAGGCGTGATGACCAAGGCGTTGAACGGCAGACAGAAGCGCGAAGCGGTTTTGGCAAGGCTCGCCCGATGAGGATATGCGTCGTGATCCCCGGCTTTGGCGATGGCGGCGCGCAGATCCAGTGCATCCGCCTCCTCAACGCGCTGCAGGAAATCGATGGGCTGGACCTCCATCTCGTGCGCTTTCGCAAGGGCGAAATCCACGACGCGGCCTTGCAGACGCGCCGATTGCGCATCCACGACCTCGTCCCCCGTAGCCATTTCGACCCGCGCCTATTGTTCGATGCGGCCCGAACCGTACGGGCGATCCGGCCCGATATCATCCTGACCTGGCAGATCGTCTGCGACGTTTTCGGCCCCGTGCTGCGCATGGCGAGCAGAGGCGCGGCATGGGTGATGACTGAACGCGACAGCGCCTATCCGAACGGCGTGCGGTTTCGCCTGCGCATGCTGCTGGGCCGGTTCGCCGACGCGATCGTCGCCAATTCCGATGCCGGGATCGCGCTATGGGCAGGGCGCAACGACATGGTGATGCGAGCCGACAACATCGTCGCATCGCAGATCCACGAAACGCGCCCACGCGAAAAGCTTGTGCTCGCCGTCGGTCGCCTCGAGGCGCAGAAAAACATCCTTTCAACCCTCGCGGGCTTTTGCGCCCTCGCGCCAAAACGGCCCGATCTTGCCTTTGCGATTGTGGGCCAGGGCAGCCTCGGCGAAACCATCGACGACGTGGTCGCAACCCGAGGGCTCGGCCACTGCATCGTACGACCGGGCTTCGTTAAAAATCCGGCGGCATGGCTGGGCCGCGCCGCGGCGCTCGTCACGATGAGCCGGCACGAAGGCACCGCCAATGTGCTGCTCGAGGCGGTGCAGGCGGGCATACCGATCCTTGCCTCCGACATCGCGCCGCATCGCGAGATTTTGGGCGAGGATTACAAATTCTTCCTGCCCCTCGATGCGACGCCTGAGACCATCGCAGATGCCATCGAGACCCTGCTGGACCTCGCCGATCCGGTCCGCGATTTCGCATGCGCCCGAAACCGCCTGGCCGCTATGACGCCCGATCGCGTGGCGCAGCGATATCTCGATATCTTCCGCATGGCGCGCACCCCGCCTGCCCTGATGATCGGCCCCTTTCCGCCGCCTGTCCATGGCGCCGGACTGGTCACAGAGGCCACGACAAATCTGGTTGCCGCCAGCGGTATTCGGGCGCGGCGGCTGTCCACTTCGCCCGGCACCCTGCACCGCGGCCCCACCTATCACATCCGGCGCCTCCGGGCCTGTCTCATCGCTTTGGTTGCGATCCTGACAGCCTCGCGGGCCACGAAAACCTATCTGGTGCTGTCAGGCGGCTGGGGTCTTGCATACGATCTGATTTTGACGGTCGCGGCGCGCCTACGCGGGTTCGAAATCGTCTTCCATCACCACAGCTTTGCCTATCTCGACCGCCGCTCCCCATTGATGGCGACGATCATTGCCCTAGCCGGTCATCACCAGCACCACATCGTCCTCTGCAGCGCAATGGCCCGGAAACTGTCCGAACGCTACGCGAACTGCGGTGCGGTGACCGTCGTCTCCAACGCCATCCACCTGCCCGCTGCATCGCCCAGCCCGCGCGCCGGGCCGCTCCGCACCATCGGGTTTCTGGCCAACCTCACGCGTGACAAAGGGATCGACACATTCATCGATCTCGTCGCGCTCTTGCGGGCGCGCGGTCATGCGACAAAAGCGGTGATTGCCGGCCCGGCGGCCGAAGCCGGGATCACCGATCTTTTGCAGAACGCTCAAGAAAGATTGTGCGGCATCGAATGGCTCGGGCCGGTCCATGGCAAGGCGCGCGAAAGTTTCTTTGCCCAGATCGACCTTCTGGTCCTGCCCAGCCGCTACGCCAATGAAGCCCAGCCGCTGGTGATCATCGAGGCGCAGGATCGAGCCATTCCCGTCGCCGCCAGCCAGCGCGGCTCGATCGCAACCATGCTGCTCGACGATCCCGGCCTTCGGCTCGACCCCGTGGCGTCCGATCTCTCAGGTCTCGTCGAAACCATCAAAGCCCTGGCGGGCGATAGTGAAGCCATGGCCGACCTGCGCCGGCGCACGCTGGTTCTGGCCCGCGATCGGCGGCGCTGTGATGACGCGCAGCGCGAGCAGCTTGTCGCGCTGCTCGCGCCGACGACGGCCCCCGCTACCAACCCCTTGCCTCTAGATGGCCGGCGATTGCCGCTGCCATGATGCCCATGGCCACCTGCCCCAGATGGGTCGTGTCGGTCTCCGGATCGGCAAACATCGCAGCCGTCGGCGCACCATTGCCATCGAGGTGCAGATGATCGCGCCAATCGAGGCAATGGCCTGGCCAACGCGACAAGAACCCGATGCGAATGGCATCGTGCACGGCGAAATCGCTCTCCCCGAGATTGGCGCAGGGCGGGATCATGACATAGCGGTGATGCCCCAGCGCCGTCACGGCGGCGGCGAGATGATCGAGATAGTCCGGCACTTCGCCCAGTGTGGCGACCGGATTTTCCGACCCGTCCCAGATGATCGTCGTCCGCGCCAGAAGGTGAGCGAACTCTGAAGCCCCCATGCGGGCCGCGATATCGGCCGCCGTGGAATTGCCGATTGCCGTCGTGATCACCCCGCGATCCATCAGCGCTTCGAGCGTTGCCGGAAGCGATACGCCCATGACCGAAATTGCAAAGCTGTCGCCCTCGAACCGTATGGCGCCAGTGGCAAGGCGTTCGAGATCACGTCGCGCACCGCCAGCGAAAACGCCAAGACGCGCGATCTCGCCAGTCCAGGCATTGCCGGCATGATCATGCCCCACACGCATGACGCCGAACCCCGCCATATGGGAAGGCACCATTGAGCGGATCGGGCCATCTCCGCGCTGCGCGCTGACCAGATCGGGCGAAAAACTCACCCGCACGTCTAAGGCACCGCCCGGTGCCACCGACCCGAGATCGAGATCGACGACGACCGACGCAGCATAACGGCAGCGAACCCGCAGATGCCCTGCCCCGTCGCGCAGAATGGCGATGTCGTCGCCAGCATCGGCCGTCATGAGGTGGCCGCACGACCAGAGGATTTGCACGCCGTCCGCATCTGCCGCCACGCTGGCCGATATCTCGACAGTGATGCCCGACCGATCCATTCCCGCCAGCGGCGTGCAGGGCTTGAGACTGAGATCGTCGACCGAAACCATGCCGTCTCCGCTGCGAAACGCGTAAAAATGCGACGGCGTGCCATCGGCAGAAAAACTGTCGGCGTAAAGTCCCGGTGCCCGCGTCCCGCCGGCCGGTCCCGCGGCGGTAGGCGAAAGCCCGCCAATGCGGAAATTTGTCGTCCCCCCAATCACCCGATAGCGCGCCAGATAGGCTGTGTCGGCAACCACCGTTACGGACTGGGTGATGCCAACCGGAGCCCCGGTGGAGGTCAGCCGCGCGGCACCGCCAACCACGCTCGCCGTGCCCCCACCCGGCGCAACCACGGTCCAGCCCGAAAGATCGCCGGCCGAGAAATCACCATTGACCAGCAGCTCCTCGGCATCGGGCGCAACGTTGGGGCCAAAGGTCAGCGCCGCACCGGCCGCAACGCCTCCGGCGGCGGCGAGCAGCGACGAAAGGCTCGGGTATGCTCGCGCGCCGTGGCGAAAGCGGTCACGCGTGAAATCGATATCGAGCAATCGAGACGGGCGAACGCGGGCGGCCAACGTTCGCCCCGCCCCCGCCTCAAGCGACAGCCCCAGCGAGAGCCCCGTCATCAGTAGAGCCCGACAAGCTGGGTGGCTGTCGTCGTTTCCAAAACGCGGGTCGCGCGCACGGGCAACAGCGCGCCGTCAGGCACATTGTGGAAGGTGAGTATGTCGCCGCGCTGCAGCGCTACGGCCAGCGTACCGCCGGTGCCGACATAGATCGCCCGGGTCGTCGTATCGAGATCGGCATCATTGTCGGCAACAATGGCGAACCCGCCGGTCGCCGATCCCTCCTGCCCACCCGCACGGCTGGAAAACACATCATTCATAACATCGTCTCCTTGTCCGAAATTGAACGGCCAAGGATAGGAGCGATGGGGACCTGCGGGGATAAACTGGCTTAGTTCAGCTCCGCCCGAACTCGTCGGCAAAGCGGATGATGTCGTCTTCCCCAAGATAGGAGCCGGTCTGAACCTCGATCAATTCGAGCTCGATCTTGCCCGGATTGGACAGCCGGTGGCGCGCGCCCTGGGGAATGTAGATGCTCTCGTTTTCTCGCAGGATCCGCACATCGTCGCCCAATTGCACTTCGGCCGTGCCGCGCACCACAACCCAGTGCTCGGCGCGATGAAAGTGCTTCTGCAGGCTCAACCGCTTGCCGGGTTTGACGAACAACCGCTTGACCTGAAACCGCTCGCCATTGTGGATCGACGCATAACCGCCCCAGGGACGATAGCTCGTGAGATGGGTTTCGGTCAGCGGGCTCGTCGTCGGGTCCGCTTTAAGATCGCGCACCACGGCCCCCACCGCCTGGGCGTCCGACAGCCGACCCACAAAGACGGCGTCCTCGCTGGCCAGAACGGCGATATCGCTCAACCCCTCGATCACCACATGGAGCTTTTCCGATACCGCAAGCGATGATGTGACATTGCGCAGCGTGACGGGCCCTTGCGCCACATTGCCCGCGCTATCGTGATCGCCGGCCTTCCAGACGGCATCCCACGAGCCGAGATCGGACCAAGCGATCGCTGCGGGCACCACGACCCCGCACGTCGTTTTTTCAAAGATCGCGTAGTCGATGGAAATATCGGGGGCAGCGGCAAACGCGTCGGGATCGAGCCTTAAAAAATCGAGATCGGTCTGGGCCGCGGCGACGGCCTTTTGCGCAGCGTCCAATATCTCGGGCGCCAGCGCTTGTGCCTCATCGAGCAGGGTCTGCGCGGCAAAGACGAACATGCCCGAATTCCAGAAATAATGCCCCGCCGCAATCATTTCGGCCGCCCGTTCGGCGTCGGGCTTTTCAACGAAGCGATTGATCTTATGGCCGCCGGCGGCATTCTCGCTGCCCGCCTCGATATAGCCGAACCCGGTGGCCGGCTCGGTGGGCGTGATGCCGAAGGTGACCAGCGCCCCGGCCAGTGCCGCTGTCTCTGCCGCGTCGAGCGCTGCGCGATACTTGTCATCCACGGTGATCAGATGATCGGACGGCAGGACATGAACGATCCGCCCCGCATCCCCTCTCGCCACCACGGCAACCGCTGCGGCAATTGCCGGTGCCGTGTTGCGCGCCACGGGCTCGAGGATGATCGCATCGGGCGCGACACCCACGTCCTGCGCCTGTTCGGCGACCAGAAAGCGGTAGTCGCTGTTGGTGACGACGATCGGCGCGCCATAGCGCGGGTCGCCGGCAAGGCGCAGCAGGGTAACCTGAAAGAGGCTGTGCGCGCCCATCAGCGGCAGGAACTGCTTTGGCCGAGACGAGCGTGACATGGGCCACAGCCGCGTGCCCGAGCCGCCTGCGAGAATGATCGGGGTGATCCGGCCGGGCGAAAATTCAGCCATCCAAAGTCTCCAACAGTGTTTCGAGCCGCGCGATCATCGCCGCCAGCGTCTCGCGCGCGCTCTCGTTGGTATCGGCTTCGACATAGCAGCGCAATTCGGGCGCATTGCCGGACTGGCGAACATGAACGATGCGGCCATCGCTTAACGTCAGACGCGTGCCATCGGTGCGATCGATAGCGGCGGGGGTGGCGAGCGCCGGATCGAGACGCCGGCGCAAATCCTCGTCCTCGGCAAGCCGGGCGACCAAGCTTTGGCCGGCCACCTGAGGCACATCTTTCAGCCGGTCTGCACGCATTGCGCGCGGCGGCAAGTGCGCCACCAGTGCGCTGATCGGTTCTTGCCTGCTCTTTGCGTCAGCAAGAACGGCAATGATGGGCAGCAGCGCATCGCGGGTCGGCAGCGCCGAAATCGCGCGCCCGTCGCGCGTGAGCGTCGTCTGCGTCAGGAACCCACCATTGGCCTCAAAACCGACGATGCCGGAGCCGGTGGCCGTCTCCATAGCTTCGATGACATAGGGCGAACCGATTCGTGTGCGGATGACCGTCTGGAACCACCCGCTCGCTTCGATAGCGCTCGTCGAGGTCAGCGGGGTGACGATGGTTTTGGCCCCCAGCGCGCGGGCGGCGAGAGCGCCGATGATGTCGCCATTGACCTGCGCCCCGTACTCACTGAGCAGCAGCGGTCGATCCCCGTCTCCATCGGTCGAGACCACAGCGTCGCACCCGTGAGCCCGCAGCGCCTGCCGCATGACCTCGAGATGTTCGGCCCCCACCGCTTCAGTATCGACGGCGACGAAATCATCGCTCGCGCCGAACGCTTCGCACCGCGCCCCAAGCGCTTTGAGGATTGCCACCAGATCGTCGCGGCCGACAGCCGAATGGGTGAAGACCCCGAGCGTCAGACCGGCCAGCGCGTCCGGCGCGAAGGCCGATAAAAACCGTTCGCGATAATTTTTGCGCGCGCGATCATCGATGACGGGTTCATGAGGCTCGGCTCCGGACCAATCGTCAATGAGACGCGCCTCGGCCAAATCTCGTATCGGGGCCTCGTCAGCCTTGCGCAGCTCGCCCTCCGGCCGATAAAATTTCAGCCCATTATAGCGCGCCGGTATATGGCTGCCCGTCACCATGATGGCCGGGATGGCCAGGCCCAGAGAAAAGTGCGCAAGCGCAGGCGTGGGGATTTCGCCGCATGAGATCGTCTGCCAGCCGGCGCCTTGCGCGGCAGCGGCGACCCGCGCTGCGATGGCCGGGCTCGACGCGCGTCTATCCCACGCGATGGCGAGGGTTTTTTCGCGCGCAGTCTGGCAGGAGGTCGCAAGAAACGCTGTGACATAGGCGCCGACGATGGCAGCGTCAAAACCGTCTGCCGGCCCGCGCAGGCCCGATGTGCCGAATGCCGGTTTTTCAACCATCACCAAGAGGGTTCGACCTTCCTATTGTCGCGATCGAACCTCTCTACCCCATCGGCGCAGAGGGCGTAACCCATTGCGCATCAATCGTTGTTTGTTGTCGCTGCCTGCGCCATGCCCGCGCGCACGGTTGAGCACCATGACAAGACTCGCGCCCGGCGGGACAGCGTCGGCAAGTTGTGCTAGAGCCTGCCGGACCTCGCTTTGTGGCGTATGGGCCCACCGGACAACCATCAGGACGGCATCGGCGAACCGCGCCAGGTGCAGCGCATCCGCACTCTCGCCCACCGCGGGGCCATCGAGGATGACGATGTCGAAATTTTCGACCGCCGCCGCCATGAGACGCGAAAAATCTGAACCCGACAGTAATTCCTCCGACGCCATTTCGGATGGGTGCGTGCTGACAACGACGCTCATGCCCGTTTCGATGTCGGCCATGAGCATCGCGCCCAGCGCCGCAGGCACGGCGGACGGCACCAGCGCATCGGACGCACCCTGCCCGCCCGCGCCATCGAGAAGCGCATGGATGGTGGGGTTGCGCACATCGCAGTCGATCAGCAGCGTTTTCCGCCCGGCCAGCGCATAGGACCGCCCCAGCGCCAGCGCCGTCAGCGATTTGCCCTCGCCATGGCGCGCCGAACTGACCAGAACCACGCGCCCCGGCCCATCCGCCGCGTCACCGGCTGCCGCAAATGCGCGGTCCAGCCCCATGCGCGTACGCCGGATTGCTTCCCCATAACGCGACAATGGCTGGTCGACGATCAGCCGCGCCAGATGATCGGCACCCCGCTTCTGTTCGGGGATCACAGATAGCACCGACCGTCGCGTGGCCGCGGCCAGTTGGCTGCCGCTTGTTACACCGCCGACATAGGCTTCGCGGGCAAAGGCGAGACCCACCCCGATCCCGAGCCCGCTCAAAAGCGCCACGGCGAGCACGACGCCCCGATTGGGCGCGCTTGGCGTGACGGGCACCAGCGCCGCAGAGACGATGCGGCTGTCGGCAAGCTGGAATTCAGATTGCAGATCAAGGGCCGTCTGGCGCTCGATCAGCGTGCGGAAATGAAGCTCGGCGGCCACGAGCGTGGTTTCCAAGCCGTCGAGCGCGGGCGCCGGCGCCACCTCTTCCGGCGGATCGGCCTCGACCACCGACGCGTCCTCCGGATCGACGCTCGCCAATCGCTCCGCCGCCAAAAGATTGGCGAGGTCGAGCAAGCGTCTTGGGACGGGACGTTGGCTTTCGATTGCCGCATCGAGCGCGCTGCGCGCCTCGGTTACCGCGTCTCGTGCCGAGGCCAGCCGCGCATCGATCACGTCCGACGCGGCGATAGCGCTCTGCGCCTTTTCCTGAGATTGCATGCCGATATAGGCCTCGGCCACGCCATTGGCGAGCTGCGCCGCCGTTTCAGGATCGCGCGAGGTGACCGAAACGGAAATGACCGAGGTCAGGCCCTCGCGTTGCGCGCTGAGCGCGGATCGCAACGCAGCGACCGCCGCCTGGGGAGAGCTCCCGGCGCGGTTAAATTCCGGATGGGCGGTAAGGTCCTCCGCCAGAACCACCGCCAGCAGCACGGCGTCGGATTTCAGGATTTCGAGTTCGCTATCGACGCGCCAGCTTTCCGACATGGCGCCCGTCGATTGCGCCTCGGGCTCGATCAGCGCCCGGCGCGCCGGATCGACCATGATGAGGGTCGTTCCGGTGTAGAGCGTCGGCATGGAGGTAAGCGCTACAAGCGCGATAGCGAGGGCGGCGACCACCGCGACGGCGATCACCCCAAGCTGCCTGCGCAGCAGCCCCACGACATGGCGTAAATCCGCCCCCTGCTCGTCCATCGCCCCCTCTTGGCAACGCCCAAAACCACTATTGCGCAGTTCAGGGCGGCGGCCAAGGGGGATCACAGGAGAGCGGCCGGAATACCGCGCAGTTTAACCGACCGGCTTGACCCGCCAGATGACGTCGCCGACATCGTCGGCCATCAATATGGCATTGTCGGCGGCGACCGCCGTTCCGACCGGGCGGCCATAGGAGTGCTTTTCATCATCGGTCAGAAAGCCGGTGAGGATATCTTCCATGGGGCCGGATGGCTTGCCATTGGCGAACGGCACAAAGCCCATCTTGTAGCCCGACAGCGTCGAGCGGTTCCACGAACCGTGCTGGCCGATCGCCATACCCGCGCCGCGGCCCGGCAATACCCCTTCGGGCACCCAGCACAGCCCGAGCGATGCGGTGTGGCCACCCAGCGCGAAATCGGGCGTCAGGGCCTTGGCGACCATTTCGGGCTTCTGCTCGACGCGATCGTCGACGATCTGGTTCCAGTAGCAATAGGGCCAGCCGTAAAACCCGCCATCCTTGACCGACGTCAAATAATCGGGCGGCGTCTCGTCGCCCAGCCCGTCGCGTTCGTTGACCACTGTCCACAGCATTCCGGTTTCGGGCGCGAACGCCATGCCGACAGGATTGCGCAGACCCGAGGCAAAGACGCGATGGGCGCCGGTGGCCAGATCGATTTCGTGGATGCAGGCGCGGTCCTCTTCGGCCTCCATGCCTTCGAGCCCGATATTGCCGACCGATCCCACAGCCACATAGAGCTTGGTCTGGTCTTCCGAGACGATCAGATTGCGCGTCCAGTGGCCGCCGGGCTTGGTGGTAAAGATCGTCTTGCCCTTGTCGGTGATCTTGAGATCGCCGTCGCGATAGGGGAAGGCCACCACGCCATCGGTATTGCCGACATAAAGCGTGTCGCCCACCAGCGCCATGCCGTAGGGCTGATTGAGGTTTTCAAGAAAGATCTCGCGGATTTCGGCAACCCCATCGCCATCGGCGTCGCGCAGAAGGGTGATGCGGTTGGCGCTTTCGCCAAGCGCGCGAGCCCGGCGCATCGTCGACTGCATGGCGAAATCGAACGGCGTCTTGGGCGCGTCTGAGACCGAGCAGGATTCCGCGACCAGCACGTCGCCATTGGGCAAAACAAACACCTGGCGCGGATGATCGAGACCACGCGCGAACGCGTTGACCGCAAGGCCCTCGGCGGCGACCGGCTTGCGCCCGTCCTTCCAGCCCATGGCCGTCGGCATTTTCAGCGTCGGCACCGATTGCGGCTTGGCCTCGGGAATGGTCGGGGCGCTGCCCTTGGCTTCGACGACTGGCGCGCCCTTCCTATGCCGTAAGAAGATGGCACCGGCGCCGATAAGCGCAACGGCGCGTGCAATAAGACCGACAAATTTCATTATGCATCCTCTTGGGTGAGCCCGTATCCGCCCAGAGGCTTTAGACCAATCTGGCGCAACGCAAAAGCCAAAGCCGCGCCATCTGCCGGTTTTTTAGCCACGCCGGGTGCGATTCCGGCATCAGGCGCCGGGCCGTTTGCGGGCGTCGGCAGGCTCCATAAGGTGCCGCTCGACCGCGCGCAGATGGTCGTACATGGCGCGGCTGGCCCCATCGAGGTCGCGCTGCTCGATCGCCGCAATGATCCTGTCGTGCTCGCCAAATGAATGATGGTCGGCAGGCGGGCGATCCGAATTGGAGCGCAAGAGCCCCCAGACCACGGCGCGGCGCACCGCATTGAGCGCATCGAACAGCGCCAGCAGCAACCGGTTGTCGGTGGCCTCGGCGATGCAGCGATGCAATTCATTGTCGGCCGCCTCGTATTGCCGCCACGTGCCGGCCCGATGGGTGCGCTGCACGCAACGATGCATGGCTTCGACATGGCGCGATGTGGCATTGAGCGCCGCTTCGCGCGCAATGATCGGCTCGATCAAGAGCCGGGTGCGCATCACTTCGGCCGGATTGGTTTCCCGGTCGATTTCGGCAAGGCTCAAAACTTCGATGACCCGGCTGCCGGTAAACGTGCCCTTGCCGACGTGCCGCCAGAGCTGGCCCTCGGCCTCAAGCGTCGCCAGCGCCTTGCGCAGATCGGCGCGCGAAACGCCCAATTGCTCGGACAGCTCGCGCTCCGCCGGCAGGCGCGTATCGGGCGGGAAATTGTGCCGCGTCAGCCAGGCGCGCAATTGCACCAGCGTCGCGCCATTGCCCTCTGTAATTTCATCTGTGTCCGCGCTCATGCATACCCCTGAACCAATTGGGATTGGTTTTGCGAAATTACTCACAAACCCTGCCAAGTCAACCGTTTTCGCGCGACCATTCATTGGTCGGGCTGATGATCCAGTATATCGGCGCCGAGTTTTCTATCTATAATTACCATTGTTTCCAAGCACTTGGACGACTTGCACAACGGCTTGGCACAACACTGCTTATCAGTTGACGCTAAACCAATTTCGTGAAAACATCGAACCATTCCAAGTTTGGTTGTGGCAAAGGAGGGCCGTGGCCGGGGTTGGACCAAGATGTTCACAAGGGAGGAGAAACTTATGAAGATCACACGCAGACTGTTTACCGGCGCCATGGCCAGCGTGGCCATGGCCGTCTCGTTCAGCGCCCTGCCGGCATTGGCCCAGGACCCCGCACCGATCCGCGTCGCCATGGGCGATATCGCCAGCGTCGAAAGCCTTGGGCTGCTCGTCGCCATGGAGCGCACCAAGGAGCGCGGCGTGCCCATGGAACTGACGTTCTTTAATTCCGAGGACGTCGCGACCCAGGCCGTGGTCGGCGGTCAGGCCGATATCGGCGTGGGCGCACCCTATGCCTTCATTCAGAACTCGAACGCACCGATCCGCATGTTCTATCGCATGACGACGCTGCTGTTCTTCCCGGTCGTCAATTCCGAAGTCTATACCAGCTGGGATGACCTCGACGGTCAGGAAGTCACGGTACACTCGCGCGGCTCGGGCACCGAAGCGCTCATGCGGCTGATGGAAGACCTTCAGGGCATCACGTTCTCCAACATCAGCTACGTCCCCGGCGCCGAAGTGCGCGCCGGCGCGCTGCTGCAGGGCACCATCAACGCATCGATCGTTGACGCTGCATCGATGCGCCTGCTCGAAACCGAAGCCCCCGGCAAGTTCGTCCAGCTCCCCGTCGAAGGCGTCAACGCCACCGACGAAGCGCTCTATGCCAACGTCAATTTCCTCGAAACCCGCAGCGACGATCTCGCCGTGTTCGTCGAGGAATTGATCGGAACCTGGCAAGAGATCAGCGACAACCCCGAACAGGTCGCCGAATGGCGTGAGCAATACGACTTGCTCCCCGACCTTCCCGCACAGGCGACCGACGACATCGCGGCATTTTATGTCGAAGCTGTCGAAGGCGGCGTCCTGCCGCTTGGCGGCGGCACGCCTGAAGATGCGATCGACGACCTCGAATTCCTGGCCGCTGCGGGCCAGGTCGAAGAACCAGGCGACGATGTGGATGTCTCGATGTATTGGGACTTCACCGCTGTCGACGCCGCGCGCCAGTAACACCGGCCCGGCATGCGCGGGGGCTTCCCGCGCATGCCCATCACGCGCTCTGCGATTTGCAAGATGCGCCAATGGTCTGAACCAAACGCACTGGTGGTTTCATGTCGACACTTAACACGGCCGATCCGGCCTTGCTGCGCGACCGGGCCGACGCGCCCGGACTGATGTCGCGGCTGGCCCAGCTTCCCCTCATCTGGAAGCTGTTATCGGTCGCCCTGTTCGCGCTGGCCTGGGAAATCGCCGGGCGCTCGGGCTTCAATTTCTCGTTTCCCACCTTCACCGCAACCGTCGCCGCCTTCTGGAGCATGGTCGTGGATGGCTCCATGGGCGCTGCCTATCTGCGCACTATCGAACCATTGATCATCGGGCTGGTGTTCTCGCTCGTCGTGGGCGTCACCATGGGTGTCGCCATGGGGCTGCGCGAGGACGTCGAATGGCTGGCCCTGCCGATCTTTATCGTGATGCAGGCCGCCCCGATGGCCGCCCTGATCCCGCTGGTGACCTTCATCTACGGCATTTCGCTGACCGCCAAGGTCGTCGCCGTCGTGATGCTGGCCATGCCGGTCATCACCATCAATTCGTACAAAGCCGTGCGCAACGTGCCCGGCTCGCTGGTCTCGATGTGCCATTCCTTCATGGGCAACCGCCGCCAGCAGATCTGGTACGTCGTCGTACCCGCCGCCAGCCCGATGATGTTTGCCGGCCTGCGCCTCGGCGTTGCCGAAGGGTTCTCCGGCGTCGTCCTCGCCGAACTGCTGATCACCCCGACAGGGATCGGCGACCTCATCACCTTCCACCGTTCGGTGGCCAATTTCGCCCACATGTACGCGACCATCGCATCGATCGTCTTGTTCGCCGTCATCGCCGTGGGCCTGCTTCAATGGGTCGAAACCCTGCTGTTCCGCCCGGAAAAAGGGAATGTGAAATGAAGATCGCGACAGCCGAATTCATTCAAAATGGAGCCCAGCCCGTGACCGGCGCCAACAAGATCATCGAAGTCAAAAACGTCTCGAAGGTCTATGGCACCGAGGTCGTGGCGCTCAAGGACATCAACCTCGATTTCGAAGCCGGTCAATTGACCAGCCTGCTCGGGCCCTCCGGTTGCGGCAAGACCACCCTGCTCAAGATCATCGCCGGGCTTTTGCCCGCAACGCAGGGCGATATCCTCGTCAACGGCAAGAAAGTCACCGCCCCCGGCCCCGAACGCGCCTTCGTCTTTCAGGATTTCGCGCTCCTGCCCTGGGCAACCGTCCTCGATAACGCAGCCTTCGGGCTCAAGATGCAGGGCAAGCCGAAAGCCGAACGCGACGACATCGCCAATCACTACGTCAAGGAAGTGGGGCTCGATGGCTTCCAGAAAAGCTATCCGCACCAATTGTCGGGCGGCATGCGCCAGCGCGTCGGCCTCGCCCGTGCGCTATCGGTCAATGCCGACGTGCTCTTGATGGACGAACCCTTCTCGGCGGTCGACGAACAGACCCGTCGCAAATTCCAGGAGGATTTGATCCGCCTGCGCGAAGTGGAGAAAAAGACCTTCATCTTCGTCACCCACTCGATCGAGGAAGCGGTTTACGTTTCTGATCGCATCATCCTTCTTTCACCGCGTCCGGGCCGAGTGTCCGAAATCATCGACCCCGACATCCCATCCGATATCGGCCCCGATGAGCTGCGCCGCAACGAAGTGTATCTCGAAACCGTCGAGAACATCTGGCACGGCATCAAGAAATACGTGGATTGAGCCATGACCCTTTACGGACGCAAAATCCCGAAAATGGCATCGCTGGTGGTCTGGCTGATCATCTGGGAGATCGTCGGCCAGCTCGATCTCTTGATGCTGTTTCCGCCCTTCTCGTCGGTCCTCATGGCCATGGGCGAAGTGGTGACGGCCCGCAGCTTTAACGAAGCGCTGTGGATCACCGCATCGTCCTATGCGCTGGGCATGGGGCTGGCGCTGGTCGTCGGCATCACCATGGGCATTTTGATGGGGCTCTTTAAGCCCATCGACAACATGCTCAACATGTGGGTCAACGTCTTCCTCTCGGCCCCGCTCTCGGCGCTTGTCCCGATCTTCATGATCCTCTTCGGCCTCGGCACGCCGACGGTCGTCGTGACGGTCTTCATGTTCGCCGTCTGGATCATCGTCCTCGACACCCGCGCCGGGGTGCAAAACATCTCCCCATCGCTGATGGAGATGTCCCATTCCTTCGGCGCCAATCGCTTCGAACGCGCCAAGATCGTGCTTCTGGCCGCCCTCCCCGAAATCCTGGCCGGTATAAGGCTGGGGCTCGTGCGCGGCGTCAAAGGCGTGGTCATCGGCCAGTTGCTGGTCTCGATCATCGGGGTCGGCGCGCTGTTCGCCCTCTACCAGCAGAACTTCCTGATGTCCCATTTCTGGGCGCTGATCGTCCTGCTCTTCACCTTTGCCCTGACCATGGCGGACCTGATCGGCCGCTTGGAAAAGCGCATCGAATATTACGCACACGTTAGGAGTTGAACACATGAATGAAAGTGCACTCAAAGCCGACAAGGCCCCCGGCTTCGTCATCACGCCCAACGCCATCCCGACGCTGCCCGTCGAAGGTACGTCCGACGTCTTTCCGGTCAACCGCATCTTCTGCATCGGCCGCAATTACGCAGCCCATGCGGTGGAAATGGGCCATGACCCCGACAAGGAGCCACCCTTCTTTTTCTTCAAGCACGGCGGCGCGGTGATCTCTGACGGCACCTTCCCCTACCCGACCGAAACCTCTGATGTGCACCACGAGATCGAAATGGTCGTGGCCCTCGGCAAGGGCGGCACCGACATCGCCGTCGAAGACGCGCTCGACCACGTCTATGGCTACGGCATCGGTCTCGACATGACCCGCCGCGACCTGCAGGCCGACGCGAAAAAGCTCGGTCGTCCGTGGGAAGTCGCCAAGAGCTTTGAAGCCTCTGCCCCTTGCGGCCCGCTGATCCCGGCCAGCCGCATCGGCCACCCCGATCAGGGCAAGGTCGTGCTCAAGGTCAATGGCGACACCAAACAGGAAGGCGACCTCAACCAGATGCTCTGGAAGGTACCCGAGATGATCTCGATCCTCTCGCGCTTTTTCGAACTGCAGCCCGGCGACATCATCATGAGCGGCACGCCCTCCGGTGTTGGCGCCGTCGAGCGCGGCGATACGATGACGGCCATCGTCGAAGGCGTTGGTGAGTTGACCATCAAGGTCGTCTGACCCTACATACCCATGAAAGCGGAGCGCCACGCGCTCCGCTTTTCTCTCGCCATATCAGGACGAAAAATCTCTCATGTTCGACGTTGATCCGGGCCAGGCGCTGTTCCTGCTTGCCATTCTGGTCGCCACCGGCGGTGTCGCCGGCATCATTTCGGGCCTGCTCGGCGTAGGCGGCGGCATCGTCATCGTCCCCGTCCTGTTCTTTGTCTTTCTCGCCCTCGATATTTCCGAAGCCGTGCGCATGCACGTCGCTGTCGGGACGTCGCTGGCGACCATCATCTTTACTGGATTTATCTCCGCGCGATCCCACTGGAAGCGCGGCAGCGTCGATATGGATTTGCTCAAGAGCTGGGGCCCCTGGATCGCCTTCGGCGTCGTTCTGGGCACCATCATCGGCGGCAATGTCTCGGGCACTGTCCTGACGCTGGTCTTTGCGATCATCGCCGCGCTGGTCGCCATCAACATGGCGTTCAAGCCCGCCGACAACGTCACCCCCAAGCCGATGCCCAAGACCCCGCTGAAGCAAATCCTCTCCACGATCATCGGGTTGATTTCGGTAATGATGGGGATCGGCGGCGGCACCTTGGCCGTGCCCATATTGTCTTTCTTTACCTACCCCATCCGCCTTGCCGTGGGCACGGCGGCGGCCATCGGGTTGATCATCGCCATCCCCGGCTCTATCGGCTATGCGCTGTTCGGGCTTGGCGCAGAGGGACTGCCGCCCTTTTCGCTGGGCTATGTGAACCTGGCCGGGCTGATCGCCATCATCCCGACATCGATGCTGACAGCCCCCTTGGGCGTCAAACTCGCCCACACCATCCCCCAGCTCGCGCTGCGCTGGTGCTTTGCGGGTTTCCTCGCCATCACCTCGATTCGGATGATCACCAGCCTGTTCTGATATGACATTTTTGTGACGGCGTTCGATGAACGCAAATATTTACACATGTTAACTCTTGCTCGCTGATCCAATTGGAGTAAATGTTGGGCGCTGCTCCGCGATGGCGGCAGCGGAGCGAGATCATGTTCGTCGACGCACGGCGCCTGGATTCTGGCCTTCACATAACCTCGGACGTCTGCATTGTGGGCGCCGGCGCGGCGGGCATCACTTTGGCCCTCGAGCTGGCCAAGCACAGCATTGACGTCACACTGCTCGAAGGCGGCGGCATGGGAGCCGACCCCGCCACCCAACAGCTCTACGCCGGTGAAAGCATCGGCATCACCCATGACAGGCCTGAGGATTCCCGCTCGCGCTATTTGGGTGGCAGCACCAATTGCTGGGGCGGCTGGTGTCGACCGCTCGACGATTTCGACTTTACCGAACGCGCCTGGATACCCGACAGCGGCTGGCCGATTTCAAAATCGGACCTGGCGCCTTTTTATGCCCGTAGCCACGACCTCTTGCAGCTCGGGCCCCCTGATTACAGCACCCAGTTCTGGCGCGAGCGCATGGACGCACGCGGCGCAGAATTGATGGATTTGGCGGGCGCAACGATCCAGAACGTCCTCAACCAGCTCAGTCCACCCACCCGCTTCGGACGCGCCTACCGCGATCAGCTCGAAACCGCGCAGAACATTAAAGTCTATCTCTTCGCCAACGCCGCTGAAATCCAGACCACCCACAGCGGCACCGAAGTCTCCTCCATCCTCGTCAGACGCTGAACGCCAGAACCTTTCACGCGCACGCCCGCTATTTCGTCCTCGCGGCGGGCGGCATCGAAAACCCGAGATTGCTGTTGTGCTCGAACGCCGTCCAGACCAAAGGCATCGGCAATCAGAACGATCTCGTCGGGCGCTACTATATGGATCACCCGCGCGTTCAGTCCCAGCGCATCACCATCACGGACGCGCGGAGGTACCGGGCGCTCTATGATTCATCGATGCACCGGGTCAACGCCGGGCGGCGGCGGCTCAACCGCGACATCGAGGTCCATCTGGCCCCGACATTCGAGACCCAGACCGAGCTGGGCCTGCCCAATTCGCGCACCTATCTCGTCGCCCATGGCGGCAACGAGATGTCCAAATCCTATCTCGCGCTCAAGCGCCTGCAGCGCTCGTTGATGGGACGGAAGACCTTTGGCTATCCGCTCAGCCGGGTGGCGCGCGACGTCGCCATATTGATGCCGACCCTTCTGGCCCACATTCCCGGCACCATGCTCACCGTGGCCGAACTGCGCTACAATGGCGACCGCAACCGAACGAACTTCTATCTTGAATCCGTGCTTGAGCCGGTCCCAAATCCCGCTAGCCGCGTATCGCTCTCGGACCAGAAGGACCCCCTCGGCTTGCCGCGCGTCAAGATCGACTGGCAGTTGACCGCTCTCGACAAGCACCACGCTGCGACACTTCCCAAGCTGATCGGAGACGGGCTCTCCACCGCCGGGATCGCATCGCTGTCTGGTCCTCCGGTCAATGGCAGCGAGTGGCCAGCCAATGTGATCGGATGCTGGCACCATATGGCGACTACTCGCATGAGCAACGATCCGAAAAAAGGCGTGGTCGATGCCGATTGCAAGGTGCACGGCATGGGCAATCTCTTTGTCGCAGGCAGTTCGGTGTTCCCGACCGCCGGCAGCGATTCCCCGACGATTACGATTGTCGCCCTGGCCCTGCGCATGGCCGATCACCTGGCCATGCAGATCGGCGCCGAAATCCCCATCCAGCAAGCGGTATAAAGCGCTCGGAGCGCTTCCAGGATAAGTGGGCGCCATTTATCCGGTTCGGAAGCGCGAACGCTCTAGGCGTCGAACGCGTCGGCATTGTGCTCGATGACGATAGGCAACGATGTGAGCATTTCCCGCAGATGATGCCGCATGGCAGCCTCCGCGGCGTCGGGAGAAGCATCGGCGATCGCCTGCACCAGATCGCGATGCTGAACGACGATGGTGCTGGCCGGCGTGGCCGAAGAGATCGAGAGATAGCGCACGCGGTCCATTTGGGCCTTCAGATCTTCGATCACCCGCCAGCCGCGTTCGCAATCGGCCATGCGGGCAATCTCGTGATGCAATGCATCGTCGAGCGCCAGAAACCGGCTCTGGTCCGGCAGATCGCCACATTGCGCCTGTTCTTCGACCAGATTCCAAAGCGGCCGCACGGTCTCGGATGTCGCGACCTGGGCCGCGCGCCGTGCGATGGCCCCTTCGATCGCCTCGCGCAGAAAGCGGGCGTTTTCCACTTCACGGCGCGAAATCTTCTGGATGAACGTGCCGCGCTGGGGCCGGATTTCAACGAGCCCCATATCGGAGAGCTTGATGAACGCCTCGCGCACCGGCTGACGCGAAACGCCGAGCTGACGCGCCAATTCCGCCTCGGAAACCGGATGACCGGGCACCAGCCGACCATGCACGATGGCCCGCTTGATGGCGACGAACACCCTGTGCCCCATCGTCGCCTGCCGCGCACCGATGGCGCCATCGCTCAGCGGATCGAGGACAGGGTCCGGCTCCAGGTCGGACAGATTTTTGCTGCGACTACCCAAGCGCCATCTCCGAACGCGTCCCGAAATCGTCTAGCAGGTCTTCTCCGAACATCGGCACCGACTTTCAACACCCGCACAGAGCCACCATCTTACATCGAAAAGGGTCGGTTTCGAGACACCGACCATTGACCGAAGGTAGCTACCATACTAGTAGTTTAATGCAAGACGAAATGTACATCGGCGCACGGACCGGGGGTTCGCGCAACCGATGCGACGCACGCGGCCAGACGGCCATGGGAGAGTAAGATGCGGCAGACCTGGCGCTGGTTCGGGCCAAAAGATCTGGCAAAGATCGAGGACATGCTTCAGGCCGGCGTCGAGGGCGTGGTCTCCGCTTTGCACCACATTCCCAACGGCACGATCTGGGAGCCCGCTGAAATCGCCCGCCGCCAGGCCGAGATCGGCAAGCGCAGCGACGGCACGCCATCGGGACTCAAATGGGAAGTGGTCGAAAGCCTGCCGGTCTCTGAAGACATCAAGAAGCAGAAGGGCGACTGGCGCACCCATATCGCCAATTACAAAACCAGCCTCGAGAACCTGTCCGCCGCCGGCATCAAGATCATTTGCTACAATTTCATGCCCATCCTCGATTGGACGCGCACCGATCTCAACTGGCGCGTCGCCCATGGCGGCACCTGCATGCGGTTCGATATCGTCGATTTCGCCGCCTTCGATATCCATTTGCTCGCCCGGTTCGACGCCAGCGGCGATTACGCCCCCGAGATCGTAACACGCGCTCATGAGCGATTTGCCCAGATGTCCGACGGCCGCAAGCGCGAACTGATCGATAACATCACGGCGGGCCTGCCCGGCTCGACCGAAAAACTCACGCTCGAGGGCGTGCGCCAGCAACTGGCCGAATACGATCACATCTCCGCCGACCGCCTGCGCGCCAATTTCATAGCCTTTCTCGAAGAGGTCGTGCCCGTCGCCGAGCGGCTGGGCATGCGCATGTGCTGCCACCCCGACGATCCGCCCTTCCCCCTCATGGGCCTGCCGCGCATCATGTCGACGCTCGAAGATTACCGCACCATCCTCAGTGCCGTCGACAGCCCCGCCAATGGCGCAACGCTGTGCTCCGGGTCGCTGGGCGTCCGCCCCGACAACGATCTGCCCGCCATGATGAAAGCCCTGGCCCCAAAGGTCCATTTCATCCATCTGCGCAACGTCAAACGCGACAGCAATGCCATCGCCGGATCGTTCTTTGAGGACGAGCATCTTGCCGGCGACACCGACATGGTCGCCCTCATCGCCGCCATCATGACCGAAGAAGCCCGACGCAAGGCCGAAGGCCGCGCCGACCACCAGATCCCCATGCGCCCAGATCACGGCCAGGACATTCTCGACGATCTCGGCCGCAAGGCGCAGCCGGGCTATCCCACCATCGGCCGCCTCAAGGGCCTCGCCGAACTGCGCGGCATCATGCGCACCTTCGACCATCCTGAATTCGGACTAAAAAGGTCAGCCATCAATGACTGAACCCCTGCTGCATCCCGACCGCCTGTTCCCTGCCGAGCCCTCGATCCGCGCCATAGCGCGCAATCTCTATGAAACGGTCGCGGACCTGCCCATCGTCAGCCCGCATGGCCATACCGATCCAAGCTGGTTTGCCGAAAATTCCGCCTTTACCGATGCCGCATCGCTGTTTCTGATCCCCGATCATTACGTCCTGCGCATGCTGCGCTCGCGCGGCATCCCCTATGACGCCCTTGCCGTGCCGCGCAAGGATGGCGCCCCGGTTGCCGACCCCCGCGCCGCGTGGCAGATTTTTTGCGCCAACTGGTCCCTCTTCGCCGGCACCCCGTCCGAACTTTGGATCAATCATGCCCTCGCAACCGAATTCGGCATCGATGCCCCTCTGAGCGCCGACACCGCCGACGCAACCTTCGATCTGATCGGCGCCAGACTGGCTGACGCCGATTTCCGCCCGCTCGCCATTCTCGACCGCGCCAATGTCGAGGTGATCGCCACCACGGAATTCGCTCTCGATCCCCTCGATCATCATGCGACCATCAAGGCCAACGGGCTCAACCAGCGCATCCGCACCACCTACCGCCCCGACGACGTGACCGACCCCGACGCCGCCGATTTCAAAGCCAATATCGAAAAGCTCGGCGCGATCACCGGCGAGGACGTCTCGACCTGGGCCGGCATGATCAAAGCCCACGCCAACCGCCGTGCTCATTTCCGCGCCCATGGGGCGACGGCAACCGATCATGGCGTCCCCACCGCTTTGACCGCCGATCTGGCGCAGGCCGAAAAGCAGGCCCTCCTCGACGGCGCGCTCAAGGGCACGCTCACCCCAGGTGAGGCCGAACAATTCCGCGCCCAGATGCTCACCGAAATGGCCGGGCTTTCGGCCGAGGATGGCATGGTGATGCAGATCCACGCCGGATCACGCCGCGCCACCGACCCGCTGCTGCAGGCCGAACGCGGGCGCAATCTTGGCGACGACATCCCCCAGCGCACCGATTTCGTCGGTGGCTTGTCAGCGCTCCTCTCGCGCTACGGCAATGCCGAACATTTCCGGCTGATCGCGTTCACCCTCGATGAAAGCACCTACGCACGCGAACTGGCGCCCATGGCCGGATATTGGCCCGCCCTGATGGTCGGGCCCCCCTGGTGGTTCCACGACAGCTCTAATGGGATCCGGCGCTATCTCGACGCCATGCACGAGACAGCGGGCTTTACAAATCTCGCCGGGTTCAACGACGACACCCGCGCATTGCTCTCGATCCCGGCCCGCCACGACGTCTGGCGCCGCGAGGTCTCGGGGTTTCTCGCCAAGATGGTCGCAGAGCATAAGATCAGCCAGACCACTGCCCACGATCAGGCGCGCTGGCTCTGCTATGACGCCGCAAAGACAGCCTACAGGATTCCATGACTCGGTTTCATTCGCTCCAGAACCTTCCCGCAACCGTCGCCAAGCCTGGCTATGACCGTGACGCCGCGGGCATCGGCATCGTCCATATCGGGCTCGGCGCCTTCATGCGCGCCCACCTCGCCGTCTATACCGACGACGCGCTGGCGGCAGCGGGTGGCGATTGGCGCATCACCGCCATCGGCCTGCGCTCGCGAGACGCGATCGATCAGCTCAACGACCAGAACGGGCTCTATACGCTCCTCGTTCGCGATGCCGAAACGGCCGGCCGGGTGATCGGCAGCATCGCCGATGCCATCCACGCCCCATCCGACCCCGAAGCGGTGCTGGCCGCCCTCGCCGCGCCTTCAACCCGCATTGTTTCGATCACCATCACCGAAAAAGGCTATGGCATCGACCCGGCGACCGGCGGGCTGGACGTCAATGTCCCGGCGATTGCCGCCGATCTCGCCTCCGACCTCTCCGCCCCTCAAAGCGCAGTGGGCCTGATCGTTGCCGGTCTCGCCCAACGCCGCGCAGAAGGCACGGGCCCGTTTACGGCGCTCAGCTGCGACAACCTCCCCGAAAACGGCCACATCCTCAAACGCCTCGTCCTCGATTTCGCCCGCCGCCGCGATGGCGATCTAGCCGACTGGATTGAGGCCAATGCCAGTTTCCCCGCGACAATGGTCGACAGGATCACCCCGCCGCAGACCGAAAAGACCCTCGCCGACGCGCGTGCCCTCGTCGGCGCCGATGATCGTGCGGCGATCGAAACCGAACCCTTCAGCCAATGGGTCATCGAAGACGATTTCTGCGCCGGTCGCCCGGCTTGGGAAAAAGGTGGCGCGGTGATGGTCACCGACGTGCGCGCTTACGAGCGCATGAAGCTCGTCATGCTCAACGGCACCCATTCCATGCTCGCCTATGCCGGCCACGTCGCCGGGCATAAATTCGTCCGCGAGACCATGGCCGACCCCGACCTCAAGCGCTTGATCGACCGCCATATGCGCACAGCGGCCACTACCCTCGACGCAGTGCCGGGCATCGATCTCGACCAGCACCGCGAAGCCCTTCTGGCGCGGTTCGCAAACCCCACCATCGACCACCCGACCTACCAGATCGCCATGGACGGCACGCAGAAGATGCCGACACGCATTTTCGATGCGACACTCGCCGCGATCGATAAAGGCACCGACACCCAGAGCTTCGCCTTCGCCACAGCGGCCTGGATGGCTTATGTCAAAGGCGCGATCGACGGCGCCTACGCCATCCGCGACCCGCGCGAAGCCGAACTGCTCTCTGTGGCAAGATCAGCCGCGTCGCCCGAGGCACTGCTGAACGCCCTCTTCGCCCTCCCCGGCTTCGTCCCGGACGCGCTCAAGAGCCACGACGTTTTCCGGAAAACCGTCCTCTTGAGACTGCGCGTCATGCTGGAGGACGGCATGCGTGCCGCAATCACCCGAGAGGCGGCGGCCATCTAATCGCTCACCGCTGCGCCAACTCGATCACGATCCCATCCGGATCGGCAACAAACGCCACCCGCGCCACGATCTCCTTATTGTACGCCTCTCGCGGCGCTTCGATTACCGCAACACCCGCCCCAACCAGCCGCGCAAACACCGCATCGATATCGTCGAACCGAAACGTCAGATGCCGAATGCCCGCAGAACTATCGGGCAGGCGCGGCGCAGGTGTCTCAACCCGTGGAGACGGACAGATCAATTCTAGCTGCCCATTGCCGGTCTCGAGAAACGCCAACTCGCCCGAGCCGCGCGGCATCTGTTTCCGCAGCACCAGGTCGAGCCCTAAAAGCTCGCAATAGAACCCGATACTGGCATCGAGATCGCTGACGGCGATCCCCGCATGCTCGAACCCCAAAAGCCGCCCGCTCATCGCCCGATGGCCAACCCATCGGCATCGAACAGATGATATTGTTTGCCGCGGGGCGCGATGTGGAGCACGTCCCCCCGCTTGGCAAGGCTCTGCCCCGCCTCATGGATGAGCACCGGGATCTCCCCCTTGAGCGTGCAGTGGAGATAGCTGCTTGCGCCATATTGCTCGGCGACTCCCACGGCGACCGGCCACCCGGCCCCCGCTTCCCGCGAGATGACGAAATCTTCGGGCCGGACGCCGAGGGTAACGCGCTCACGCGCGCCGAGGGAGGGATCGGCGTCCGGCAGAGGCAAGGGCTGAAGACCCTCGGCCTCGAACGCGACGTGACCGGCATCGGTGCGGACCAGGCTGCCTTCGATGAAATTCATGCGCGGCGATCCGATAAAGCCCGCAACGAAGATATTGCGCGGATTGTTGTAAAGATCGAGCGGCGCGCCGACCTGCTCGATCACCCCCTTGCGCAACACGACGATCTTGTCGGCCATGGTCATGGCCTCGATCTGGTCGTGCGTCACATAGATCATCGTATTGCCCAGCCGCTCATGGAGCTTGGTGATCTCGATCCGCATCAGAACGCGCAATTCGGCATCGAGATTGGAGAGCGGTTCGTCGAACAGAAATATCTTGGGATCGCGCGTGATGGCCCGCCCGATGGCGACGCGCTGGCGCTGGCCGCCCGACAATTGCTTGGGCCGCCGTTCGAGCAATTGCTCGATCTGCAGCAATTGCGCCGCATCGGACACCCGGCGCGCGATCTCGGGCTTGGCCATGCGAATGTTTTCAAGCCCGAAGCTCAGATTCTCGCGCACCGTCATATGCGGATACAGCGCGTAGGACTGGAACACCATCGCCACCCCGCGATCGGCTGCGGGCGTATTGACCACGCTGGCGCTGTCGATCCGGATATCGCCATCGCTGACGTCTTCGAGCCCGGCGATCATGCGCAGCAATGTCGATTTCCCGCAGCCCGACGGGCCGACGAAAACCACGAACTCCCCATCGTTGATCTCAAGGTCGACGCCCGGGATCACCTCGACGACACCGAACGACTTCTTGATGTTTTCCAGCGTGAGATTGGCCATAAATCGGACCCCTTATTTGATGCCGGTCGAAGCGATGCCGCTCGTGATGTAGCGTTGCAGGAAGATGAAGGCGAAGGCGAGCGGCAGGGCCGTGAGCGTGGTCATGGCTAAAAGCAGATCGTAGCGGATGCCATATTCGGTCGAGAACGAGGCCAGCGCCAATTGCAGCGTGTAGGATTCCCGCCGCGTCAGAACCACCAGCGGCAAGAGGAAGTCGTTCCAGCGCGACAGGATGGAAAAGATCGCGACAACGGCCAGCGCCGGCGCCGAGAGCGGCAGGATGATGCGCCAGAAGATGCGCCATTCGCTGGCATGATCCATACGCGCCGCCTCGATCAACTCGTCGGGAATGGTCAGCATGTATTGCCTGAGCAGGAAGACGCCCGTGGGCGTCGCCACAGTGGGCAGGATCACGCCCCATAAATTCCCCACCAGCCCCAATTGCGCGACGATCATATAGGTCGGCACCAGAACGACGGTGGCCGGTATCATCAATGTCGCAAGGATGGCGACCAGCGCCATGTTCGACCCGCGAAACCGGTATTTCGATAGCGCGAACGCCGCCATCGAGTTCATGATCAGCGTGATGATCGTCGCAACGATCGTGATGAACAGGCTGTTGAACACATAGCGCCAGATCATCCCGCCCGTGCTCGAGAGCAGATTGGTGTAGTTCTCGCCCGCCAGATAGATCTGCCGCACCGGCTGGGCGTTTTCGACCGGAATGGTCAACCGCTCCTCGGGATTGGCCGGATCGATCATCTGCGCGTTGATGCCGACGCGGCGCAATTGCGCCAGCCGCACCGTCTCGCCCTCTTCGGTCGTGACGTCGAACAGCGGCAAGGGAGCATCATGGCCCTCGACGATCACCGTCTCCGCCGCATAGGGCAAAAGCGTCGGCGGAAATTCGGTGAGGTTGGCCGGCGTCTTGAAGGACGAAACCACCACCCACAACACTGGCGTGAACATAATCACAAGGCCCAAGAGCAGATAGACGTAAGTCAGCCAATCGGTCCAATCGAGCTTCTTGCGCCCGCGCCGCCGTGTGATGAAGGCTCCGATTGACGAGCCCGTCTTGACCACGCCGAGATCAGTCATTTGCGCCCCCTCTCGAAATACGCATCTGGATGGCGGTAAAGATCAACAGCGCCAGCCCCAGGAGCAGCGAGGCCGCAGCGGCAAGGCCGAAATTGCGCGGCTGGCTGGCAAAGCCCACCTCATAGATATACTGGACCATCAGCATGGTCGCCGAACCCGGGCCGCCACCCGTCAGAACGTAGAGTTCGTCAAACGTCTGCACCGAGCGGATGACGGCAAGGATAAACACCACCAGCAGCACGGGTTTCAGCAACGGCAGGGTGATCTTGGTGAACGATCGCCACGGACTGGCGCTATCCATCCGCGCTGCCTCATAGACGTCGCGCGGTATCGCCTGCAGGCCAGCCAAAAGGATGATGGTGTAAAACCCCATATGCGCCCAGACGGTGATGAACACCGACCAGAAAAACGCGGTATTGGGAAACACCAGCCAGTTGACCGGCGTCAGTCCCACCGCCCCCATCAACCCGTTGAGCGCGCCATTGCGCTGCAAGATCCACTGCCACATCAGGGCAACGACGACCGGCGAAAGCATCACGGGGAAAAAGAAGATGCCGCGGAAAAAGCCGCGCCCGCGAATTTCGCGGTTGAGGCAGAGCGCCGTAATCAGCGCCACCCCGATCATGACGGTCACCTGGATGGGTACGAACACGGTCGTATTGCCCAAAGCCCGCCAGAACAGATCGCGCGAGCAGGTCGAAGGATCGAGATAATTTCCGCAATCGAACAGCGTTGCGTAATTGGCCCCGCCGATCAGCGGGCGATCCCAGGGAAACAGCCGGTCGCTGCCACTTACCGAGTAAAAAATATTGATGAACACCGGCAAAAGCGCAAACAGCACCACCGCCGTCAGATTGGGAATGAGGAAGACCCAGGGCATGCGCTTGATGCCGACAAGGCGCTGCAGGCCATACATCAAGGGCTCGATCAGCCGCGCCGGTAACGCCGCTATGGTGCCCGTCGCTGCCGCAAATTGGCTCCGTGCGCTCATCCATTCATCCTTAAATGACCGGGATAAAAGCCGCCCCGCGCAAGCGGGACGGCTGTTGGCTTAGCGAGACGCTGATCAGCCGCCCGCTTGGATCGCGAGGTTGACGTCTTCCTCGATGCGCACCAGTGCTTCATCGACGGTCAGCTCATTGTTGAGCACCTGGCTGATGCGCGTGGTCATCGCGTTCATCATGGCGCGCTGATAGCGCCATCCCTGGAAACGATAGGCCGCATCATCCATTTTGGGGATCTGCGCGATAAACGTCGCCAAGGCTTCCGATGTCCGCTCGGAGGCCGAGGGATATTCGACGCCGTTTTCGATCTGCGACACAGCCGATGGGATCTCGACCTCGTTGGAGATGTAGTAGTCGAGGTTCTCGGGCCGGGCATAGAAGTCGATCAACTGGCCGGCGATATCGGGATTTTGCGAATGGCTGAAGACTGTCATCGCGCCACCGCCCGGCATCACGGTGCATGAGGACGGCCCGCAGGGCGCAGGAATGACGGCCCAATCGAAGAGGTCGCCCACTTCGGTATCCATTTGCGCCAGCGTCCACGACCCGCCGAAATACATCACGGTATCTGCGTTAAGGAAGTCCGAGAACAGCTCGCGGTGCGTCGCGCCGCCAACGGCACCCCAGAGATCCATCGGCATCGTGCCGTCCTGGTGCCATGTAACGAATTGCTCGATCGCCGCCTTGAGGCCGTCATCGACCACCGGATTGCCCGCTTCGTCGACGAGTTCGGCGCCATAGGAAATCGCAAGGCTGGCAAAGCGGTGGCCTGAGCGATCCATCTCCATGGGGAATTCCGTGCCGGTCGCTTCGGCGACCTGCCGTGTGGCCTCGGCCCATTCTTCCCATGTCGCACCCTCTTCGGGCACGGGCACGCCGGCCTGCTCGAACAGCGTGAGATTGACGTAGCCGCCATTGACCGTCAGCGTCGTCGGCATGCCAAAGATCGCCGTCGTTTCCGTGTCGCCTCCGCGCAGCCAGCCAAGCGTCTGGCCCCATTCCTGCTCGAAATAGTCGGCATCCACGCTGTCAGTGATATCGGCATAAAACCGGCTCAGCCCGCCCAGATCGGTGATGATCGCGATATCGGGCCCCTCGCCCGCTTCGAGCTGCACCGGCAGGCTCTCGACTAGCGTCTGGTAGCTGACCTCTTCGACCACGACGTCAACGCCGGGGTTTTCGGCTTCGAACTGCTCGGCGAGTTCGGCAAAAATCTCGCCACCCGTACCGGTATCGCCGGCCCAGAGCGTGATCGTCTGGCCAAAGGCCGTCGTTACGGACGCGCTGGTCATAAGCAGCGCGAGGGCGGTCGTCGTCGTCAACGTCATTCGTAACATTGCTTCCTCCTCCTCAGGACGCCATCGCTTGAGCTGCGACAGATGTGAAAACCTGTTCTGGTAAAACCAAAATGTCAAGTCTCTGGTTTGACCAGATTTTGGCGCGCGATATGCTTTCCGTCTAAGTATTCGAAAAATCAGCGCATTTCCTCACATTTCGCACTCGCTCCAGACAACACCGGCCACGCGAGGATGCGCATTCCTGCCCGTCGCCCCCCTTGACAGCATAGGTGAATTTCGCTCTGGTTTGACCACAGAGACGATTTCGGCTCCGCGATCGGCAGCCGCAAGATACCCCGGAGGACAGTTTCCAATGCTCAGATTTGCCGCCATCGGCATCGACCACGGCCATATCTTCGACCACGTCAAAGGCCTCACCCGCGCCGGTGCCGAGTTCGTCGGCTATTGCCCGAAAACCTCGATCCCCGGCCTTGTCGAAAATTTTGCCAGCACCTATCCCGACGCGCCGCAGATCGATCGCGAAACGCTTTTGGCTGATCAAAGCATCGACATCATCTGCACCGCCGCCATCCCCCGCGACCGCGCCGGCATCGCCATTGCCGCCATGCGCGCCGGCAAGGACGTGATGAGCGACAAGCCCGGCGTCACAACCTTCGACCAGCTCGATGACATCAAGAAAACCGTCGCCGACACCGGCAAGATCTTTTCGATCTGCTTTTCGGAGCGCCATTGCGTACGCTCGGCGGTCAAGGCCGGCAAGCTCATTGCCGAGGGCGCCATCGGTCAGGTCATCCAGACCATCGGCACCGGCCCGCACCGGCTCGGCCAATCGCGCCCCGACTGGTTCTGGAAGCACGACGCCTTTGGCGGCATCATCGTCGATATCGCCTCTCACCAGATCGACCAGTTCCTCTTTTACACAGGCTCCACCACGGGCGAAGTCGTGACATCCCAAATTGGCAATTTCGCCAACCCCCAAGCGCCTGAGTTCGAAGATTTCGGCGATTGCCTTTTGCGCAGCGACAAGGCCACCGGCTATGTGCGCGTCGATTGGTTCACCCCCGATGGCCTGCCCACATGGGGCGACGGACGCCTCACCATCATGGGCACCAAGGGCTATATCGAACTGCGCAAATACATCGATATCGCGGGTCGCGAGGGTAAGGACCACCTGTTCCTCGTCAACGACAAGGGCGTCGAATACATCGATTGCGCGAACGAAGAGCTCGACTATTTCCGCCAGTTCAGCGCCGATGTGCGCGACCGCACCGAGACGGCCATGACCCAGGACCATGTCTATGAGGTCTGCCGCCTTTCGCTGGAGGCGCAGACCCGCGCCACCGACATTTCTCCCAAGCTCTAAGGATATAGCCATGACCCGGAAACTGCGCGTCGGCGTAATCGGAGCCGGCATCGCCCAGCGCCATCTGGCCGGCTACAACTGGAACAAGGATCTGTTCGAGGTGCCGGTGCTCTGCTCGCTCGACGAGGACCGCGGCCGCCAGGCCGTGGCCGAATTCGGCGTCGGCGAGTTCACCAATAACGTCGAAACGCTCTTTGCCCGCGACGATATCGACATCATCGACGTCAGCACCCCGCCCGATTCCCATTTCGAATTCTCAAAGCGCGCCATCGAGGCGGGCAAGCACGTGATCTGCGAAAAGCCCCTGTTCGGCTCGATCGCCGATGTCGACAAAATGGTCGAGATCGTTGCGAAAACCGATCGCAAATTCATGCCCATTTTCCAGTATCGCTATGGCTCGGGCCTGCAAAAGCTCAAGCGCCTGATCGAACTGGGGCTGACTGGGAAGCCCTTCCTCACCACAATAGAAACTCATTGGTGGCGCGGCCCCGCCTATTACGACGTACCCTGGCGCGGCAAATGGGCCAGCGAATTGGGCGGCGGTCTTTTGGGCCACGCCATCCACGCCCACGACATGCTCAACTACGTCCACGGCGCCTGCGCTGAAGTCTTTGCCTATGGCGAAACGCTGGTGAACAAGATCGAAGTCGAAGACACCATGGCGCTCTCGATCAAGATGGCCAACGGCTCGCTCGCCGCCCTGTCGATGACGCTGGGCTCGCGCAAAGAAATTTCCCGCCTGCGCTTCTGCTTTGCCGATATGGTCGCCGAAAGCATCCTCGAACCCTACACCATGGGCCGCGACCCCTGGGTCTTTACCGCCGGAGAGCCCGAACATCAGGCCAAGATTGACTCTGCCCTCGCGCAATACGAGGTTGCAGAGGATGGATATACCCGCCAGTTCGAACTCTTCCACGACGCCATCGTCAATGACGGCGAACCGCCCGTCACCCTCGAAGACGCGCGCAATTCACTGGAACTGGTCACCGCAGCGTACTATTCCCAGCGCACCGGCCAACCGACACAACTTCCCATCACGGCCAATCACCCGCTCTATACGTCATGGCTGCCATGAACAGGAAAACCGCCCAGCAAGGAGACGCGACCATCACAGATGATTTCGCCCCGCGCCTGTTTGCCGGGCAACGGCTCTATCAGATCGTGGCGCGCCGCATCGCGCGCATGATTGAAGCCAATGCCGGGGATCCGGGTTGGCACATGCCGTCCGAGCGCGAACTGGCCGAAGAGCTCGAAGTCAGCCGCCCCGTGGTGCGCGAGGCGGTGATCGCGCTCGAAATGCGCGGCATCGTCGAGGTGCGCGGTCGCGCCGGCATCATGGTGCTGCCGGCCCGCCCCGGTCAGATCAATTTCGATCTGGCCGGCGTCGATACCGGCCCCGGCCCCTTCGAACTCCTCGAAGCGCGCCTTGCTATTGAGTCCAGCGCCGCGGCGCTGGCCGCCGAACGCGCCACCTCCTACGACATCATGATGCTCGAAGAATGCATCGCCCAGATGGAGCGCGAAACCGAAGTCGTTCTGCTACAGGAAAAAGGCGACAGGGACTTCCACATGACCATCGCGAAGATGACCAACAACGCCATCATCATCTCGATGATCGAGGCGCTGTGGAGCCAGCGCGACGAATCCGTGATGTGGAAAAAACTCCACGAACACATCCACGCCGAAAGCGTCCGCCCGCTCTGGATCGGCGACCACCATTCCATCGTCTCCGCCCTCAAGATGCGCCACCCGGACGCGGCCTATAAGGCCATGTCGCGCCACATCAAGAACGTCATCAACGAACTCCTCGAAGCCGACGAACGCGGCCGCTTCGCACCCTGACTATCCGTCGTTCGCCAACTGCATACAGATTATTGACTCGCGTTCGCAAAAATTGGTAACGTTCCCAAAACGGCACTGGGAGGAAAGGCGCGAAATCGCGCCGCCGTGCGCACCATGAGCAATTCGGGCAACAGGCAACCGACGATTATCGACATCGCCAAAGCGGCCGGTGTCTCGAAAAGCACTGTCGCGCGCGCCCTGTCCGGTTCCCCCCATATCGGCGAGGCGAGCCGCGAACGCGTCCTCACCGCAGTGCGCGCACTGGGCTATGAGCGCAACCATCTCGCCCACTCCCTGCGGGCGGGTCGCACCGGCATGATCGGGCTCGTCATTCCCGACATCGCCAATCCCTTCTGGGCGGAAGTCGCCCGCGGCGCGCAGGATGCCGCCGCCGCCAATGGCTCCTCTCTTTTGATCTTCAGCTCCGACTGGGACGCCGCGCGCGAAGCCAGCCATCTGCGCGCCCTGCGCCAGGCGCGCGTCGATGGCGCCATAGTCAATCCGGTCGCCGACAATGTCGATGGCCTGGGCCGCTTCGGCCTCCCCGTCGTCCTCATCGGATCGAGCGCCGAGCGCTTTCCCGAGCTCTCGAGCGTCGGCAGCGACATCGCCCAGGGCGTCGCCCTTGGGCTCGATCACCTTGCCAGCCTTGGACATTTTCGCCCCGCCCTCCTTTTGGGCTCGCCCAATCGATTGGCACGCGTGCGCTTTTTGCGCGTCGTGCACGACCATTGCCTCGCCCATGATATCGACCCCGCAACGCTGATGATCGAAGAGGGCGAATACACTGTCGAATCCGGCAAGGCCGCCACACTGCGCCTCCTTGAACGTGAAGGCGCAGCCGTCCGGTGCATCTTTGCCGCCAATGATCTGATGGCACTCGGCGCCCTGCTGGCCGTGCGCGAGGCCGGTCTCACCTGCCCCGGCGAAGTGTCCATTTTGGGCTTTGACGGTATTCCAGCCGGAGCCTTCTCCGACCCCGGATTGACCACCATCGAAAAGCCCGCCCGGTCCATTGGCCTTGAGGGCATCAAGCTTCTAGCCGAGGCCATCGACGGCAATCTCGATCACCGCCGCGTGCTGCTCGAATGTACGCTCACGATGCGCGGATCGCTCGCCCGGACGGAAAAAGATAACCGCTCCGCACGGCTCGTCGCGGGAGGGAGGAACTAGGGATGAGTTTGGACGAAAAGCAACTGGCAGCGCATTTATCCGTGATTGGGAACGTTCCCAAAACGGCTAATCTGCGGACCGCACTCGGCATGAAAATCAGGGCCTGGTGGCCCTATTACCTCATGCTATTGCCGGGCCTCGTCTATTTCATCGTCTTTCACTACTACCCGATCTATCAGGCCAAGCTCGCCTTTGAGGATTTCCGCATTTTCGGTGACAACCTCTGGGTCGGCACCAAGCATTTCGAGACGCTTTTCGACTCGCGCGCCTTCTTTCAGGTCCTCGCCAACACCCTGATCATCTCGGCCATGAAGATGGCCTTCGTCTTCCCCGTCCCCATCCTTCTGGCGCTCTTGATCAACGAAGTGCGCGCCTCCGGCCTGCGCCGCTTCATCCAGTCAGCGATCTACCTGCCGCACTTTTTGTCTTGGGTGGTGATCGCCGGCATCTTCATCGCCGCGCTCTCCCCCTCGTCCGGTGTCGTCAACGAAATCCGCGGCTGGGCGGGCCTCTCGCCACGCGGCTTCATGACCGAAAGCGGCTCCATCCGCTGGGTCGTTGTGTTTTCCGAGATGTGGCGTTCAGCGGGCTGGGATTCGCTGCTCTATTTCGCCGCCATCATGGCCATCGACCCCCAGCTTTACGACGCCGCCGAAATGGACGGCGCCAACCGCTGGCAGAAAATCATCAACGTCACCCTGCCCGGCATCACCCCGACCATCGCGACGCTGTTCATCCTCAATGTCGGCCTGTTCATGAACGCGGGGTTCGATCAGGTCTTCAACCTCGCCAACGACGCCGTGCGCGACCAGATCGATATCATCGACACATATGTCTATCGCATCGGCCTGCAATCGGGACAGTTCTCGCTGGCCACCGCTGCGGGGCTCTTCAAGGGCGTCATCGGCATGGTGCTGATCGTTGCCGCCCATACGATTTCCAAGCGACTGACCGGCAAGGGGGTGTGGTAACATGGCCCGCGCCAATTCAACCCGTTTCGAACGCCTCGAACAGACAATCATCGTCTCGAGCCTCTTGCTGATGGTGGTGATCACCGTCCAGCCGATCCTCAACCTTCTGGCCGTATCGTTTTCAGACCCGGCGCAGGTGCCCTCCATGAGCGGGCTCGCCGTAACGCCCAGCGGCTTTTCCACCGACGTTTGGATGCTGTTGCTCAGCCATCCCGGCGTTCAGCGCGGTATGCTCAACTCGGTGTTCATCACCGTCACCGGCACCATCCTCAACGTCACCTTCACCGCCCTCATGGCCTGGGCGCTCTCCCGCCCTCGTCTCCCCGGCCGACGCATTCTTTTCGTCTTCGTCCTCGCCACCATCGTTTTCGAGCCCGGCCTCATCCCTGACTATTTCGTCGTGCGCGAACTGGGCCTGCTCAACACCTATTGGGCCGTCATCCTCTATAAGCTCGTCAACGCCTGGTATCTGATCATCCTCATCCGCTTTTTCGAGGAAGTCCCCGGCGAACTGCTCGAGGCCGCCGAACTCGATGGCGCCAACGCCTTCCAGACGCTCTGGAAAGTGGTCCTGCCGCTCACCATGCCGGCGCTCGCCACCATCACCTTGTTCTACCTCGTCTATCACTGGAACGAGTTCCTGCGCCCCATGATCTACCTCACCGACTCCGCAATGCATCCCCTTCAGGTCGTGCTGCGCAAATTCGTTCTTGAAGGCGACAAATCCTCGATGGTCGGCGTCGCCGCGATGACCAATTACCAGGGCGCCGGCCAAATCAGCTCCCGCGCGCTGAACGCCGGGATGATCATGCTGACCATCCTGCCCATTCTGGCGGTCTATCCGCTGATTTTAAAGTTCTTCACCAAGGGCACCATGAGCGGTGCCCTCAAGGGATAACCACAAGCACATTCTACCAAGGAGGAGAGTAAAATGCTTGCACGAAATCTGCTGAGTTCGGTCGCTGCGATCGCAGTGGCCGCGGGACTGGGAGGGGCCGCACTGGCTCAGGACGTCCCAACTGTCACCATCATCGCCCATGAAAATCCCGGCGACGCCGAATTGGCCGAACGCATCGAGGCCAGCATGGCCGAAGCGGGCACGCCTGTCGATATCGAACTCATCGGCATCCCCAGCTCGGGCTATCCCGACGCCTTGAGCCTGCGCCTTCTCTCGGGCGAAATCCCCGACATCATGTATTTCCAGGGCGCCGATGCCGAGTTCGCCAATCAGGGCATTCTCGAAGATCTCCGCCCCTGGATCGAACAGTCGACCTATCTCAAGGACGCGCTCTGGGCGCACAACGTCGCGCGCCTCGAAAACTACCCCTATCTGCTCTATGTCTTCCCCGCCCGCACCAAATCCGCCGTCGTCCGCAGCGACTGGCTCGAAGAGAGCGGCCTCGCCGCGCCGACCAATCTCGACGAGTGGACCGAATTCCTGCGCGCGATGTCGGAGTCAGATTTCGACGGCAACGGCGCCCAGGACACCTACGGCATCCTTGCGCCAGACAACACCGCCGAACTCGACGCCATCTTCAACCCCTCATTCGGCGTCACCGCGACCTGGCTTGAACAGGACGGCGAATGGATCCACGCCCGCGTATCGGACGCCGAGCGCGCCAAGCTTGAATATTACCAGATGCTCTACGCCGAAGGCATCCTCGACCCCGAATACGTCACCTCGAACTGGGAAGTGAAGGAAGACAAATTCTACACTGGCCGCGTCGCCGTCGTCATGGGCACCGCCGGTCCGGTGATCGATATCTACCGCACCAAGATGCAGGAAATAAACGAAGGCTCCGACCTCACCCTGCTTGCGCCCCCCGACGGACTGGAAGCCGTTAACGTCGCCAAGGAAGATCGCGGATTCGCCATCCACGCCATGAGCGACAACAAGGAAGCGGCTTTTGCCGTCCTCGACTTCCTCGCCAGCCCCGAGGGCCAGTTCATCGATCGCCTCGGCGTCGAGGGCGAGCACTACACGATGAACGGCGACACCGTCGAAGTCCTGCCCGCCATGGGCACCTGGTATCCGCGCTTCTGGACGGTCAATCCCGACTATTGGAGCCCGCCGGTCGACCTGCTCTCCGACGTCGGCCAGGGCTCTCTCGCCCAGGGTGCTGAATATTTCGTGCCCGACAACGCCTTTGTCTGGCCCGCCGAACTGGCCAGCGATGTGGACGCCGCCGAACAATACTACCGCTCGTCGGTCTTCCGCTTCGTCTCTGGCGAATGGTCGATGGACCAGTGGGACCAATATGTCGAAGGCTGGAACGCAGCCGGCGGCAACGCCATGACCGAATACGCAAGGACAGTGCTTCCATGACACAACAGCAGAACGCGGGCCCGACTTTCAACAGCCGGGTCCGCGGGCTGCTCCATGGCGTTGCCTTTGGCGACGCCATCGGGGCGCCCGTCGAAAAACTGACGCCAGCCGAGATCAAACAGCTGTACGGGCGCGTCGAAACGCTCGACACCCAATGGCACCGAACGAGCCGCGACCCCGCCGCCGGCAATGGCCGCGTGCGCGGCAATGGCATCGTCACCGACGATACGCTCATGACGCTGTCGCTGATCGCCGTCTATAACGAGGTGCGCCGCCATATCGACGCCTGGGACATGGCCGAGGGCTTCGTGCGCCAGATCGCATGGGTGCACCGCTACGTGCCCGAGCTCCAGCGCGAATGCGCCCTCCTCGAACGCCTCTTCTATCCTGAAAAATGGATATTCCAGCGCCACCAATTGTCCTCATGCGACCCGCGCCAGGGCGGCATCGGCAACATGGTCAATTGCGGCGCCGCCATGTACATCGCCCCCATTGGCGTCGTGAACGCCTGCGACCCAATCGCCGCCTATGACGAAGCCATAGCGTTTGCCTCCGGCCATCAGCAGAGTTACGGCTTAGAGGCCGCGGGCGTCCTCGCCGCAGCCGTCGCCGCCGCCTTCGTGCCGCAAACGAGCATCGGTGAAATCGTCGGCAGCGCCCACGCCTTGGCCAAGGACGGCACCCGTACCGCCATCGCCGACATCGCCGAAGCCGCTGAAATCTTGAGGGACAAAGGCGCCGAACCCGACGAAATCGTTACGACCTTTCACGCCCGCATCGCACGCTTTTCAGCGCTCGGCGACGATCTCGACCACACCTCGGCCCGCGCCGGTCAGCCCAATGCGGGCTACCAGCCCTCGCGCTTCCAGGCCATCGAGGAACTGCCCTTGGCGCTCGGCTTTGCCATCGCGGCCGGTGGCGATTTCCGCACCGCTATCGAGAACGGCATCAATTCGGGCCGCGACACGGATTCCATCGGCGTCATGGCCGGCGCGATACTTGGCGCCATGCACGGCGAGGCCGTGATTGATGCTGCCGAGGCTGCCCAGATCGACAAGATCAACCGCCTAGACCTCGCATCCGAAGCCGGCCGATTTGCCGACACGGCCCTCGCCATCATGGCCGCCGACGACGCACGCCGCACCGAACTGGCCACGCGTCGCGCCGCCATTTTCGGGGACCGGACGCCCGAACGCGCCATGGCGCTCTAACCCATTCAGACTTCAGGATATTCTATGCTTTCCTCTTCCGATCTCGTCTTTCGCATCTATTCGGGCTTTCTCGGCAAGGCCATCGGCGTACGTCTCGGCGCGCCGGTCGAGCCCACGATCTGGAGCTATGAGCGCATCCGCGACACCTATGGCGAGATCACTGGCTATTTGCGAGACTTCAAGACCTTCGCCGCCGACGACGACACCAACGGCCCCGTCTATTTCATCCGCGCCATGCGCGACTACCAATTGCGCCCCACTCCGCACGAGGTCGCAAAAACCTGGCTCAACTACGCCGCCGAGGGCCATGGCATGTATTGGTGGGGTGGTTATGGCCGTTCGACCGAACACACGGCCTATCTCAATCTGCGCGCCGGTATAGAGGCCCCGCGATCGGGTTCGATCGCCCAAAACGGTGCAGCCATTGCCGAACAGATCGGCGGCCAGATTTTCATCGACAGCTGGGGCTGGGTGAACCCCGGCAACCCCGAACGCGCCGCCGAAATGTCGGCCATTGCCGCCTCGGTCGCCCATGACGGCGAGGGCCTCAACGGCGCACGCTTTTGCGCCGCGATGATCGCCGCCGCCTTTACGGCAAAATCGGTCGATGAATTGTTCAAGATCGGACTCTCGGTCATCCCCGCTGATTCAACTTACGCCGCCGTTGTCAACGCAGTCCTTGGCCAGTTCAAGACCGACCCCGACGATTGGCGCACCTGCCGCGATCTTTTGACCCGCGATTGGGGCTATGATCGCTACCCCGGCGTCTGCCACATCATCCCCAATGCCGGTGTCCTGGCTCTCTCCATGATTTACGGCAAGGGCGATCTCTGCCGCACCGTCGAAATCGCCACGATGTGCGGGTGGGACACCGATTGTAACGCAGGCAATGCCGGTGCCATCATCGGCACGTTTCAAGGCGCACAGGCCTCGTGGGACAAATACCGCAAACCCATCAACGACATGGTCGTGACGTCGGGCGTCACCGGCGCCCTCAATATCGTCGATGTCCCAACCTTTGCCCGCGAACTCGCCACCCTCGCGCTACAGCTTGATGGCGAAGACATCCCCCAGGGCTGGGCCGAAGCCCTCACCGATCGCGGCGTCCATTTCGACTTCGCCCTCCCCGGCGCAACCCATGGGTTCAAGACCTCGGGCACCAACCAGCTCGAACTCAGCTGGGCCGACAAGGACAATGGTGAGGGAAACGGCGGCCTCGAAATCCTTGTGGACCGTTTCGAGCGCGGGCATTCGGGCAAAGTGTTCTGGAAGCCCTTTTACCGCCGCTCCGATTTCGACGACGAACGATACCGCCCGATGTTCTCCCCGCTCGTTGCCAGCGGGCAGACCGTCGCGTTCGATATCTTCATGGAGCCATGGGAAGGCGACGGCCACCTCCGCATCGCGCCCTATGTCCGCGCCACGATGAGCAAGTCGATCATCGAAACCGGCGCCTATCAGACACCAGAGGCCGGCGGCTGGACCCATATAGAATTCACGGTCCCTGACGCCGATGGAGAAGCCATCGATGAAATCGGCATCGATATCGAATATTTCGGGCGCCTGAAATTTCTGGGCAAGCTCTACCTCGCCAATTTCCGCGTCACCGGCAAAGGCGTAACCCGCATCGATCCGGCCAGGGAAATCGAGGAATGGGAGGCGATCACCCGCTTCACCTGGAACCGTGGCTATTGGAAAAAATCGGGCGACAGGATCACGGCGCTAACCGATACCGACGCCGACCTCTGGACCGGGCACCTCTATACGCGCGACGCGACCATCGCCGCCGAGATCACCCCCCAGTCCGGCGCGTCCCATCTCGTAAGCTTCCGCGCCCAGGGCACCAGCCGCTTTTACGCCGCCGGATTTGAAGACGGCAAGCTCAGGATCGTCAAAGAGGATTTCGGCAAGACCGTCCTCGCCGAGACCGATTTCCCGATCGCGCTGGGCCAGACCTACCGCCTCGAAGTCGAACTTCGCGGCCAAGATTTCACCGTCTCGGTCGATGGAAAGCGCCTGCTGGACGCTTCCGACACGAGCTTTGCCTATGGCCAGGCCGGCCTGCGGCTCGGCGGTCCCGGGCGCTTTGAAATCGGCGCCTTTGAAATCGCCGAGCACTAACATCGGGAGGACAAGCGATGTCCGAGATCACGCTCAAAAACGTCTCCAAGCGCTACGGTCAGGTGCCGGTGCTCAACGACATTTCCATTGCCATTGAGGAAGGTGAGTTCGTAGTCCTCGTCGGCCCCTCGGGCTGCGGAAAATCGACGCTTTTGCGCATGATCGCCGGGCTCGAAGACATCACTGCCGGCGAGGTCACCATCGGCGGCAAGGTGGTCAACACGATGCCCGCCAAACAGCGCGACCTCGCCATGGTCTTCCAGTCCTATGCGCTTTATCCGCATATGAAAGTGGCCGACAATATGAGCTTTGCGCTAAAGCTCGCCGGCCAACCCAAAGCCGAAATCGCCGCGCGGGTAAAAGAAGCCGCCGATATCTTGGGCCTCGAAAACCTTCTCGACCGCCTGCCGCGCGAACTCTCGGGTGGTCAGCGCCAGCGCGTCGCAATGGGACGCGCCATCGTGCGCAATCCCACCGCCTTCCTCTTCGATGAACCGCTCTCGAACCTCGACGCCAAGCTCCGCGTCAAGATGCGGTCCGAGATCAAAAAGCTCCATCAGCGGCTCGGCAAGACGATGATCTACGTCACACACGACCAGACCGAAGCCATGACGCTCGCCGACAGGATCGTGGTACTCCATGATGGCGACATCGCCCAGCTCGGCACCCCGCTCGAAGTCTATCAGGACCCAGCCAGTACCTTCGTCGCCGGCTTTATCGGCTCGCCCGAGATCAACCTTCTCGACGCCAAAACGCTCGGCTCGGACAAAAGCGAAATCGAACTCGCCGACGGCGCCCGCATGCCCATCGCGGCACCCTCCCCCCTGCCCGCCGGCACCCCGATCATCTATGGCGTGCGCCCGCAACATTTCACCATCGCCCCCACCGGCCTTCGCGCCGAAGTGGTGCTTGTCGAACCCATCGGCGACAGCCAGGACCTCGTCGTCCGCATCGGCGAGACCGAGTTTTCCGTCGTCATCCACAACCACGCGATCCTCTCGCCCGGCGACACCATCACCATCGCGCCCGATATCGACAAGGCCCTGCTCTTTGACGCCAAAACGGGCCAAAGGCTGCGTTGATGACAACTCGCGCCTTCGACCCAGAGGCCAAAGGCCCCCTTAGCGGCATCAAAGTCCTCGACCTCTCGCGCCTCGTTGCCGGCAACATGACCTCGCTGCAGCTCGGCGATTTCGGCGCCGATGTGATCAAGGTCGAGCCGCCCACCGGCGACCCCTTGCGCGCCTGGACCGAAGAGGGCACCCCGTTTTTCTGGAAAGTCTATGGCCGCAACAAGCGCTCAATTGCCCTCGATCTGCGCCGCCCGGCCGCCATGGACGCCCTCTGGGCCTTGATCGAGACCGCAGACGTCTTCATCGAAAACTTTCGCCCCGGCACGCTCGAAAAAATGGGCCTCGCCCCAAAAGCGCTCCACGCCCGTAGTCCCGGCCTCATCGTCCTTCGCGTCTCGGGCTATGGCCAGACCGGCCCTTACGCCCAATGGCCCGGCTTTGGCACCATCGTCGAGGCCATGAGCGGCTATGCGTATCGCACCGGCCACCCCGATCGCGAACCCATCCTCCCCCCGCTTGCCCTTGCCGACATGATCGCAGGCATCTATGGCGCCTCCGCCGTCACCACGGCCCTTCTGGCGCGCGAAAAAGGCACGGCACAGGGCCAGATCATCGACCTCTCGCTCCTTGAGCCGATCTTTTCCGTCCTCGGCCCCGAAGCTGCGATCTTTGCCAGAACCGGCACGATCAAGGAGCGCATCGGTTCGGCCTCCAACACCTCGTCTCCGCGCAACGTCTATGTCTGCGGCGATGGCAAACACCTTGCTCTCTCGGGTTCGACCCAGGCCGTCGCCCACCGCATCTTTGCGATCATCGGCCGCCCCGACATGATCGACGACCCGCGCTTTGCCAGCAATGCCGACAGGATCAAACATCGCGAGATCGTCGATGCTGCGATCGGCGGCTGGTTCGCCGCCCGCACCAGCGATGAGGCCCTGACGATCATGCGCGACGCCGGCGCCACCGTCGGCCCCATCTATTCGATCGCCGACGCATATGAAGACCCGCACTTCCGCGAACGCGAAGTGTTTCTCGAACTTGAGGACGCCCAGTTCGGTACGCTCCCCATGCACAATATCGTCCCGCGCCTGTCACAAACCCCCGGCGGCTTTTTCCGCCCCGCCCCCGATCTCGGCGCCGATGGCCAAAGAATCCTCGCCGAAGCCGGACTCGAGCCCACCGAAATCACCGCAGCACTGGCAACCAAACAATGACCCTGCGCTCGCTTCTCTACGTCCCCGCCGACAACGAACGTTTCGTCGCCAAGGCGCACACGCGGGGCGCCGACGCCATCATCCTCGATCTCGAAGATTCCATCCGCCCCGAACGCCGCGACATGGCTTGCGACGCGCTCCCGGCCTCGATCGCCTCGGCCCGTCGGAACGGCGCCAAAATCTTCGTCCGCATCAACCCCGAACCCGAAACCTCAGCGCGCGACACCAGCGCAGCCCGTGCCGCCGGCGCCGACGCCCTCTATGTCTCCAAAGCCAGCCGATCCCGTATCGAAACCCTCGCGACAGAGGCCCCCGGCCTTGCGCTTTTCGCTCTCATCGAAGACCCCGCCGCCCTTCTCGACGCCGCAGCCATCGCCGCCCATCCCGCGGTCGCCGGCCTCTCGGTCGGCGGCGAAGATCTCGCCACCGCGCTCGGCGCACAACCCGATCCCGATACGCTCAAAATGCCCAAGCTGATGGTCCACTACGCCGCAAAAGCGCACGGCAAGCTCTCGCTTGGCCTCTTTCGCACGATCGCCGATTACGCCGACCTCAAAGCCATCGAAACCGCCGCGCGAGAAGCCCGCCGCCACGGCTTTGACGGCGCCAGCTGCGTCCACCCGTCCGCCGTCCCAATCCTCAATCTGGCCTTCGCGCCGACCCCCGAGGACATGGCCTGGGCCCACCGCGTCATCGCCGCCGCCGACGCCTCCCCCTCAGGCGCCTTCGTTCTCGACGGTCGCATGATCGACGCCCCCATCATCGCCCGCGCCCGCGCGATGATCTGACTACGCCCGCGCCCGCCGGATCCCTGCCGCAATCGCAGGCGACAGCCAGATCAGCACCGTCAACAGAGCGAGCCCCGCCGCGATCGGGCGGTCGATGAACGCCATCCAGTTTCCGCTCGATTTCATCATCGAGCTCAGGAAATTCTGCTCCAGCAACGGCCCCAGCACCACGCCCAGAACGAACGGCGCCAGCGGAAATTTATAGGCTTCGAGCACGAACCCGATCACTCCGAACGCCAGCGCCACGCCCACGGCGCTTATGGTGTTTTCCATGGCGAACGCGCCCACGAGGCAGAAGATGAAGATGATCGGCATCAGGATATTGAGCCGCACCGTCAGCATCAATCGGCTGAGCTTGATCGCCAACCAACCGAGCGGGATCAGCAGCAGGTTGGCCAGGAAAAACGCGCCGAAAATCGCATAGACGATCTGCGGGTTGTTCAAAAAGATCGTCGGGCCGGGATTGACCCCCTTCATGAACAGCACGCCGATGATGATCGCCGCGATCGCATCGCCCGGAATGCCGAACACCAGCGACGGAATGAACCCGCCGCTCACCGCAGCGTTGTTGGCCGCGCCCGCAGCCGCCAACCCCTCGGTCGAGCCCTTGCCGAATTTCTCCGGCTCGCGGGCGAACCGCTTGGCCACCGAATAGGAAATCCACGCGGCGATATCGGCACCCGCCCCCGGCAAAATGCCCAGCGTCGTACCCAGCACATTGCCCTGCGCAATGGAGCGGCGCTCCTTCCACAAGATCTTGCCCTGCCCCTCGAACACGCCCTTGATGGCGTTCTGCTCGAGCCGCATCGGCTGCTCTCGCCGCGCGTAATAGCGGAAAATTTCGGCGATCGCGAACAGCCCGATCATGATCGGCACCAGCGACAGCCCGCCGATAAGATTGGGGCTCCCGAAGGTAAAGCGCGGCACCCCGCTCACCGGATCGATCCCGATGGTCGCCACAAACAGCCCCAGCGCCAGCGACAGAATGCCCTTGATCCGCGACGACGAAATCATGAACGCCGTCGTCGTCAGCCCCAAAAGGCAGAGCCAGAAATACTCGTAGGACGAAAACTTCAACGCAACGCTGGCCAGCGGCGGCGCAAGCGTCGCAAGGATCAGCGCCCCGAACAGCCCGCCGATGGCCGAGGTCAAAAGGCAGATGCCCATGGCCACATGCGCTTTGCCCTGCTTGGTCAGTGAAAACGCATCGTCGGTATAGGCGGCCGAAGCGGGCGTGCCAGGCATGCGCAGCAGCACCGATGGAATATCGCCCGAAAACATCGCCATGGCCGATGCGGTGACCATAGCGGCAATGGCCGGCACGGGATCCATATAGAACGTCACCGGCACCAGCAGCGCCACGGCCATGGTCGCCGTCAGCCCGGGCAAGGCGCCCATGAACAACCCGAAAATGCCGCTTAAAACGATAACGACTAAAACGTCGAATTGAAAAAGCAGCCCCAGTCCCGCGATCACATTGTCCATCATATCCACCCACTCCAGGGGGTCAAAAGGCCCAACGGCAGGGGCACGAGTAGAAATTTGGCAAAGACGATATAGATGACCACCGATCCGATGATCCCGATGGCCAGCGCCTGAAGCCACCCGACGCGCCCCAAAAGCAAGAGCCCGGTGAGGATCACCGGCGCCAAAAGCAGAAAGCCGATCTGCTGGCTGAAAAAGACGTAGATCAGCGCCGCGATCAGAACGACCAGCGGCTTGCCGAAATCTCTAAGCGCATACCTGTCACCCTCTTCCTCATGCACCAGCGCGGTCTTGGCTACAGCCAGCAGCGCCCCTGCAATGGCGATGACACTGCCGAGGATGATCGGAAAAAACCCGGCCCCATACTGAATGCGGGTTGCCGCGATCGGCGCAGGCAATTGCAGCGACAGATAGACGATAGCCAGCCCGAACAGCGCCAGCCCCGCCCCAAGAAAGCGTTGGGTCATGGTAAAAACTCCCGCATCCAACGAAAGTGCCGGCGATCTCCGCCGGCACGCTGGTTTGGCGCTTTTGCGCCGATCCTATCTCTTACTGCCCCGAGAGCGCGTTGAGAACAGTCTCGGTTTCCGCGTAATGCTCGTCGAGAAAGGCCGTGAACGCCTCGTGGTCGAGATAGGAAATCCCAAACCCACGGCTTTGCATGCCTTCGATAAAGCGCGGCGTTTCGACAGCCGCCGCAACCGCTGCGTCGAGCTTGGCGACAATCTCGGGATCAAGACCGGCCGGGCCCGCGATACCGCGCCACGTGCCGCCGACATAGGACGTCCCGATGGCTTCTTCGACGGTGGGGATGGTGTCATCGATCGCCAGGCGCTCATTGCCCATCACGGCCAGCGTCTTGACGATGCCGGCATCGGCCATCGAAGTCGTTTCAGGCACCGAGCAGAGCACCACATCGATACCGCCCGAAGCCAGTTCCTGCAGCGCCGCTGCCGAACCCTGCGCCGGGATCAGATTGATCTGGCTCACATCGACGCCTTCGCCCAGCAGCATGGAGACGAACGGAATGTCCCAGCTCGCATTGCAGGTGCCGCCGCACGAGATGTTAAAGCCCGAGGGATCTGCCTTGATGGCGTCGATCAAGGCGCCAAGGTCCTGATACTCGGAATCGGCGGAAACGTGGATGGCGGAAGGATCGGCATTGAACTGGGCGATCGGGGTGAAATCGTCAGGCATGAAATCAGCCTGCCCGAGCATCGAAAACTGTGCGATCGGCGAAAGCTGGCCGAACATGTAGCCATCGGGCGCTGCCGTCGTATAGGCGGTGTAGCCGACGATACCCGAAGCCTGCGCCAGATTGACGACGGTAAAGGGCTGGCCCAGCGTTTCTTCGAGTTCGGCGGCCATCAGCCGGAACGTTGCGTCCGAGCCGCCACCGGCACCGGCAACCACGACCAGTTGGACCGGCCGTGTTGGCCATTCCTGCGCCTGTGCGGCCATGGGTAGTGCCGTTGCGGCCAGAAGGCCGGCAGCCAGAATTGATTTCATCATTATCTATATCCTCCCTTGGGGTGTTGATGCCGCACCGTGGGTTTTGCACGGTGCGGCGAGATTTTCGATCAGTGTGGAATGGCTTCGAGCGCCTTTGCGATCAGTGCCTTGCGATCGGCATCGGGCGCCTGCATCGGGGCGCGCGGCAGGGCAAATGGCACGCCCTGCAGCGACTGTGCGTATTTGATATTGGCCGGCAGATTGTCGGTGATGATCGCATTCCAGAAGCGCAGCAGCCCGGCGTGCAGAGCCTTGGCTTCGGTGTGGTTGCCCGCCTGCACGAGGTCCCAGAGCTTGACCACCGCCTTTGGCGCGGCAGCCGGGTTGGCGGCGATCGTGCCATGCACGCCAAGCGCAAAGCTCGGATAGAGCAGCGCGTCGACGGCGGTAAACACGAGCTTGTCCTTGGGTAGGTCAAGCATCAGATCGGCAGTGAGCTTGAGATCCGAATTGGACTGCTTGACGCCGATAACGCCGGGCACTTCTTCCATGATGCGCTTGAGCAGCGCCGGGCCGAGATAGCACCAGGGCACCACATTGTAGATCAGGACCGGCAGGCCGCTCGCTTCCGAGATGGCGCGGAAATGGGCGACCAGCGCATCGTCCGAGGGCTTGAACACATAATGCGGCGGGGTCACCTGCAGCGCTTCCGCGCCGGCATCGCGCGCCATGATCGAGCGGTCGATGGCCTGGCGGGTCGAATTGATGATGATGCCGGCGATCAGCGGCACGCGATTGGCCAGCGTCTCTTTCGAGATTTCGAGCAGCCGCTTGAGTTCGTTAAATTCCAGCGTATGCCCTTCGGCGGACGACCCACCGACGCAGATGCCGTGTACGCCGCTTTCGATCATCCATTCGATCTGCGGAGCCATCTCGTCATACTTGATTTCACCATTCGCATCGAACGGCGTGGTGGTGGGTGGGATGACCCCGAAAAACTGCTGGGACGACATCGCGTTCCTCTCTATTCAAACATCTTGTCTGAATAGTGGACATTAAGTTCGCCGTCAAGCCGGCTTCGTCATTCCGCACAAGGGTTGTCGCCAACTCAAGAATATCGCTGTCGATCATCCGCACAATCGCCGATCTCGCGCCATATGTGCGGGGTTGCGCGGAGGTTTACCGCGCGCTGACGGGCTTGTCGGTCTCGGCCCCAAGCCGCATCGAAATCAGTTGTGCCTGCTGTTTCACCAGCACCGCGAACTGCGCGATCGTCTCCTCGTTGAAACGCTCCTTGGCCCCGGTGATGCTGATCGCCGCAAACACCCGCCCGCTCGCATTCCAGATCGGAGCGCCGACACAGCGCCGCCAGTCCTCGTACTCGCAATCGTCGATCGAATAGCCGCGCTCAAGCGTCCGCGCCAGCTCCAGATAGAGTTCGTCAGGATCGGTAATTGTCTTGGCGGTAAAGGCCGGAAGCCCTTGCTCCACAATGCGTTTGACCACCCGCTGATCCTGATAGGCGAGCACCGACTTGCCCGTCGCGCTGCAATGGGCGGCAGCACTTTCAAGGGTGATGACATTGTTCAGCCCGCGCGAATCGAGCCGGCTCACCATGATGATCCCATGCCCATCGAACACCCCGAGATGCACCGAAAGCCCCGTCTTGTTCGACAGCGTATTGATGCTCTCGGCCGCCTCGCGCTGCACGTCCATATTGGCGAGCACCGTGTTGCCCAGTTCGAACAGCTTTAGCCCCAGCCGATACTTGTCGCGGTCGCGATCCTGTTCGAGCAGCCCCAATGCCTTGAGCGTGCTCACCAGCCGATGAACCGTCGTGCGCGGCAAATCGGTGCGCTTGGAAATCTGCAGCACCGTCAAGGCCTTATCGCTGCGCGAGAAGCACTCGAGAATAGCCATCATCTTGAAATAAGACAGCATTTTGCCCGACGCGTCGGCAGCGTCAGGCACTCCTTTGAGCTTCTCGTCCACGGTTCAGCGTTCCCCAATAATTTCAATCACACGTACAAGCGCCAGCATACCGGGATCGTCCAGACCTTTCGAGCCGTCAGCGAACATTCTTGCACGTCCGATCTTGTTGGGCTTGTCCCGAAAGCTGTCGAGCGCCCAGCGTGCGGCGGTCGCGGCCGATTTGCCGAGGGCTTCCGGGTCTTCGACATCCTGCGTCGCAGCCGCGACAGCATCAAGCCCGTCGAGCACCGTCTTGTCGCCAAGACTCGCCCCGCCTCGCGCCAGCATCGCATCGCGCGCATCGGCAAGCAGTGGTGAGATTTCACTCCACGCCACCGATTCGCGGCCCTTGGTCGCCTTGGCCGCCGTTAAAAACGCCGTCGCGATCAGCGTCCCGAGGCTCGACCCCGTCGCCATCGCCGTGGCCCGCCCATAGGCGGAAAACGCAGCCCCGACATCATTGCCGGGCGGGGTCACGCTCGCCAGCGCCGAGATGACCCGCGCCAGCATCGTGCCCGTATCGCCATCACCAAGCTTGGCATCGGCCCTATTCAGATCCTGTTCGAGGTCGGGCAGTTTGACCGCCAGAAGCGCAATGGCCGCCCCGATATCGTGCGATGAAAATCCCATGGTCAAACCTTCCAGAACGGGCATTGCGCCGGCGCTTTCAGCAGCGGCTCGAGTTCATCGTCGAGCGTGATGATGCTGAGCGAAACCCCGGCCATCTCCATCGAGGTCACGTAATTGCCCACCAATGGCAAGACGATCTCGACGCCCAGCGCATCGAGCCTCTTTTTGGTCTCGCCATAAACGAGAAACAGCTCTTCAAGCGGCGTAGCGCCGAGCCCGTTGACCAGGACGGAAATCTTCTGTCCCGCCGTGAGCGGCAATTCGGCGGTGATCCGCTCAATCATTTCCGCGACCAGCTCGGAGGCCGTGCGCATCTTGCCGCGCCAGATGCCACGTTCGCCGTGAATGCCCATACCCATTTCGATCTCGTCATCGGCGATCTCGAACGTCGGCGCATCGGCGCCCGGCAATTGGCAGGACGTCAGCGCCACCCCGATCGTCCTGGTGCTGTCGACGGCCTTTTGAGCGATCCGCGCCACCTCATCGAGGTCCATGCCGGCATCGGCCGCAGCACCAGCGATCTTGTAGGCGTAAACGATCCCCGCAACGCCACGGCGCTTGGCTTTATCCCCGGGCTCCGCGCTTGCGATATCATCGGTGCCCAGAACCGTCCGTGTCTCCACGCCCTCTTCGGCGAGCATCTCGGCGGCCATGGCGAAGTTCATCTTGTCGCCACCGTAATTACCGAACAGCAGGAGTACGCCCTTTCCCCCATCCGCCGCCGTGATCGCATCCATGCAGGAGGCAAGATTGGGCCCCTCGAACACATTGCCCACGGCACAACTGGACAACAGCCCTTCCGCGACATATCCGACAAACAAAGGCAAATGCCCCGATCCGCCGCCCGACGCGATACCGACAGTTCCGGCCTTCACGCCCGCGCGCCGCGCCACATTCCGCCCGCTTTCTCCCGCCAGCACCATCCCGGGATTGGCCGCCAGCAACCCCGCCAGCACCTCATCCACATAACCCCCCGCCGTATTCATCAACTTCTTCATAAAATCCGCCTCACACCGAAAAAACCGATATCACTGTGATGGAGGCATATAGAACCCCGTTAGATATGTCCACATAATGGACATATCGTTCCATAAAAATCACGGGATGTTTTATCCAGCCTGGCGCTGCCGATTGTAGCCCCAAAGGACAATGGCGCCGGCGATATAGGCGATCACGCCATAGGCCGCAGGCGGAATGGCCATCTCTGGGTCGTTGAGCATGTGTTCGCTCATCGCCAGGGCAATCACCAGCGCTGCGTTATGCAGCCCGATCGACATCGACAGCGCGATCGCCTGACGCCGCTCGATCTTGAAAAGCCGGGGCACAAAATAGCCGACCCCCATGCTGATCATACTGAACGCAAGCGCCAGAACCCCAACGGTCGGTCCCCATATCGCCAGCAACTCCCACTGCCCCACCAATGCGATGATCACCACGGCAGCCAGGAAAAAAGTGGCCAATTGCTTGACGGGTTTGTCGAGACGTGCGGTGAGTGCCGGATATCTTTTGTGCAGATAAACCCCGATCAGGGTCGGCACCACGGCAATCGCAAAGATCTGCAAAACCTGATGCAATTCCAGCCTGATAGACGCATCCTCACCGTAAAACGCGAGCAGCGAGATATTGATGATGATCGGCAGGGTCACGATCGAAAAAAGCGATGTCAGCGCCGTAAGTGAAATGCTGAGCGCCACATCGCCCCGTGCCAGATGCGTATAGAGCGCAGCAGACGTTCCCCCAGGACTCGCAGCCAGCAGCATCATGCCCACACAGATCGCAGGCGGCAAATTGGACACGCTGACGAGCAAAAAGCAGATCGTCGGCAGCAGCACCATCTGGCAAGTAAGGCCCACCACAACAGGAAACGGCCGCGCCAGAACGCGAAAGAAGTCCTCGAGCCTGAGCGAAAGCCCTAACCCGAGCATGATAATGCAGAGGGCCAGCGGCAGGCCGACACTGATCGCCACACTCGACTGCATCGTCCGTCCCCCCCTGGAGAACTGCAGTCTAGCGCAAAACCCTAACGAGACCTTCAAGCCGCGCCATCGACTGGCTTGCTCACAACGCCGTCCTGCTCTAACGGTTTGCGTGTCTTCGATCGCCAGTGATTGCAGGCTTCGTCCCGGCCGGAATTTCGCCGTTCTACCGGGTCATTCATTTAAGACAATTGCCCAGGAGCCCACGCAATGAACTTTAAACTTCCCGATCATAACGACCGCCGCAAGACCTCCAATGACGCCAAGCGCGCCCTGCTCGAAAAGATGAAAGCCGCACGCGCCGACGCCAAGCCGGCCTCGAAAAGCGAAGCTGAAACCAAGAAATCCTGAGCATGACGCGGCGTTAGCCCGACATGCGCCCCTGGACTGAACGCGATCGCGCCCAGGTGCCGGATGGCGGCGAACTCAAGCTCATGCAAAGGGGCCATGAGTTCTCCATCATGTCGGGCGCCATCGAATTGATGAACAGCCGCCGTGGTGGCTCGGAAGAACAACTGGCGATCCTCGCCGCCAAGCGCCTCGGTGAAAAATCAAACGCCCGGATCCTGATCGGCGGCCTCGGGATGGGCTTTACCCTGCGCGCCGCACTGAGCCACTTTCCCGCTGACAGCACGATCGTCGTCGCCGAGCTGGTCCCGGCAGTGATCGCCTGGGCGAAAGGCCTGCTGTCCGACGTGCACGGTGAAAGCCTTACCGATCCGCGTGTAGCGCTGCAGGAAACCGACGTCGCCCAGTCGATTGCGCGCGATGGCCCGTTCGACGCCATATTGCTCGATGTCGACAACGGACCCGACGGACTTTCGCGCGCCGCCAATGACCAGCTCTACACCGCGCGCGGGCTGGCGGCCGCCAAGGTCGCGCTGTCGCCCGGCGGCCTTCTGGCCATCTGGTCCTCTGGCCCGGACGCAAAATTTGTCAATCGGCTCAAGCAAACCGGCTTGATCGTCGAGGAAATACGCGTCCGCGCCGGTGGCGCCCGCCACCTCATCTGGGTGGCGACCAAGCGCTAGCGCTATAGCCCTTTTGGATCGGGCAAGTGATCGATCAGCTTGTCGAGCGTGATGGGATAATCGCGCACCCGCACGCCGCAGGCATTGTATATGGCGTTCGCAATCGCCGCGCCCGCGCCGGAAATACCCAACTCTCCGATACCTTTCGCCAAGAGCGGATTGGCAGCATGGTCGCGTTCTTCGAGGAACTTGACCTTGAGCTGAGGCACGTCCGCATTGACCGGCAAATGGTATTCCGCAAGATCGCGATTGACGATATGCCCGTAGCGGTGGTCATGCATCATGTCTTCGGTCAGGGCCGTGCCGATGCCGAAAACCATGCCTCCGAAACACTGCGAAATCGCTGTCTTTTCATTGAGGATACGGCCCGCGGCAAATGTCCCCTCCATGCGTCGGACCCGAACTTCGCCGGTGTGGGCATGCACCGCGACTTCGGCAAAATGGGCGCCGAATCCCGCCTGAACGAACGCTTTGCCGGTCTCGCCCGGCTCGACCGTCGCTGTCGCTTCCAGAGGCTCGGCAATCAACTCCGACAGCGGTTCGGAGGTATTCCCCATCCGCGCCATGCCATCGGAAAGCACAAGATCCTCAACCTCGCCACCGAGCTTTTCAGCAATCGTCTGGCGCAGCTTCTCGCACGCGAGATAAACCGAGGTGCCCGCACTCGCCGCGCCAAAACTGCCGCCAGAACCCGACGCTGGCGGAAAGTTGGTGTCGCCGAGATGGATATCGACAGCATCGATCGGCAAGCCGAGCAATTCGGCGGCAATCTGCGCCAGGATAGTATATGTCCCGGTGCCGATATCGGTCATGTCGGTCTCGACCAAAGCCCGGCCATCGGGCTGAAGCGTCACCCGCGCACTCGACTTGATCAGCATGTTGCTACGCGCGGCGGTAGCCATCCCATGACCGATCCACCACTCGCCTTCGAGCGTACTGGCAGGAGCGCTCTTTCGTTTCGACCAGCCGAAATCCCGCGCCCCGATCTCGAGGCATTCGGCCAGCGAGCGCGATGAGAACGGTAAGTCTGAGGTTGGGTGGCGCTCAGGAATATTGCGTTTGCGCAGCTCAACCGGATCGACATCGAGCAGTTCTGCCAACTCGTCCATGGCGCCTTCAAGCGCCAGCATGCCCACCGCCTCGCCGGGGGCACGCATTGAGCCCGCCAGCACCTGATCCATCAAAACGATTTCGTTTCCGAACCGCCTGTTGGCACCGGAATAGAGAAACTGGGTCGCCGCGCTGGCTGGCTCGGAGAAATCCTCGCCCTCAAGGTTGCCGGTAATCGTCTCATGGCTGACGCCAGTCAATCTGCCTTCCGCGTCCGCGGCCAGCTGCAAATGCTGAACGGTATTTGACCGACGCACCGTCGCCTCAAATACCTGTTGCCGCGTCATGACGACCCGCACGGGCCGGCCAAGGTCTTTTGCAGCTACCGCCGCCGCAACGCTTTCGGGACCGATCCCGAGCTTGGCGCCAAACCCACCACCGACATAATGGGCCAGGATACGAACGTCCTCAGGGTCCAGTCCCATAGCATCGGCCAGTTGCAGCCGGTTGGAAGAAAGCATCTGATAAGAGCCATAGAGCACCAGCTTTTGGCCCTCCCAGTGCGCAAGGCTTGCATGCGGTTCCATCGCGGCGCTGCTTTGTGACGGCGTCGTCCATTTCGCGTCCACATTGGCGTGTGCGGAGCGCATGGCGTCATCGACATCACCCTGGTTCTTCTCAGAGTCCTTTTTTGGTTTGGCGGTATCGATACGTGCGTCGAAATCGAACCGCCCCTCGGCGTCTTCATAGGTGACGCTCAGCGCGTTGGCGGCATTGCGCGCCGCCTCGAACGTTTCGGCGACGACGAGCGCTATGGGCTGACCGAAATAATCGATGCTCGTCACGCCTTGTTTGGGCGCCTCGGTGTCCATGCCCTGGGCCGGGTTGCGCAGGAACTTCTCGGTATCGGTCACCACCATGAGCACGCCGGGCAATGCCTCGACGCTTTTCACATCGATCTCTTTGACCCGCCCCTTGCCGATGGCTGCGCCCACCAAGACACCGTGCGCCATATTGGGCAGCTTGAACTCAGCGGAATATTTGGCGCGGCCAGATACCTTGAGCGGACCTTCGATGCGATCGAGTGGCCGGGAGATGATGTTCTGGTTCGTCGTATCGAGCAGGCTGCGCTCGACCGGCTTGTCCATCTTGAAGTTGACGTCCATCTTATTTCTCCCCGCCGCAGGCCGCATCGAGCACGTGAGCAAGCGTGCGTCGTGCCAGGGCAATCTTGAAATCGTTCTCTCCATGGCCCTTAGCATCTGCGAGCAGAATATCGGCAGCCCGCCCCCAGAGTTCGGGCGAGGGCGTTTGCCCAATCAGCGCATCTTCGAGATCGCTATTGCGCCATGGCATCGGCGCAAGGCCGCCAAAGGCCAACTGCGCCGAACCGATCTTGCCGTCCTCAAGCCCGATCACCGCAGCGACCGAAACAAGGGCGAAAGCATAAGACGCCCGATCACGAACCTTGCGATAGATCTGGCGGCCACCGACCGGTGCAGGCAAAACGACGCCCGTGATAAGATCGCCCTGCTCGAGTTCGGTTTCCAGATGCGGCGTATCGCCGGGCAACCGATAGAGCTCTGACAGCGCAAGCGTTTTGGTCTTGCCATCGGGCGACTGAATTTCAACGCTGGCACCGAGCGCCATCATTGCGACGGCCATGTCGGACGGATGCGTCGCGATGCAATGCTCGCTGCCACCCAATATTGCATGGATGCGATTGCGCCCTTCTAGCGCAGCGCAGCCCGAACCAGGCTCGCGCTTGTTGCAGGGCATGGCGCGGTTGTAGAAATAAAAGCATCGCGTCCGCTGCAACAGATTACCGCCCGTCGTCGCCTTGTTGCGCAACTGCCCCGACGCCCCTGATAACAGAGCTCTTGCAAGGACCTCATAATCGCGCCGAACACGCGCGTCGGCCGCGAGATCGGAATTGGTGACGAGCGCCCCGATGCGAAGCCCACCATCTTCCGTGTCCTCGATCGCATCAAGCGGCAAACGCGAGATGTCGATGACGGTCTCGGGCCGTTCGATTTCGAGCTTCATCAGATCGAGCAGATTGGTCCCGCCCGCAATGAACCGAACGCCTTGCGCATTGGCGGCCATTGCCGCTGCGGCTTGTGCGCTATCGGCGCGCTGATAATCGAACGCCTTCATTTGCGACCACCCCCGACTTCTGAAATAGCATCGACGATGTTTGGATAGGCTGAACAGCGACACAGATTGCCGCTCATGCGCTCCGATATCTCGGCATCGGTAAGCTGGGGCTGATCCTCTAGATTATCGGAGACGTGGCTCGGCCATCCGGCCTCCACTTCGCCCAGCATCGCCGTAGCCGAACAGATCTGGCCCGGCGTGCAGTACCCGCATTGATAGCCATCATGCGCAACGAAAGCGGCCTGGAGGGGCGAAAGCTTTCCCTCTTCGCCCAAGCCTTCGATCGTCGTGATCTCGTCACCCTCGTGCATCACCGCTAAAGAGAGGCACGAGTTGATACGGCGACCATTCAAAAGCACCGTGCAGGCCCCGCACTGGCCATGATCGCATCCCTTTTTCGAACCGGTGAGATCGAGATGGTCACGCAGCATGTCGAGCAGGCTGGTGCGCGGATCGAGATCGAGCGCGTGCTCGGTCCCGTTGACGGTAAGGGTGAGATGCATGTGAGGCCTCGGACGGAATGTGTACCCGTCCAATGCGTGGCATGCGATGCCGTTCCCTCTAGCCGGTCCGATCTGCGAAATGATGTGCGGACACGGGAGCCCCGCCGATCGATTGAACCGAGCGCGAGCCCGCGGCTATCCCGGCCGCAAGGCACTCGGGCAGCGGGCGTTCGCGCAGATAGGCATCCAGAAAACCCGCGTTGAACGCATCGCCGGCCCCTGTAGGATCGACGACATTGACTTTAGGCGCCGGGATCGAGAGCCGCGTGGTCCCCGCTGCAAGCACCGCGCCTTTGCCGCCGCACTTTACGACCACCAGCGGAAAGCTTTCAGCCAGACTATTAAGCGCATCATCGATGGTCGCCGCGCCCGTGATCGCCAGCGCCTCCTCGGCATTGGGCAGGAAAACATCGACGCCCGCGCACGCCGAGATGAGACGTGGATCCGAGATCAACGTATCGTCCCAACTCGGATCGAGCGAAACCAGCAGACCATGTGCCTTGGCGCGCGCGACAAGGTCGGGCTGTTCGGCAAGCGTAGCGTATTCCGCAATATGAAGGAGCGCGGCGCGCTCCCATCCCAGCGCTGCTTCGAATCCACCGGGCACGGCCTTGCCGGCACGGCGGGACAAAAAAGCCCGGTCGTTCGGCGCTGTAATGACCACCGTGACCTGAGGGCCGGCATCTGCGCTCCGTTCGACAAACGTCAATTCGATACCGCTCGCATCAAGCTGCGGCTCGAGGGCGAGAGACAAAGGATCAATGCCATAGGACGCCAGGAGGGCCACCGGCCGCTCAAGCTGAACCAGATGGGCCGCGGCGATAAATGCGCCGCCACCCAGCACAGGCTGCATTGATTGCGCAAAGACTTCCCGCCCCATCTGAGGCATGGAGGGAACGCCTGCGAAAACCAGATCGCAATAGATACGGCCAACGCTCAGGATAGCGTCGCGCGATGGATTGGTTTTCATAGACGGCCCAGAGATTTTCCGCTGGGGGCATCAAAGAGATAAAGACTGCCTGGAGCGGCCCAGACATCGACCGTGCTCCCCACTGCGGGCACCTGTTTCGCCGGCGCCGTCGCAATGGCCGGCGCACCATCGACCTCGATGTGAACAAGGGTTTCAGAGCCCAGTGGCTCGACCACCGTCACAATACCTTTAAGCGCCATGGCCGCTTGCGCCGACGCTTCGCCGACCAGAAGATCATGGGGGCGCACGCCGACCAGCAGATCGCCAGAGCCCGTCCGCGATGGAACGCCGCCGATTTTCGCACCCCCTGCAATGATCGCGCCATCCGAAGCGCGTGCCGGCAGGAGGTTCATCGAGGGACTGCCGATAAACCGGGCGGTAAAGACGTCGACCGGCTGTTCGTAGAGCTCGGTCGGCGTGCCCACTTGAAGAATACGGCCCTCGTGCATCACAACGATCCGATCGGCCATGGTCATGGCTTCGACCTGGTCGTGGGTCACATAGACGATGGTCTTGCCCAACCTTTGGTGCAGCCTTTTGATCTCGATGCGCATCTGCGACCGCAGCTGCGCGTCGAGATTGGACAACGGCTCGTCAAAGAGAAACGCCGCCGGGTCGCGAACCATTGCGCGACCGATGGCAACGCGCTGGCGCTGGCCGCCCGACAGCGACGCAGGCCGGCGATCGAGCAGGTCCTCGAGCCCGAGAATTTTTCCTGCCTCTGCGATCTTTTTCTGCTTTTCGGCTTTGGGAAGATCGGACGTGTAAAGCCCGAACCCAATGTTCTGCCCTACCGTCATGTGCGGATAGATGGCGTAGTTCTGGAACACCATTGCGATATTGCGCTGCTTGGGCTCGTACTCGTTGACGACCTGGTCGCCGATCTTGAGAACACCGCCCGAGATTTCTTCAAGCCCGGCAATCATGCGCAATGTCGTGGACTTGCCGCAGCCCGAAGGTCCGACGAAAACCACGAACTCGCCATCGGCGATTTCGAGGTCGATTCCATGAACGACAGTGGCCTTGCCGTAGCGCTTGACGAGCCCTTCCAGTCGGATATCAGCCATCATGCCGCTCCCAATAATGCGTTAAATTTTGAATCGAGTTCCGCGCGCGCTTCGGCAAGGCGGTCGGCGCGCAGCGCGGCAGCACGTTCGTAGGCGCCAAGCTTGTCGCGATAGCGCCCAAGCGATGCCGACAGCGCGGCGGGTGCGGGCCCACCGAGGCGATCCCGAACCGAAACGAAATGGCGCGCCGAGACCAGTTCGGCAAACCGCTCGCGCGACACATCCGTCGTCCGGCCCGTCGCGTGTTCGAACGCTTCCACAAAGGTTTCGTAGCCATCTCCGGCCAGCGATCCCCCACGGGCGACAACAGCACGGGCCACAGCAGCGGAAATTTCGTGGGCCTGTCGAAACGAGAGATCTTCGAGCCGGACGAGACTGTCGGCCAGTTCGGTAATCGTGATGCAGGACCGATTGGTGTTGGTCTCCACGCGCTCGGCATTGATCGATACCTGCGCCACCAGCGCCGCGAAAAGATCGAGCACGCGATAGGCGACGTCGAAGGCCTGATACCCCATGCCCTGGCTTTCGCCCTCACTGTCGTTCATGTCGGTGAAGGGCGTGTTGTGCATGATATCGAGCATCGCCTTGGAGCGCCCATAGGCTTGGCTCGCGAGATGCCGCAGATGTTCGATGGGCACCGGATTGCGCTTTTGCGGCATGATCGAGGAGATCTGGACAAGGGAATTGGGCACGTAGAGCTGCCCGACTTCAAAGCTCGACCAGACCTGAAAATCCTGGATGGGCCGGCCCAGATGCAGGAATGTCAGTGCCAGCGCGCCGTAAATTCCCGTGGTGTAATCGACGGACGCGATACACCCATATGAATTTTCAAGCGGACGCGAGAACCCGAGAAGCTCGGCCATCCGTTCGCGATCGATCGGAAACCCCGATGTTGTGATGGCTGCAGCGCCCATCGGGCAAAGATCGATCACATCGAGCGCAGCCTCGATCCGTTCGATGTCGCGCAAGAGCACTTCCGCCACCGCACCGAGATAGTGCCCGAACGTCGAGGGCTGGGCCGGCTGGCCGTGCGTATAGGCAACGATCAGCGTTTCCTTTTCCCGCTCCGCCGCGGACAACACGGCATCCACGACAGCGCGCAGCTTTTCGAGCAGCAGTTCCGTGCGGGGCTTGAGGCTGAGCTTGAACAGGGTGTGGTCGATATCGTTCCGCGAACGGGCCGTATGCAACCGCCCGGCGAGATCTGGCCCCAAGCGCTGCTTGAGATGCTTTTCAATCAGGAAGAAAAAATCTTCGACCTCGCCCGTATAGATCAAGCTCTCGGGCGCGATCTCATCCTTGATCGCAACGAGGGCTCCGGCAATCGCCGAGGCCTGCTCCCGGGTCAAAATGCCCGTTTCGGCAAGCATGACCAGATGCGCACGGTCGATGAGCTGGAACCCATCTGCGTGGTGATCTCTTGCGCCGTCAAACAGCGGTGCGAGGACGGTTGCCTTATAGACGGGGTCTGGAAAAACGCTTGTGTCGTTCAAATTGGCCATGCCCGATTACCCCTTAAGCCCGGCCAGCATGACGCCGCGCACGATATAGCGTTGCAGGACGAGGAAGACGAGCAGCGTCGGGATCGTGGCGATTGCAGCCCCCGTCATGATCATCTCCCACTGGATCGATTGTTCGACCGCAAAGCTCGATAGCCCCACCGGCAGCGTATAGAGATCGCGGCTGTTGGTGACGATCAGCGGCCAGAAAAACGCCGTCCAATTGCCCAGGAACGTAAAGATCGCGAGGGCCGAGAGGGCCGGCGTGACCAGTGGCATCGCCACCTTCCACCAGATGGTGAACTCGTTGAGACCATCCACGCGTGCCGCTTCAAGGAAGTCGTCAGGCACGGTTTCAAAGAACTGCTTCATGAGGAACGTGCCGAACGCCGTCATCATGCCGGGGAACATGATGCCCCAGTAGCTATCGATCCAGCCCAGCTGCGCGCTCATCAGATACCACGGGATCACCAGCATTTCGGTGGGGATCATCAGGGTCGAAAGGATGGCAAGGAATATGAAATAGCGCCCGCGGAACTGAAATTTCGCCAGCGTGTACCCCACGAGGCTGTCGAAAAAGACGTTCGAAAGCGTCACGGCCACAGCCACGAAGGTCGAATTGAAGAACCAGCGCATGAAGCGCCCGTCGGATAAAACCTTGACGTAATTGTCAAATGAGGGCGCGGCCGGGATCAGCCGCAGATCATAGACCTGACCGGCTGATTTGAGCGACGTCGAAAACATGAACAACAGCGGGGTGATCATGATCACACCGCCAATGAACAGCACGGTCCAGGCGATGATGCGCCCCGGACGGATTGACGACGTGTTGAACTTGAATTCTGTCGATGGCACGGTTGCGGTCATCTCAGCGCGTCCTCAAAACCCAGAGTTGCAGCAACGAGACGATCAGAAGGATGGTGAACAGCACCACCGTCTGCGCCGCGGCGTAACCCATGTTGAAGGATGAAAAGGCGGTCTGATAGATCATCAGCACCAAGGGCTTGGTCGAATTGAGCGGCCCGCCGGGATCGTTGGTCGTCATGTTATAGACCTGATCGAAAATCCGTAAGAACCCGATCGAAGAGAAGACGACGAGAAACACTGTCGTGGGTTTGAGGAGCGGCAGCGTGATCTTGCGCAGGATGGCCCATTCGCCCAACCCGTCGATGCGTGCCGCCTCGTAATAGGTGCTCGGAATGGCACGGAGCCCAGCCATGAAGATGATGATCTGGAACCCCAGCCCCGCCCAGATGGCCGTCACCATGATCGATGGCAGACCCTGTTCGAGCGAACGCAGGAAAGGTTGGGCGGGCAGCCCCACCGAGCCCAGAAACCCGTTGATCACCCCGATCGGCGGCGGCTGATAGAACCAGCGCCACACCCAGGCCATCGCGGCCGCGGTGGTGAGAAACGGCAGGAAATACAACGCCCGGATGAACCCGTGCATGAAGCGCACGCGGTCGAGGTAATAGGCGATCAAAAACGAGAGCACGAGCGAGATCGGCGTGCCGATGATCAGATAGGCAAACGTGTTGCGGAACACCTGCCAGAACTGGGGATCGTTGACGAGCGTCACATAGTTCTGGACACCGATGAACTGGGCCGGCCGGAGCAGATCCCAATTGGTGAACGAGAGCCAGAACGCCTGAAACGTCGGATAGAACCGGATCGCGCCGTAAAAGACGATAGGAAGGGCCAGAAAGGTCCACGCCCAGATGACGCGCTTCTGCCCGATACTGAAACGGTCCCAGAGACCGTTTCGAGAGGTGTCCGATACTGCCGCGCTCATGCCTGGCGCCTCCTGCTCATTCGCGCAACCCACGCGCTTGGCCGTTGCCGGCCTGCCTTATGGTCGAAGTCGGTGTGGGCCGGCACCGCTGGCGCCGGCCCACTTTGAGCCTATCGGCTATAAAAGGCGTCGAGGATCGCCTGTTCTTCCTGGGCAGCCTGCGCCAGCGAGTCGGCCGGCTCCTGGCCCTGCAGCGAAATGCGGGTTTCCATGTCGATCGCGACCTGGCGCTGTGCCGCTTCGTCCACAAAGATCGTGGTCTGCGCGTATTCGAGCCCAGCAAGGAACGGACCATAGATCGGGTCGGCCAGGTTTTCTTCCGTCAGGGCCACGTCCTGGCGAGCAGGCAGTTCGCCCACAACTTCGAGCCAGATTTCCATGGCTTCCGGCGAAGAGATATAGGCAAGGAATTTCTGCGCCGCTTCGAGCTCCTCGCCTTCGGCACGCACGCCGATGGCATTTGCGAAATAGCTCGCATAGTTCGACCGCACGCCCTCGTCATTGGCCGGCAACTCGGTGACGCCCCATTCGAAATCGGTGATTTCCGAAAAAGCACCGAGCCGGAACGTGCCATCGATGGTCATCGCCGCCATGCCGGCGCGGAATGCCGCCTGCGGTTCGTCCATGAACCCGATCTGGGTCACGGGCGCATCTCCGCGATAGAGGTCGGCCTGCCATGTCGTCGCCGCGATCCCGGCTTCGTCATTGTAGGTCACCTGGGTGCCGTCGTCGGAATAAGGCTGCCCGCCGAACTGACGGATCAGCCCCTCGCGCCACCACTGGTGATCCTGCCCGGCCATGCCCATGGCAATACCGACGCGCGTGATGTTGCCACCACCGTCGCGCTGGACTGTCGCTTCGGCCGCCGCAAGCAATTCGTCAAGCGTCTGGGGCGGGCTTTCCGGATCGAGACCGGCTTCTTCGAAAATGTTCTTGTTGTAAAAGAGCGCAAGCGACCGCACGGCGGTCGGGAGACCCCAATACTGCCCGTCACGTTCCATGGCCGAAACGATAGGAAAGAATTCGCCCTCGATGTCCTCGGTCGGAAACACGGCCGGATCGAGCGGTTGGATCAGTTCACCGGCGATGAAATTGTCGAGCCAGCCATAAAACAGCTGAACGACATCCGGGCCCTGCCCCGCCACATTGGCGGCAACCACGCGGGTCTGATAGTCCGCATAGGGGAATGTCTGATGGTTGACGGTGATATCGGGATTGGCTTCCTCGAAATTGGCGATCAACTGGTCCATGGCCTGGACGCGCGTGTCGAACACATACTGCCAATAGTCGATCTCCACCGCCTGAGCGGCGTTGATGGCGAGAAAACTCATACCGGCGGCAAGGCCGGCGATCATAGAGCGACGCATATGGTACCTCCTTTTTCCGCCAGCCTGAGCCAGCCCCGACAGGCGGATGCTTGTTCCCTTGAGGAAGGGCGGACACCGCCATTCCAGCATCATAGGCTCACTCGGCCCGCGTCGCTTGTCAATAAAATAATCTACTTGAGTTATTCATTCAGATTGGCCATCGTTGAGAGGGAGAGGCGAGACCGATGATCTCAAAGCACCGCCAGACGGGCCGCCAGCGCGTGGCCATCGGCAACAACCCCGAGCGCAATCGTCTGCACAACCGCCGCGTCGTGCTCGAAATCATTCGTGTGCACGGCCCCATCGGGCGCACCAGCATTGCCCGGCTCACCCATCTTACCCCACAGGCGGTTTCTAACATCGTCGATGAACTGGTGACGGATCATCTGCTGGTCGAAACCGGTCGTCTCCGGACGGGTCGTGGCCAACCGCCTATACAATTTGCCATCAATCCCGACGGGCCGATGACCGCGGGGGTCGAGATCGCCGCTGACCACATGGTGACGGTGATGCTCGACATCACCGGTCGCGTGCGCGCCCAGACCTCGGTGCCCCTTGCAGAAGCGACGCCGGACGCCATCGCGCCATTGCTGGTCGCCGAACTCGACAAGGCACGTGCGGTTATCGGCACGAACCCGCGCATTCTGGGGATCGGGGTGGTGATGCCCGGCCCATTCGGCATTGAGGGCATGACCTCGGTCGGACCAACCACCCTCCCCGGCTGGCACGAGATCGATCCTGCACACCTGCTGGGCGAAGCGACCGGACTGCCTGTCGTTATCGAAAACGACGCCACGGCGGCAGCCATTGGCGAGCGCTTTTTCGGCGTCGGGCAAAAACTCGCCGATTTCGCCTACATCTATTTCGGCGCCGGCCTGGGCATGGGCATCATTCACAATGGCCAGCCTTTCCGTGGGGTCTTCGGCAATGCCGGGGAAATCGGACACGCCGTTGTCGTGCCGGGTGGCCGGCCCTGCGCCTGTGGCCAGTCGGGATGTCTCGAGCGCTATGCTTCGGTTTATGCCTTGCGGGAAAAATGCGCCGAGCGCGGCATAGAGGTGCCCGACTTCGCCGGCCTCGAAACATGGCAGGCCGAGGGTCATCCCGTTCTGCGCGAATGGATAGCTGAGGCCGCGCAATCGCTGGCCCCGATCATTGCGACGCTCGAAAACGTCCTCGACCCCGAAACCATGATTTTGGGCGGCGCGCTTCCCGATCCGGTGATCGATGCGGTGATCGCCGCTCTCGCACCGCTGCCGGTCTCGGTGGCCAGCCGCCGCGACCGACAGGTTCCTCGCGTCCTGCGCGGCACGACGGGCCAATTCACCGCGGCGCTTGGTGCCGCCGCCATTCCGCTGATGGAAACCATAACACCGCGCCTCGACATCGCACCCGATCCGGCCGGCGCGGCATAGAAGACGACAGGAGACTTCCCTCATGACCAAGATCAGCGCCCGGCTCGCGGCCCACCAGGCCGCCCCCCGCCTTCTGACCCTGCACCGCGCGCTCTCGCGTCTCACCTCGACGCTCACGGTCATGAATACCGGTGCCCATCCCGACGATGAGCACAACGGCATGCTGGCTGCCATGCGGCTGGGCTCTGGCCATCGGATCGTCGTCGCTTGCTCGACACGCGGAGAGGGCGGACAAAATGCGCTCGGCCCCGAACGGCAAGGCGCCCTCGGCATCGTCCGCACGCGCGAAATGGAGGAATCGGCAAAGGTGATCGACGCCGATATCCATTGGCTCGGCCATGGGCCGGAAGATCCGGTGCACGATTTCGGCTTTTCCAAAAACGGCGACGACACGCTATCGCGCTGGGGCGAAGACCGTATCATCGAACGTCTCGTGCGCGCCTATCGCACCGAGCGTCCCGATGTCGTCATTCCCACCTTCCTCGACGTCCCCGGCCAGCACGGCCACCATCGCGCCATGACCCGCGCCGCTGAAACCGCCATCGAAAAAGCTGCCGATCCCAACGCATATCCCGAGCATTTGACCGAAGGCCTGAAGCCCTGGCGCGTCGCAAAATTCTACCTTCCGGCCTGGTCGGGCGGCGGCGGCACCTATGACGATGAAGTGCCGCCGCCCAACGCCACGCTGACCATAACCGCCGATAGCGCCGACCCCGCCACCGGCGCCGCCTTCGACCAGATCGGCGAATGGTCGCGTCGCTACCACGCCTCCCAGGGCATGGGCTATTGGGACGATACGATCCAGACAGCCTGGCCGCTCCATTTGAAGATCGGCCCGTCCGATACCGAAGCATCGCTGGCCGACAACATTCCATCCAGCCTCACGTCGATCGCCGCGCTGCCAGATCTCGACCACGCCACCCGCGCTGCCATCGAAGCCGCCGACGCTGCGATCGCGCGGGCCCTCGCGGCCTTCCCCAACGCAGCAGCGATAAGCGCAGCGCTTCTGGAGGCTGCACGCCAGTTGCAAACCGCGCGCAACGGACTGGGCGACGCCCTCGATCACCGTCTGAAACGTGTCCTCGACAATATCGACCGCGCGCTTCTCGAAGCATCGGGATCGATCCCCTTTGCATGGGCCGAGCCCGCATTCCTTACGCCTGGCGAGACTGGCGAAATTCGCGTGCTGTTCCCCCAGGACACAGACCGAGGCGCCACCTCTGTCACGCTCAAAACCGCGCCCGGCCTCACCGCCAGCCCGCTCCCCGACGCAGGGGATCATCTGCGGTTTGCTCTGTCGGTCGCCAACGACGCGCCGATGACCAACCCCTATCCCCCGGCCTTCTATGCAAGTGGCGGCAACGGCCCGGTCGTCATCGAAGTCACCGCCGAAATAGACGGGCGTTCGGTATCGAGCACGGTCGATCTCGTTGAACCCGTCACCATCCGTCCGGCGGCGTCCGTCACGCTTGACCCCGACGCCCTGATCGTTCGCCGCGACGATGTCCAATCCAGCTACGTCATCGACGCGGCGCTCGCAGGCAAGGGCGTGGTATCTTTGGCCTCCGATGGCGGTTGGTCGGCGCAATCGTCAGGGTCAGGCTTCACCCTCACCCCGCCGGCGGATTTCACGCCAGGGCTCGTCACGCTGCCTGCAAATATCGATGGCCAGCCAGCCTTTCACAAACACACGATCGCCTATCCCCATATCGGGCAATCGGTTCACCTCACCCCCGCGACAGTGCGCATACTCTCCCTCGACCTCACGCTCCCCCAGGGCGCCCGCGTCGGATATGTCGGTGGCGGCGCCGACCGTGTGGGCCTATGGCTCAAGCGCATGAGGCTCGACGTCACCAATCTCGAACCCGGCCAATTGGACGGCGATCTCTCCGCGTTCACAACCATCGTTGTCGGCATCTTCACCTTCGGCCTGCGCCCCGATCTTCTCGCTGCTACGTCAAAGCTCCATGCCTGGATCGAACGGGGCGGGCATCTCGTAACGCTCTATCACCGACCGTCCGATGCGTGGTCGCCCGAAACAGTGCCGCCAAAGCCACTGACTATCGGCTCGCCATCTCTGCGCTGGCGCGTGACCGATCCCAACGCTCATGTCGAAGTGCTCATCCCCGACCATCCGCTCCTTGCCGGCCCCAATAGCATCGGTGCCGAGGACTGGGCGGGTTGGGACAAAGAGCGCGGGCTGTATTTCGCCAGCCAATGGGACCCCGCCTACGAACCTCTACTCTCCATGCACGATAAGGGCGAAAAGCCACTGCTCGGTGCTCTGGTTTCGGCGCGGATCGGCAACGGCCGTCACACCTATACGAGCCTTGTCCTGCACCATCAACTCGACAAGCTCGTCCCCGGCGCGTTCCGCCTGATCGCCAATTTGGTCCAACCGGCCTGATCCGTGGACCGGGTCGAGGCTGACGAGAAAAGTTCTGGTTTCGGTGTCGCGTGGCTTTTGGCCGACATGACGCTGGTCACGGCCATGACGGTCATCGTCAAGGCCCAGGGCAGCGTCTATCCGGCGATCCAGCTCGTCTTCATCCGCTCGATCATCGGGCTGATCATGGTCGCGCCGCTCGCCTGGAGATATCGCCGCGCTATTGCAGGCACCAAACGCCCGGGGCGCCATGCGTTTCGTGTGGGCTGCAACGCCATGGCCCTCACCTGCAATTTTGCCGCGCTGACCGCTCTGCCCTTGGCCCTCGTCAACGCCATCGGCTTCATGCGCCCACTCATCGTCATGGTGTTCGCCGTGTTTTTACTGCGCGAGATCGTCACCCCGATCCGCTGGATCGGCGCGGTGATCGGGTTGGCCGGCGTTCTCGTCATGGTCGCGCCCGGCGAGTTCACCGTCTCGATCGGGCTCGCGGCTGCGTTTGGATCAGTGCTGTTCGGCTCGCTCGCCACCGTCCAGACCCGCGCGCTCAAGGACGAAAATACGACAGTGCTGATGGTGTTCTATACCGTCGGCCTGACCCTTTTCACGGCCATCCCCGCCATCATGTTCTGGCAACCGATTGCCCAGAGCGACTGGCTGCCGCTTATCGGCATCGGGCTCCTGGCCCAGGTGGCCCAGTATTGTTTTCTCCGCGCCTATCAATCGACGCCAGCATCCATACTGGCCCCCATTGGCTATCTCACCATTGTCTTTGCGACAGCGGCGGGCTTTGTGTTCTTTGACGAAATCCCGCACTGGACGACCGTTTTCGGCGTCGCCATCATTCTCATAGCGCTCCAGCTGACCCGCATGGCCGAGACCAAGCAAAAGCGACGGCACGAAACCAATAAAGCGCCTCAAGACGACTAGGCCTGAGCTGTCCCGCCCGGCACGCGTATGAAATGCCCGGGCCCAACTTCACGCACTTCACTCTGGGCCTGAGCAGCATCCTTGCGGATCGCAACGATGTCATCGGGCGAAAAGTCCGTTGCCTCGCCAAGCCTGACGTCAGGATCGGGCACCGCCGAAAGCAGCAATCGAGTGTAAGGGTGCGCCGGATTGCCAAGCACGCTTTCCACCGGACCCCATTCGACGATCTGGCCTGAAAACATCACCATGATGTCCTCGGCGACATAGCGCGCCGTCGCGATATCATGGGTGATGTAGAGCAGCGCCAGATCGAGCGAGCGCTTCATCTCGTTCAAAAGATTGAGGATTCCCAGCCGCACCGAGACGTCGAGCATCGACGTCGGCTCATCGGCAACGATCACCTCAGGCCCCACAGCCAGCGCTCGCGCAATCGAAATGCGCTGGCGCTGCCCCCCGGAAAGCTCGTGCGGATATTTTTCCAGCATCTGATCGGCAGGCAGCTTCACCTTTTCGAGCAGCTTGACGATCCCGGCCTCGCGCTCGGCTTTCGCCAAATCCTTGCGATGGAGTTTGAGCGGCCGCTCAAGATGATAGCGGATGGTGTGGGCGGGATTGAGCGAGGCAAACGGATCCTGAAAGATCATCTGCACGGCCCGGCGATACGCCGACAGGTCCGCAAACTGCCCTGTGCCCAGCTTTTCGCCCTTGAAGAGAATTTTCCCTTCATCCGCCTCGTATTCGCGCATGATCAGGCGCGCGCATGTGGTTTTGCCGCTCCCCGATTCCCCGACAAGTGCCGTGGTCCGGCCCGGCGTCAGTTCCAGCGATACCGCGCGGGCCGCATAGACCGGCGCCTTGCCACCGCCGAAGGTCTTCGAGACGTTATCGAGCGATAAAATGGGTGCATGGCTCACAGGCTGGCCTCCCCGCCGATCTGGGCGCCACGCAGGCGCGGCATCGAAGCCCAGAGTTTTTTCGTATAGGGATGGGTTGGCGCCGTATGGATTTGCCGTGCATCGCCCACTTCCACGAGCTCCCCTTCCAGCATCACGCCGATCCGGTCGCAAACCTGCGCCATGAGCCCAAGATCGTGCGTGATAAACAGGATCGAAAATCCCAACTCCTTGCGCAGCACATCGATGCGCTGCAGGATTTCGCGCTGCACGACCACATCGAGGGCAGTCGTCGGCTCATCCATGATCAACAGCTTTGGATTGAGCGCGAGGCAAATCGCGATGACGATGCGCTGCCGCATGCCACCCGAACATTGATGCGGAAACGATTTCAGCCGCTCGGCCGGGATATCGACAAGCGCCAGCAACTCCTCGGCCCGCTTGCGCGATTGCTCGCGGCTCAGGCCCAGATGCGTCTTGAGCACATCATGAAACTGCGCCTCGATGGTCAGCACGGGATTGAGCGAGTTCATGGCGCTCTGAAACACCATCGCCACTTCGGTCCAGCGGAATTTCTCCAGCGCCTTCTTGTCGAGATCGAGAACGTTGCGCCCCTCGACCAAAATCTCGCCCCGGCGGATCAGCGCGGACGGCTGATGCAGGCGCGCGATAGCAAAGGCGATCGTCGATTTCCCGCACCCGGATTCCCCGGCAAGCCCGAAAAACTCGCCCTTGGCGATGTCGAAACTCACATCCTTGACCGCGTGGAAATCGCTGTCCTCCCCGACATAATCGATCGAGAGGTTTCTGACCGAAAGAACCGGCGCGCTCATATCCGCCCCTCCCCGGTTCGCACCAGCATTTTCCAGCGATTGAGCCTGCTACCCGTCCGCAGGCGCGGATTGGCAACTTCGTCGATGGCAAAATTGATCAAAGCGAGCGACAGGCCCAAAAGCGCCAGCGCAAAGCACGGCGCCAGCATGTCCCACCACGCTCCGACGGTCAGCGCCGAGGCGTTTTGCGCATTATAGAGCATGATCCCCCACGACACCGCGTTGGGATCGCCCAGCCCGAGAAATTCGAGCGTCGCTTCAGTGATAACGGCAAAGATCACCGAGCCGATAAAGTTGATCCCCACGATCGAAATGAGGTTGGGGAAAATTTCAAAGGTCATGATGCGCCATTTGGGCTCACCCAGCATTTCGGCCGATTTGACGAAATCCTTCTCGCGCACCGACAGCGTCTGCGCGCGCGTCACCCGAACGCCCCATGCCCAGGAGGTAAAGCCCAGGATCAGCGCGATCACCAGCGGGCTTGCCTGCCCGATGAATGCCGCAAGCACCAAAAGCAGCGGCAGATTGGGAATGACGAGGATCATGTTGGTGAAAAAATTGATCACCTCGTCGACCTTGCCGCGCATATATCCGGCAATAATGCCCAGCACGGTCCCGATCACCGTGATCATCAGCCCCGCGCCAAACCCGACGGCCAGCGAGGTGCGCGCGCCATAAATCATCTGGGTCCAGACGTCGCGCCCGATGCGGGTGGTACCGAACCAGTGCTCCCACGATGGCGGCTGATGCGGCCGACCCACGCGCGCCGATGCTCCGTAGGGCGTCAGAAGCGGCGCAAAGATCGCAACCAGAAGGATGATGACGAGGATCGAGAGACCGATCACCGCCTTTTTGTTTTTCGAAAGCCCGACAAGAAGCTGTTTCATCGATCAGGCCTTCTTGAGCCGGGGGTCGAGCAGCACATAGCTGACATCGACGAGAAAATTGGCGATCAGCATCGCAGCGGTCATGATCAGGAGCTGGCCCTGGATCACGGGATAGTCGCGCGCCAAAATGGCCTGATAGAGCACGTTGCCGAGCCCTGGATAATTGAAGACGACTTCGGTGATCAGCGATCCACCCACCACCGTTCCCAGCGCAATCGCGAGATTGGAGACGGTGGGGAGCAGCGCGTTGCGTGCGGCGTACCAGAACATCACACGGTTCTCGCTGAGCCCCTTGGCGCGCCCCATGACGATGTAATCTTCGCCCAAAAGATTGATCATGTTGTTGCGCATGGTGATCGCGAACCCGCCCAGAAGGACGATGAACATCGTCACCATGGGTAGCGTGCCGTGATAGATGACCGAGGAGATGTAGGTCCAGCTCAGCGCAGGATCGAGCAGCGGATTATACGCATACCCCGAGGGGAACCAGCGGAGCTGATAGGCAAAGATAAAGAGAGCCAGAAGCGAGATAACCACGGCCGGGACGGCGGTCGTGAAAATCGCCAGAAGCGAGATCGCCGTGTCCGCGCGCGTCCCGCGCTTCCAGGCTGCGAAAATGCCCAGGCCCGTCCCGACGATAAACGCCAGGATCGTCGCAATGCCCACAAGGCCAACGGTCCAGATGGTGGCCCGCCCCAAAATCTCGGACACGGGTGCCGGAAAATACCGGATCGAACGGCCCAGATCGCCGGTAAATATCGACTGCAGATAGGTCAGATATTGTTGCCAGATCGGCGCGTCGATGAACCCGAAGGTCAACCGCAGCGCGTTGAGGTTCTCCACCGTCAGATTGGCATTGGCAGACCCGAACATGATCTGGATTGGATCGCCCGGCATGACGCGCGGCAAAAAGAAATTGACCGTCGCCGCGGCGATAAACGCTGCGAGATAAAATGCGAGACGCCGTAAAAGAAAGGCCATCTTGTCCCTTGTATGTTTAGCGGCGACCGCACTGAACCCTGGGGATACGGATGGGTTTGGCATCGTCTGCCAAACCCCACGCCGTCACCCCGGGATATATTCCCCGGGGTCCAGCCTCTGCATATCCGCGGGCACGACGGCTGCTTAACCGCCCTGCCCGAGACGCCCGGACGCGTCCTATTGAGCCGGCTCGAGGTCGAGCAGCTGCAACAGGCGGGCCGGGTTTGTATTGGTCACCACCGGGGAAAACTTGGGGTCCTCGGCGTTCGCCCAGCCTGTCCAGCGCGATGTGTTGTACTGGTAAAAGCTCGGGCTGTTATAGACCGGGAACAACGGCAGATTCTCAGCAACGATCCGCTGTGCACGGTTCATGATGTCCCCCTGCTCCTCGCGGTCCTGGGTCTGCGGGAAATCAGCCAGCAATTCGGTCAGCTCATCGTCAAAGAAGCGCTGGGCCACGAACCGGCTCACACCCTCGTCACCGGGATTGAACGCACGGTTGTAGGCGTACCATGGCATGGCTGCCGCCCCGAGTGCGTTCATGGTCATTTCGTAACGCCCCTCGATCAGATCCGCCGTCCATACGGCAGCTTCCGGGGTCGAGATCGAGACGTTGAGACCGGCCGCCTGAAGATCCTCGCTGGCGATGGTCACAGCATCGATCCAGTCGGTCCACCCATTGGGCACCATCAGATCGATCGCGATCGGGGTACCATCGGGGTTGTCGCGCCATCCGTCGCCATTGGCATCGACATATCCCGCTTCGTCGAGCAACGCGGTCGCTGCTTCGGGATCGAACTGGGTATACTGCCCGAACTCTTCGACCACTGCAGGATCGACCCAATCGGCATAAAGCTCGCCAAGTGTCGTTGGGTCATCATTGACGATCGGATAGCCGAACCCTGCGATATCGACGATATCCTGGCGGTTGAGCAGCATGGATGTCGCGCGACGGAAATCGACGTCGTTGAACGCCTTGGACAGGTCTTCGTCCGGCACTTCGAGATTGTAGGAGAACGACACGAGGCTCGATGGCGTGTACCAGAAATGGTGGTTGTCCGGATCACGGGCAACGAAGGTGTTTTCCACGTCAGGAATAAAGCTCGTCGCCCAATCGAGCGAGCCTTCGGCCAGGGCGCCGAGCACCTGCGTGTTGTCGGCAAGCTGCGGCCAGCGCATGCAGTCGACAGCCAGATTGTCGTTGTCCCAATAGTGCGGGTTCCGGCACTGGTCATAGACCTGCGGGGTGAACCGCGCGATCTCGGTCAGTGGGCCGCTGCCCACGGGCTCCTCATTGGCAAAGGTCGCCGGGTCTTCGATTTCCGACCAGATATGCTCTGGAACGATCGGCATCCCCACGACCTGCGTCGCGATGAGCGCATTGGGCTCAACCAGATTGAACTGTACCGTTCGCTCGTCGATCGCTTCAATGCTTTCAAACAGCGGGCGGATCGAAACGAAATCGAGTTCGGGATGGGCTTCGAGATAGTCATAGGTGAAGACCACGTCCGCCGAGGTCAGCGGTTCGCCATCCGACCATTGCAGGCCCTCACGCAGCGTAAACGTTACGCTCATCAGGTCTTCAGCCAATTCGAAACTTTCGGCCAGCCGATAGTTCGGCTCGTTATCCTGGATGCGGTTGAAGATGACCAGCGGCTCATAGATGAAATCATGGGTCGAATAACGCATCGACGCCTGGCTGAACGGATTGAAATTGCGCACCCACTGGGTGGCCGCTTCAGCGTTTGCCGTCAGGACGAGCGGTTCGTCCTGCGCGGCGGCCGGCATCCCTGCCGTTAGCAGTACGGCTACCGAAGTGGCCAGCATGAGATTTGTTTTTTGCATGATTGTTCCTCTCCTTTTTCAGTTCAGTTACAGCCGGGCTTATGCCAACCCGTACTGTGCAAAAATGGCTTCGGCCTGGGCATGAAGATCGGCCACGTCGTAACGCGCCTTGCCCAAGCGTGCGTTGGCCCGGGCTATCCGGCCAAGGCTGTGTTCGCTCAATGGGCGGGCAGCCTTCGCCGCGGCCTCGCTCTGCGCCAAGGTGCCCTGGCTGTGCAGCGCGATATCGTAACCGGCATCAAGCGTCGCCGTGACGCGCTCGGCCCAGGTCCCGCTCAAGGCTTCCATGGTGAGGCAATCGGTAATGATCACCCCGTCATAGCCCAGCGTTGAGCGTATGAAGTCACAGACGATGGGCGAGACCGAGGCGGGCCGCTCCGTATCAAGCGCCGTAAAGATCAGATGCGCGACCATCGCCCATGGCGCATCCTTCAAATCAATGAACGGCTTGAAGTCCGTCGCCATCAGATCGTCGAGCGCCGCATCGACCACGGGCAGATCGAAATGGGGATCGACCTTGACCCGCCCATAGCCCGGAATGTGCTTGATGATGGGCATTTCTCCCACCTCGAGCATTGCCTCGACCACCTCGCGTCCCAGCGCGGTAACGATCTCAGGATCGTCGGAAAATGCCCGCTGCCCGATGACATCATGCATGCCCTTGATCGCCAGATCGACCACCGGGGTCGTCCCCGACCCGATATCGAGCTCGGCCATCATCGTGCCCATGGCAAGTGTGGAAAGCCGCAACGCCGTCTTGGCCGCGTCCATATCCTTTGCCGCCAACGCGCCAAAGTCGCCGAGTGCACGAAACAACGGCCAATTGCCATTGTCGAGCCGTTGCACCCGTCCGCCCTCCTGGTCGATATAGACCGGCGCATCCTCGCGTCGGACCGCCTCGCGGAACTGGCGCACCAGGGCGCGGATCTGTTCGGGATTATCGAGATTGCGTTTGAAGAGAAACAGCCCGAACGGATTGGCGTCTCGAAAGAACGCGATCTCGTCGTCGGAAAGCGAATAGCCGGGCATCCCGACAAAGAGTGCAAGAGGCGTGGTCAAACGATCAGGTCTCCACTTTAGGAGTGCGGAGCATGCCGCGATAAATGTCTTCGTCCTCGGTGGGGATGGGAATGGCGCCCACCGCATTGGCATAAAAGTCGATAGGCCCCGCCTTGCCGATCATGGCATAGGCAAAGCCGAGATCTTTCAGCGCCTTGAGCGAATGATAAAACAGCGCCAGCCCTATCCCCTTGCCGCGCGCACTTTCGTCGACACCCGTCGGTCCGAAAAATCCGCGGGCCGTCGTGTCGTAGCAGGCAAACCCGACGAGCTGATCATCGATGGTGGCGACAAGACACCCGACCGGCTGATGCGCCATGGCGACAGCGACTTCGCTCGACCAATAGCATGAGAAGCGCGCCTCGACCCAATCGGTGACGATATGCATCTCAGGCGGGAGGGCGCGCCGGATCGTTGCCGGTGTATCGGCAACGCGTGCACCCAAGGCGTCAAGACGCGCGGAATAGAGATTGACCAGCAGATCCGTCACCGTTCCTCCTTGGCGTCGGCTTCAAAGCACTCGGCCCACCATAATACCAATCTAAACCACTATGGAAGCCCTCACCGGCAAGTCGGACGCGTTTCGGGGTTGGATTATTGAAATCCTGCCCAAAACGCCGAGACCAATGCCATACCTCTTGCGATCAGCGGCGAAGAGTTTGCGCTATACGCGCCGCGCCCAGAGCAGCATCGATCTGGGGAAACACAACCTCATGTCCGCTGAGCGACGCCCCGATGGCGGATCGGAAACTGGGCGTGATGTCGAGCAGCCCACCCACGAACCCCACCGGCCGTTCGCCGGCGCGCTTTATCAGCGCAAGACCGAGCCGCGCTAGCTCTCCGGCTGCCTCGGCGATAATCGTTTGCGCCAGCCGATCCCCGGCCTCTGCTGCCGCGCCCACCACCCGGGCCAGCGACCCGATGGTCCCGCGATCGGCGCCGTAGATATAGGCGCGCACGTCATTCCAGCTATCGCCGCCTATAGCATCGAACAATTGCCGCGCGAGAATTGTCGCGTCGCCACAACCGCCCTTCTCGTCCAGGATCCGGTAGAGGCCATCGAGCGCCCGCAGCGCGATCCATGCTCCCGACCCGCCATCATCGATCAGAATACCGCGTCCACCGACGCGAACGACCTCGCCATCCTGACCGATGTGCATGCCGACCGATCCGGTGCCCACCGAAATTAGATGCCCCGCGCCCGGCGCAAAAACGCTACGAAACGCGAGGTCCATATCGTCGCCAACACTGACGCTGTCCACAGAAAGACCAAAGGCCTGAGAAACGATATCCCTTGCGGTCTCGTGGTAGTCCTCCCCCAGCCCCGTTGCGCCGATATGGACGGCGCGCGGCTGCGCGCTATCCCGCGCAACAGCGGCAATTGCCGCGATCACCGCGATAAAGTCCTGCTTTGCCTCCGGGCGGAATAGATGCCCTGTCGCCCCATGGGCAGCACCGCGCGCCAGAACCGCCCCCTCGGCATCGATAAGCACCCACCGCGAGCCCGTGCCACCCATGTCGATCCCGAGACAGACACCGTCTTGCGTGTCACTTGCGCTCAATCCATCATCGCCCAACGGCTCTGCTCCTCTAGCCTATGCGCGCGTACTATATTGGCACTCAGCACCCCCGCAAGCGTCACTCCCGACTGGTACACCGCTTCGCCCCGCGCTATGCAGGCGTCGCAAACGGAAGGTGTTGTTGCGATGAGCGAAGGTGTTGCGCCGGGATTTGTGGCGATCTGGAACGGTGTAACACCGGGAACCGAGAACGACTTCGCCGCCTGGCATAAAAAAGAGCACATGCCCGAGCGACTCGCCATCCCCGGATTTCTGCGCGGAACGCGCTGGGGCGAGAGGACTTATTTCACGCTTTATGAACTCGCCCACCCCGACGTCGCCCGTTCTGCCCACTATCTCGAGCGGCTCAATGCCCCGACCGATTGGACGCGGCGGGTCATGAGCCATTTCCAAGACAATTCCCGATGCGTTGGCGCCTTCGTCCATTCGCTCGGCGCCATGCCCCACGAGCGCGCGATCATTATACGCCTCGATGGCGAACAGCAGGGCACGATCGATGACGCCGTTGCAGTCGAGATTATGAACATCGCCGGCGTCAAGGGCTGCCATATCGGTCTCGCCGACAATGCAGTCTCCAGCATCAAGACAATCGAACGGCAGGGCCGACACGTCCACGAACCATGGGGTCTGATCCTTATCGCCCTCGACGCCGATGCTGATCCGGCTCCGATCGAGGCGTCCGTCGGCCGCCATTTGCCTAAAGCTGCGCCAGAAATCCTGGACCTGACCCTGCAATTACAGATGAGCCGCGTATACGAGATCGTCTAAAATTTTGGAGTCACTTGCGAAACTCGCGTTTCGCCCTGCACACGGCGCCCTCGCGCTGCAATTTTCACCACTCTGCATGTCGATTGAGCAACTATAGCCCGCCTGTCTATATTTTGAGAATTTTCTTGACAGTGCTCGCGACCCGAGTGTCTTCTAGCCTCATCAATTACCAAAGGGGAACATCATGAACCGCCGTGTCCTGCTTGCTTCGGCAGCAATTATCACCGTTCTGGCCGGTGCGCTTCCGGCCTCCGCTCAGGAATTTACAGCTCGCATCGGGCACCTGGAATCCGACCAGCAGCCGCGTCACCAGGGCCTGCAGATGGTTGCCGATCTGGTCTCCGAGCGCACTGACGGCGCCGTCGAGTTCCAGCTCTTCCCCGCCGGCCAGCTCGGCCAGGCGCGCGAAATGAACGAAGGCACCCAGCTCGGCCTGATGGAGGGCACGGTTTCGCCTGCAGCGTTCCTCGCCGGCTTCAACCCCGCCGTTTCGATCCTCGACGTCCCGTTCCTTTACCCGGCTGATCGCGAGGAGGCCAACGCCTTGCGCACCGGCCCCTTCGGTCAGGCCGTCCTCGACAGCTTCGCACCCCTCGGCCTCAAGGCCATCGCCATCTGGCCGAATGGCCGCAAGTCGATGACGTCGAACGAAGATATTTCGGCGCTCGAAAACTTCTCCGGCCAGAGCTTCCGCGTCATGGATTCACAGGTGCTGATGGAGCAGTTCAACGCAGTCGGTGCTTCCGCCATCGCCCTGCCGTTCGGCGAGCTCTATACAGCGCTCCAGACCGGCGTCGTCGACGGCCAGGAAAACGCCCTCGATACCATCGCCACCATGAAGTACCAGGAAGTGCAGGACTACCTGCTCATCTCCGAGCATGGCGCCAATGAAGACGTCGTGATGTTTAACCAGGGCTGGTGGGACGCGCTTCCCGCCGAATACCAGACGGTAATCGAAGAGGCGTTCGAAGAAGTCCGTCCGGAAGTCGAAGCGCTCAAGGAAGCGGCGCAGGACACCGCGCTCGAAACCATCCGCGCCAGCGACATTACCATCACCGAGCTTGACGATGCCCAGCGGACCGCTTTCCGTGACGCCATGTACGGCCCGGCGCGCGACGCCTATCTTGCTGGCGCCGGCGACGTCGGTCAGCAGATCGTCGACACCTATGAAAGCCAGTACGAAGAAATCGTCGGCCAGTAAGGCCTGAAGGATACCGGCGCGCTTTTCAAAAGGTGCCGAGGATCGTGAACGGGCGCCGGGGTGTATGAGCCTTGGCGCCTCTTCGTTTCAAGAAAGGGGTGGCCAGACCGTCATGGAACCGAAAAACAACCTTGCAAGGGCATTGGGCGTCTTGGCGTCCTTCGAGCGCATAGCTCTTGCCCTGCTGATGCTCGCCATGGTGGCGCTCTATGTCACGGGCGTTTTCGTCCGCGAACTCTTTCCCACCTATTCGCGCAATGTCGCCTGGATCGACGAAGCCGCCCGCTACATGATGGTGTGGCTGGTGTTTCTCTCGCTCGGCCTCGCTCTCGCAGAGGGCCGCCAGATCGCCATGACCAGCTTTCTCGAACGCATGGGCGCAACGGCGCGACTGTGGATCGGCCGCGCGATCGATCTTACCGGGCTTGGCCTGTCGCTCTTTATTGCGTGGGTTGGCCTGGAAATGGCCCAGAGCGTTGCCCGCACCGGGCAGATCAGCCCCACGCTGGGTATCCCCGCCTCACTGCTCTATTACGCATTGCCGGCCGGCTTCCTCTTGCTGGCCTTCCGCTATGGCCTGAGCCTTTTTGGTCTGATCGACCGCTGGAACAAGACCGAAGGGGCGCACTGAGATGCTGATTGCAGCCATAGTTTTCGGCGCCATGGCGCTTTTGTTCCTCGGGTTCGAGATGCTGATCGTTCTCGGCCTGCCGGGAATTCTGACCAAGGAACTGTTCTTTTCCACGATGCCCGATATCATCTACGGGCAACGCATCGTCGGCGGCATCAACCACTCGACGCTCCTCGCCATTCCGTTCTTTATCTTTGCCGCGGAAGTCATGTCCAAGGGCTCGATTGCCCGGCACCTGACCAATCTCGTCGGCGCCTTCCTCGGCCATCGCCGTGGCGGCATGGGGCTGACCACCGTCGCAACGGCCGCAGCCTTCGGTTCGGTCTCGGGCTCCGCCCCCGCAACTGTCGCAGCGCTCGGCGGCATCGTTTATCCCGAACTCAGGCGCCAGGGTTATTCCGACAAATTCTCACTCGGCCTTATTGTCTCCTCGGCTGAAGTTGCCCTTCTCATCCCACCTTCGATCACGCTCATCATCTATGCCTGGCTCACCGGGACATCGGTCGCCTCGCTGTTTGCGGCGGGCCTCGTCGTCGGCATTTTCCTCTCGCTCGTCTTTTGCGCCTATGTGCTGTTTTACGCGCACCGCAACGGGCTCAAGGGCGACATGCCAATGCCCTGGAACGAGCGCTTCAAGGTCATGGGCCGCAGCGTCTGGGCGGTTGGTCTGCCCGTCGTTTTGCTCGGCGGTATCTATTCGGGCCTATTCACGCCCACCGAAGCGGCGGCCGTCAGCGTCGCATACGCCCTGCTGGTCGAAGTCGTCATCTATCGGCACATGGGACTTAAGGACGTCTTCAAGGTCGCAACAGGCGCCGCAATCACCACCGGCAGCATTTTCGTGCTTCTGGCCATGGGCTCGATCGTCGCCTATTTCATTACCCTGGCCCAACTGCCCGCCATGGTCATCGACTTCCTCGACATGATCAACGCCAACTGGGTCGTGTTCCTCCTGATCGTCAACCTGCTGTTCCTTGTGGCCGGCATGTTCATCGATCCAAACTCGACCATGCTGATCCTCGTCCCGGCGCTCTATCCCGTGGCCGTAGCCTTCGGCATCGACCCGATCCATTTCGGCATCATCGTCTGTCTCAACACCTGTATCGGTATGATCACCCCGCCCTTTGGGCTCGATATCTTCGTCGCCTCATCGACGCTGGGCGAGTCGGTCTCAAAGATCATCTCGGGCATAACGCCGTTCATCATCGTCAACCTCCTGGCGCTGATGGTGATCTCCTACCTACCCGATATCTCGATGTTCCTGCCCCGCCTGCTGGCGCAATAAAGAAAAACAAAAGGGCCGCCCCGAGGGACGGCCCTTTTTCAATCCTGAAAACGAATGCGCTCAGCCCTTGGCAGCAGGCGCAAATTCCGAAATGCCGCCATGGGCCGACGACCAGCTCGCTGGATCGTTGAGGAAGCTTTCGACCTCGTTGAGCGTATGGGTATCGAAGTGGCCAGACTCCTTGGCCGCATCGAGCACGTCCCACCAGGTCGCAAGATAATGCAGCTCGATCCCGAGCTCTTTCATCAACTCGTGGCTGTTGGGGAAGATGTCGTAGTAAAAGACCACAAAGCAATGGTCGACCTGCGCGCCCGCCTTGCGCAGCGCATCGGCAAACATGACCTTCGAGCGCCCGTCGGTCGCAAGATCCTCGACCAGCAGCGTCCGCGCACCTGTCACGACCTCGCCCTCGATCTGCGCGTTGCGGCCGAACCCCTTGGCCTTCTTGCGCACGTACTGCATGGGCAGCATCAGCTTGTCGGCAATCCATGCCGCAAAGGGGATACCCGCCGTCTCGCCGCCGGTTACCACATCGATCGATTCATAGCCGATTTCGGTGGCGATCGTATGCGCGGCCAGATCCATCAGCGCCGAGCGCAGGCGCGGGTAGGAAATGAGCTTGCGGCAATCGACATAGACCGGGCTGGCCCAGCCGGAGGTGAAAACGAAAGGCTGCTCGGCGTTGAAATGGATGGCGTTGATTTCAAGCATCATCCGGGCGGTCTGCCGGGCAATCGCTTTCTTGTCGTCGCCTAGGCGCAGTGTGCTCATCTGGGGTCCCTTCGCTTCTCGTGCCTGCGGTCGCGCAAAATCGCGGCCGCCGGATGAAAGGTCCAGCGCCGCCGGAGTGGTAAGGCTCTCGTGCAACCGGTTCGCTATAACCCCGGGGCCAAAGCCCAGTCAACGTTTTCACCGGCAAACAGTGGGACAATTTCACGGTTCTCAACCGAAACGGTCTCGGGCGCCGTCCAGGACCGTTCTTCATACGTCACGCGCGTCTCCGACGGCGCAAAGCCATAAAACGCTGGCCCGTTGAGCGAAGCAAACGCCTCGAAATGCTCAAGCGCGTCGTCCTCGGCAAAAACCTTGAGATAGGCTTCGACAGCCACAGGGGCCGAAAACACCCCGGCACATCCGCAAGCAGCTTCCTTGAGATGCTTGAGATGGGGCGCGGTATCCGTCCCTAAAAAATAGTTCGCCGCCCCACTCGTCGCCGCCTTGCGCAAGGCAAGCTGATGCTTCCGGCGCTTCAAAATCGGCAGGCAGTAATAATGTGGGCGGATGCCACCCTCGAACAGTACGTTGCGATCATAAAGCAGATGCTGCGGCGTGATGGTCGCGGCCAGCCGATCGCCGCCACTGGCTACGAACTGTGCGCCCTCTTCGGTTGTGATGTGCTCCATCACGACCTTCAGCGTTGGATGCCGCTCGAGCAGCGGAGCCAGGATGTCATCGATAAACCGCGCCTCGCGATCGAAGATATCGACATCTGCGTGCACCAGTTCGCCATGCGTCAAAAGCGGCATGCCCGCGTCGGCCATCGCCGCAAACACCGGATCGAGCGCCTCGACCGAGGTTACCCCATGCGCCGAATTGGTTGTCGCATGCGCCGGATAGAGTTTTGCCGCTGCAAAGATACCATCCCGATGCCCCGCCACGAGATCGGCCGGCACTGTCGCGTCGGTCAGATAGCACGTCATCATCGGCGTAAAGTCGACACCCTCCGGCACCGCCGCCATGATGCGCCCGCGATAATCCGCTGCCATCTGCGCAGTCGTCACCGGGGGCACCAGATTGGGCATGACGATCGCCCGCGCGAACTGGCGCGCCGTATAGGGCACCACGGCATCGAGAACTTCGCCGTCGCGGAAATGGACATGCAGGTCGACGGGCTTGCGCAGGGTGATCGATCGCATGGGTGTTTTATTCCTCGGAGTGGGGTCAGAAAAAGCGACAGACTTTTTCGGTTCGACCTCGCGACAAAAGAAAAACCAGAATCAGTTGGTTGACGTCACCGCCTTATAGAGCACATCGGTGCCTTTGATGAGATCATCGACATCCATCGCCTCATGGGGGTTGTGCGAGCCATTGGCGTTGCGCACGAACACCATCCCCGAGGGCACCCCGGCATTGGCAAAAACCGCTGCGTCGTGCCCGGCGCCCGACGGCAGCGTTTGCGGATCGAGCCCACAATCCTCGGCCGCCCGCGTCAGCATGGCGATGATCCCTGCATCCATTTTCGCCGGCTCGGTATAGACCCTGTCGTCGAAGTCGAAATGAACGCCCCGCAACTGCCCCACCGACCGGCATTCGGAGCGGAACAGCTCATAAAACCCCTCAAGGGTATCGTGGCTCTGGCTGCGCACTTCGAAGGAAAACATCACCTCGCCGGGAATGCGGCTAATTGCGTGTTCCTCGGGATCGGTCCCCACGATACCCGTCGTCACGACGAGATCGAGGCCCCGTTCGAGCAGCACGCGCCAATGTTCGTCCAGCCGCCCCACGAGATCGGCGAAGGCAAACACGGCATCCTTGCGCCACCAGCGCGGAATAGTGCCCGAATGCCCCGCTTCGCCACGGCAGACCACCTTGCGATGCCGCACATTGCCGCGAATGCCCGAGACGACCGCCGCAGGCAAGGCGCGATCGGTCATCACCGGCCCCTGTTCGATATGAAGCTCGAGATAGCTCGCAGCCTTTTGCGTATCGAAGAGGATCTCGCCATTGCGGATCGGATCGACAGCGATTCCCGTCGCCGCCATGGCCTCGGCCAGCGTACGGCCCTTGCCACGCGAGCGCGCCGCGAGGTCCTTGTCGTCCAAAATCCCAAACAGCGCTCGCGATCCGATATTGGCCCGCCCGTAAAATGCGCTCTCTTCGCCACGCAGCATTAAAACCCGCACCGGCGTCGCCAGCTCGCGCCCGGATCTCGCCAGCCGGACGAGGCACATCAGCCCCGCAACGATGCCCGCCGCGCCATCGTAATTGCCGCCCTGAGGCACCGAATCCGCATGTGATCCGATATAATGCGCAGCCTTTTCACCATCATCACCCGCCATGCGAACGACCATATTGCCGGCTGCGTCGGTGTCGATTGCAAACCCATAGGCCCGAGCGATGGAGCAAAATACCTCCAGCGCCGCGTCTTCCCGATCCGAATAACACTCGCGTGTAATCCCCACCCCGTCACCGGTCTGCCGCCCCAATTCGGCAAAGATCGCGTCGGCCAGTTCATGCTCAGTCGCAAAGGCCGTCCAGTCGATAACGGTGGTTGCGGGCACTGCCGTCATTGCGCCGCCTCCATGACGTCGGGCGCAAGCATATCCGCATTGAGCGCCGCGCCGAGTTCGGCGACTGCGTTAAACCCCTTGCGGCGGCAATATTCGGTAATCCCCGCGATCACTTCGTCCATCGTACCCGGACGCGTAAACGTCGCCGTCCCGACCTGCACCGCCCGCGCACCGGCCAGCAGAAATTCCACCGCATCTTCGGCGCTGGCGATCCCGCCGCACCCGATCACCGGAATATCGACGGCCCGCGCGCATTGGTACGTCATACGCAGCGCGATCGGCTTGACCGCCGGACCCGAGAGCCCGCCCATGACATTGCCCAGCGTCGGGCGCATGGTTTCGATGTCGATGGTCATGGCCAGAATGGTATTGGCCACCACAAGCCCGTCCGCCCCCGCAGCTTCCGCAGCCCGCGCCACCGACGCGATATCGCCGGTATTGGGCGTCAGCTTGGCCCAGAGCGGCAGATCGGTGACCTTTCGCATGGCGCTGACGGCTTGCTCGGTCGTCTGAGGCCGCATGGCAAACGCCTTGCCGTCCTCTTCGATATTGGGGCACGAAATATTGGCTTCGATCCCGGCAATACCCTCGACATTGAGCCGCGCTGCAGCCCTTCCGAAATCATCCACGGTCGGCGCTGAAATCGAAACGATCAGCGGGCTCGAAAACCGCCGATAGAACGGCAGCGCCTCATCAAGAAACTGGTCGATCCCCTTTGACGGAATGCCGATCGAATTGAGCATGCCATTGCCGACTTCGGCGACACGCGGGGTCGGATTGCCACCGCGCAATTCCGCAGTGATCGTCTTGGTGACTAATGCCCCCAGCCCGTTGAGATCGACCACCTTGGCCAACCCCTCGGCAAACGTCCCCGACGCCGGCATGACCGGATTGGCGAGCACCAGGCCCCGCCCCATATCGACTTTGAGATCTACCATGAGGTCGCCTCGGACAGCGCAAATACCGGCCCGTCCCAGCAGACGCGCTTCGATATTGTTTCGCCCTCGACGGTAAAATTGCGCACGCAGCAAAAGCACATGCCCAGCCCGCACGCCATTTGCTGCTCCATGGCCACTTCGCCAAACACATCCAGTTCTGCAGCCAGCTTTTGCATCAGCAACATCAGCCGGTTCGATCCGCAGGTGTAAAACCCGTCGGCGCGCCCTTCGGCATGAAGACGGCGCAGGATCGCTTCGACATTGGTCATCGCGCTGGTGCCATCGCTGTCGAGAACGATTTCGACCTTGGCCCCCGCCGCCCTAAACCTTTCGACAGAGAGGATTTGCTCCGGCCCGCGCGCACTGACGATGGCGGTGACCGCCACGCCCCTGTCGCGCGCCATCTCCGCCAGCGGCGCCAATGTCGCAAGCCCCACGCCCCGCCCCAGAACGACGATTGATCGCACATCATCAGGCAGAGTGAACCCGACACCCAGCGGCCCCAGAATACGCGTGGTTCCGCCCGAGATCAGACTGGCCAGTCCCCGCGTTCCCGCACCCGCAACCTTATAGAGAAACTCCACCCGGCCCGTTTCGGGATCGGCTGCATAAGTGCTCATCGGACGCCGAAAGAACGGCTTGTCTTCACCCACGACCGGGCACTCGATGTTGAAAAACTGCCCAGCCTCTGCGGACGCCGCCAGGCCCGGCGCATCGAGCACGATCAGCTTGTACTCGGCATTGACCCAATCGTTGGAAACGACGCGCGCGACGGTGTCGGCGACTTGAGCTGCAAAACCGCCCGAACCGGGCGTCACATCGGCATTATCAATCTGTCTCATTTTTGAGACAATGGGACAAGGTCCCGCTTTTGTCAATCGCCGGATCCGGCATCGACAGCCGCCGTCCGATCCAGAATGCGTCGCAGCATCGCGGCACCCTCGGCGCCTTTTTTCGCCCCGGCCCATTGGGCATCGAGCGTTTCCTTGAAATGCCGCACGGCCTCCGGCGCCGTGGTGACGATGGCGATCCCCGACGACACATTGGGCTGGTCCCCCAGCCGGTACGGCGACAGCGTCACCGCCGAATCCTGCTCCCGCTCATAGATCTGGAACGTCTGGCTCGGCGGCTGCCCCTCGACGATCCCGATCTGCGTACCAATCGGCTGGTGTTCGATCGTCGCGCATAGCCGCTCGATTTCCTTGCGCGCCGCGGCACGACGCTCGGCAACGACCGCCGCAGGCAGATCGAACCGCCCCACCAGCCCCAGCAGCAAAAACCGCTCGATATCCTGGCTGCCGACGATCGAAACGATCGGCACCCGACGCCGCATCGCGCTTTCGCGCCGCTCATTGAGCAGGTCCAAAATCTTGTCGATCGCCGCAATCGCCTTCTCGCGATCGGCAACCGTGTCCGAGATCGCCTCGATCAGCATGACCCGCAACGCGACCATATAATCGGGGGACAATAACAGCGAGGACACCGGCGAAAAATTCCCCAGCAGATGCAGGGACTTCTCCTCCAACTGCCGCATGCGTTCGAAAAAAGACAGCGCGTTGGAGTAATATTCGACCCCTACGCCGAGCAGTGACGGCAGCGAAACGTCCAAAAATTTGGAAATCGACTCGAGGATCTGGATCTTGACGATCTCTCCCTTCTCCAGCCGATAGACCGCCGCGCGGGAGATGCCGAGATGGGCTGCAATGTCGTCGGCGCTTAGGTTTTTCCCCATGCGATACGCCCGTAGCCGTCGCCCGATTTCCTCAAACTGGATCGACATCCCGTCCCCTTTTCCTAGCGTCTCACTTTTGATATACACCGGCGTTTCCGGTGTCCAGATAGCCCTGGATATGAACAAGTAGGAGACGAGACGTGAACGAGCTTTATGCATGGCTCAATGAGCAGAACGGCGGCATCCGCACCTATGGCGAATTCCACGCCAAAGCCCAGCAACTGGCGCGCGAAGACGCTGAAAACGCTGCCGTTCTCGCCCTGCTCGGCCGCATCGCCGCTCGCTTCGTTTCACGCTATGAAGGCGAACCCCTGCCCGTCGACAGCGCCAGCAAGGCCATCGCCCAGTTCCGCGATCTCGTCGCCACGGCCATCAGCGTCCGCACCGGCGCCGATGCCGAAAAACTCGCCTTCGCCAACCGCATCGCCACGACCGACCTACTGGCCGGCTGAGGCTTGACGCATAGCCACCTCTCCCTCGGGGGAGAGGTCGGCGCGAAGCGGCGTATGAAGAGGCCCTGCGGCACAGACCCGGCCTGTGCGGCCGGGCCCATCAATCAACCCTGAAATGCTAAGCGTCGATACGCCCTAAAGCCCCTTGGCCTGCGCCGCCTGCCGCAGTTTATCGAGCGTCGTACGCGGCGTAATCGCCTGCGGGTCGAGCTTGAGGTCGATGATTGCCGCTGTGCCCGACGCCAGCGCCCGCTCCATCGCCGGCGCAAATTGCGCCGTCTCTGTCACGGTCTCCCCATGCGCCCCGAACGCCTTGGCATAGGCGGCGAAATCGGGATTGACCAGATCGGTCGCCGATATCCGACCCGGATAATGGTTCTCCTGGTGCATGCGGATGGTGCCGAGGATGCCATTATTGAAAATGATGGTGATCGGCTTGGCGCCCGTCGCCATCGCCGTCGCCAGATCCTGACCGCTCATCAGAAAATCCCCGTCCCCGGCAAAGCAGACGACCGGCGCGTCGGGTTTGACGATCGCCGCGGCAATGGCGGCGGGAAACCCATACCCCATCGAGCCCGATGTCGGCGCCAATTGCGTGCCCAGCCGGCGATAGCGATGGAAGCGATGCAGCCAGACGGAAAAATTGCCCGCCCCATTGGTATAGATCGTCTCGACCGGCATGTTGGCTTCGAGCCACTCCATCACGCGTCCGAGTTGAACCGCCCCCGGATTGGCCGGACAGATCTGCCATTCGCCATACTCGGCATGCGCGGCCTCCCCTGTCCCCGCCCAAACGGGATCGGCAATCGGCTCGAGCGCGCCCAGCGCCTTCGCAAATTCGCGCGGTGTGGCGTTGATCGCCAGCGTCGGATGATACACCCGCCCCAATTCCTCAGGGTCGGGGTGGATGTGAATGAGCGTCTGCTGGGGCACGGGAATATCGAACACAGTATATCCGCCCGTGGTCATCTCCGTCAGCCGCGCGCCAATCACCAGCAGCACATCCGCAGCCTTTATGCGTTCGAGCAGTTTCGGGTTCGGTCCGATCCCCAGATCGCCGGCATAAAGCGGATGCGCATTGTCGAACCGGTCGGCACGGCGAAAGCTCGTGGCGACCGGCAGATGATTGGCTTCGGCAAAGCGCTGGATGCCATCAACCGCCTCCGTGTCCCACGGTGACCCGCCAAGCAGCACCATAGGCCGTTGTGCCCCAGCCAAAAGCGCTCGCACCGCGTCCAACTCCCCGGTCCCCGGCCAACTCTCCAGCGGCGTATAGGGCAAGGCATCGACCACATCGACAGCCTCGGTCAGCATGTCCTCGGGCAAAGCGATGGCCACCGGCCCCGGTCGCCCGCTCGTCGCAACGCGAAAGGCCCGCGCGATCAGCTCGGGCAGGCGCGCCGCATCATCGACCTGCACCGTCCATTTGGTCACCTGTCCGAACATGCGGCGATAATCGATCTCCTGGAACGCCTCGCGCTCGATCTGGTCGCGCGCCACCTGCCCGATGAACAACAGCATGGGCGTTGCGTCCTGCATCGCCACATGCAGCCCCGCGCTGGCATTGGTCGCCCCCGGCCCGCGTGTCACCATGCAGATGCCCGGCCGCCCGGTGAGCTTACCATGCGCTTCGGCCATCATCGCCGCATTGCCCTCATGGCGGCAGGTGATCGTCTTGATCCCCCCAGCATCATGGAGCGCATCGAGCACGGCGAGATAGCTCTCGCCCGGCACGCAGAACACGTGATCGGCCCCATGCAGCGCAAGCTGGTCGACAAGAATTTGGCCGCCGGTGCGGATGGACATGAACAGGGCTCCTCCCCAATTGCGATAGCGCCGTAAAGTCACAGGACATTCGTCGACCTGTCCAGTGCTCCGTGGCGACTGTCCCCATGGACGTCTCCCCGGCCGACATTGGACCAGTCCCCGAATGCCCCGTCGCCTCCACAACATCGGCGCAAGCTCCTGACACTCTGGGGGCCAAAAATCCCCGTCGCCCGCTTGCTGCAAAAGCACTAATGCATTAGTGTTGAAGTTGTCAAACAGATGCGCTAGGACCGTTAGACGAGACTGGACGCCATTAAAGCGGAGGAGACCCCATGAGCAAGGACGATACCAAGAGTTCGGGCCGCAGAAGCGATCGCTGGTTCGTACCCGACGATCTGCGCTCCATGGGCCACCGTTCGCGCATGCTGCAGATGGGCTATGACGAGGCCGACTTTCTCGGCAAACCGATCATCGGGATCATAAACACCTGGTCGGACACCAATCCCTGCCACGGCCACTTCAAGGACCGCGTCGAAGACGTCAAGCGCGGCATCCTCCAGGCCGGCGGTTTCCCTGTCGAACTTCCCGGCCTGTCCCTTTCGGAAAGCCAGCTCAAGCCCACCTCCATGCTCTATCGCAACATGCTGGCGATGGAGACCGAGGAGATGCTGCGCGCCCACCCCATCGACGGCACCGTCCTTATGGGCGGCTGCGATAAATCCACCCCCGGCCTCGTCCTCGGCGCCGTCAGCGCCGGCTATCCGATGATCTTCATGCCCGCCGGCCCCATGCTGCGCGGCAATTACCGCGGCGAAGCGCTCGGCTCGGGCTCGGACTCCTGGAAATACTGGGACGAACGCCGCGCCGGCACCATTGGCGAAAGCGAATGGAAGGAAGTCGAACAGGGCATCGCACGCTCGTTCGGCCATTGCATGACCTTTGGCACCGCCAGCACCATGACGGCCATCGCCGAAGCCCTTGGCCTCACTCTGCCCGGCGCCAGTTCGATCCCCGCCGCCGATACCAATCACAATCGCATGGCGACCCAGACCGGCCGCCGCGCCGTTGAAATGGTCCTTGAGGGCCTGACCCCCGACAAGATCCTGACCCGCCCCGCCGTCGATAACGCCGTGATCGTCGCCATGGCCACAGGCTGCTCGACCAACGCCGTCGTCCATCTCCTCGCCATGGCCCGCCGCGCCGGCATCGATCTGACCCTCGACGATCTCGACGCCGCCAGCCGCACCACGCCCGTGCTGGCCAATATCCGCCCGTCGGGGAAAAAATACCTGATGGAGGATTTCTACTTCGCCGGCGGCCTGCGTGCGCTCATGGCCCAGCTCAGCGACCGTCTGAACCTCGACGCAATCACCGTCTCCGGCCTGCCTTTGGGCGAAACCCTCAAAGGCGCCGAGATTTACAACGCCGACGTCATTCGCCCGCTCGATAACCCCATCTACCACGAAGGCTCGCTCGCCGTTTTGCGCGGCAATCTTGCCCCCGATGGCTGCGTCATCAAGCCTTCGGCCTGCGAAAGCCGGTTTTTAAACCATGAGGGCCCGGCTCTCGTCTTTGACTCCTACCCCGAGATGAAAGCGGCGGTCGACGATGACGATCTCGACGTCACCGCCGATCACATCCTCATCCTGCGCAATGCCGGCCCGCAGGGCGGCCCCGGCATGCCCGAATGGGGCATGCTGCCCATCCCGCGCAAGCTTTTGCGTCAGGGCGTACGCGACATGCTGCGCATTTCGGATTCGAGAATGAGCGGCACCAGTTATGGCGCCTGCATCCTCCACGTCGCCCCCGAATCCCACATCGGCGGCCCGCTGGCGCTGGTCAAAACCGGCGACATCGTCAGGGTCGACGTGCCCAACCGCCGCATCGACATGCTGGTCGATGACGCCGAACTCGAGGCCCGCCGCGCCGCATGGGTCGCGCCAAAACCACACTACGAGCGTGGCTATGGCTGGATGTTCGTCAATCATGTGACGCAGGCCGACAAGGGCTGCGACTTCGATTTCCTCGAAACCCGTTTCGGCGCTCCCGTCGCCGAGCCCGATATTTTCTGATCCTTAGGACCGCCGATATGACAACGACCGCACTGCGCGCCGAAACGCGCGACAAACTCAAGCACGTCAGCACAGCGACCCTCGCGACGCTTCTCTTCAAGCGCGGCCTGCGCAACCAGTTCATCCAGGACGTCCATCCCTTGGGCCGCAAGGGAGAGAACATGGTCGGCCCGGCCTTCACCCTGCGCTATATCCCGGCCCGCGAAGACCTCAATGAATTGACCGTCTTCCGCGACCCGGACCACCCCCAGCGCAAGGCCGTCGAGATGGCGCCCGAAGGTTCGGTCATGGTGTTCGACAGCCGCAAGGACGCCCGCGCCGCATCGGCCGGCTCCATCCTCGTCACGCGCTTGATGGTGCGCGGCGTCGTCGGCATCGTCACCGATGGCGGCTTCCGCGACAGCCCCGAGATCGCCGAAATGGATATCCACGCCTATCACAATCGCCCATCGGCCCCGACCAATCTCACCCTGCACCAGGCCCTCGACATCAACGCCCCCATCGGTTGCGGCGACGTTGCCGTCTGGCCGGGCGACATCATGGTCGGCGACGGAGAAGGCGTGATCGTCATCCCCAGCGCCATCGTCGACGACGTAGCCAAAGAGGCGGCGGAAATGACGGTTTTCGAAGACTTCGTTCTCGAACAGGTCCAGAACGGCGCCCAGATCATCGGCCTTTATCCGCCAACCAAAGAGGAGAGCCAGACGGCTTTCGCCGATTGGCGCAAGAAGACCGGCCGCTGAACGAAGGGACCGCCACGATGACGGACACGCCGCATATCCTCAGAAGCGCCAAGCTTTTCGACAAATCCAATGCCGAACTCGCCGAGCGTTTTACCGTCGATGTCGTCACCGAGGATAGGGCGGAAACCGATCGCCTGCTCGATCGCGTCGGTCCCTTTATCCGCGGCTTTGCGGTGCGCAAGACCATCATCGACAAGGCGATGATCGACCGCCTGCCGGCGCTGGAAATCATCTCGAGCTACAGCGCCGGCACCGAAAATATCGACACCGCCTACGCGCGCGAAAAAGGCATCCTCGTCGCCAACACCTCGCATATCCTCGCAGGCGAAGTCGCCAATCTGGCGCTGGCGCAGATTCTGAGCCTCACGCGCAACCTCGTTAATGCCGACAAGTTCGTGCGCGACGGCAACTGGCCGACCGAAACCTTCCCCCTCACCCGCTCGCTCAAGGGCATGAAGATCGGCATCGTCGGTTTCGGCCATATCGGCAGCGAAATCGCCAAACGGCTCGATGCCATGGGCGCACGACCGGCCTATACCGGTCCCAACCGCAAGCCTGTCGATTACCCGTTCTACCAAAACCCGCTCGATCTCGCCCGCGCCACCCAGATGCTGGTGGTCACCTGCCCCCTGACGCCCGAAACGCGCGGCATGATCGATGCCGAGGTGATGGCGGCCATCGGCAGTGATGGATACCTCGTCAACGTCGCGCGCGGCCCGATCGTTGACGAGCGCGCCCTGATCGCGCTCCTCGCCCAAAACGGCCTCGCCGGCGCGGCCCTGGACGTCTTCGAAGACGAGCCCAATGTCCCTGCCGAACTGATCGCCGACCGCCGTGTCATCCTCACGCCCCACATGGCGTCAGGCACAAACGAAACCCGCGAATTCATGGGCGACGCCATGGTCGATGCCCTCATCGAAAAGCTCGGCGCAGCACCGGTGCCGCGTTCAAGCTAAAAGCCACAGCGCAGCGGCGCCTCACCCACTAAATGGCAAACAGCCCGTCTCACAGAATATCGCTCGCATCCGGCGGTATCTTGTTCTTCGCCCTGCGCCCTTCCCAGAACGCGCTATAGACGACGCCCGCAAAGATCACCGTCCCCCCGGCCAGAACCGTAAGCTCGATACTTTCGGAAAACAGGAAATACCCGAGCACCGCCGCGATCGGCAGGCGAATGAAGTCCACCGAAATGACCAGCGACGCATCGGCAAGCTTCATCGCCCGGGCAAAACAGAGCTGTGCGATGAGCCCGCCAACGCCCTGAAGCGCCATCAGTCCCAGCGCAGCCGGACTCGGCCACACCCAGACGGGTATGGCGATCAGCGCCGCGATCGGCACGGTGATGACGAGGTTAAACCACACGATCCGGAGCGGATCGTCACGGCCCGAACTGACCTTCATCAAGAGCGCTACGCCAGCCAGCCCGATAGCCGAAGCCAGCGCGAGCGCAATGCCCACGCCAAACTCTATCCCCGGCGGCTGGAGTATGATCAGCATGCCCACCAGCCCGGCCGCGATGGCGATCACCCGGTGCAATCCCACCCCTTCGCGCAACAGCACCATCGATCCGAGCGTTACAAACAACGGCATGGTGAAGGCCATGGCCGTAACCAAAGCGATCGGCAGCATGGTAATCGCCATGAAATAGGCGACCAGCGCCGCAAGCTTGATCACCGCCCGCACCGTATGGATTGGCCACATCCCCTTGGCATCGAAATTGCGCTGGGCCTTTTTCAAAATGAAAAGGATGGCGATCAGCGAAAAGAGATTGCGAAAGAACGCGATCTGCAGCGGATGGATTTCGTCTGACACCAGCCGCACGAACACGGTGTCGAGCGCCGACATCGAGGCGTTGAACCCCATGAGCAGGAAGGCAAGCATCGCTGGAGACATAGGCGGACTTTCAGACGCGCCGCGTGGCCGGACGGCCTGGCGCTTAGAGCGCTTCCAGGATAAGCGGACACCACTTATCCGGTTCGGAAGCGCGACAAAACAAAGACTAAGAGCTCCTGTTTTGATTCCATCAAAACAGGAGCCCTAGGCTCACGCTGCCGAGGCAGCTTCCCATTTGGGCTTGGGCGCCGCTTCGATCAGCGTCCTCGTGTATTGGTCCTTGGGCGCGCGGAACAACTCTTCGGTCCGGCTCTGCTCGACCACCTTGCCCGATTTCATCACAAGGATCCGGTCGGCAAAATTGCGCACGATCGGCAGGTCATGAGTGATGAAGATATAAGAGAGCCCCAACCGGTCGCGCAGATCGCCCAAAAGATCGATAATCTGCATCTGGATCGAAACATCGAGCGCCGAGACCGCCTCGTCGCAAACGAGAATTTCCGGATCGCACGCCAGCGCCCGCGCAATGGCGATCCTTTGGCGCTGCCCGCCTGAGAACTGATGCGGAAACCGCCTGGCGTGATCGGCATTGAGCCCGACCAGCGCCAGAAGCTCGGCCACCCGCGCCTCCCACTTGGCGCGTGGCAAGATATCCTTATGGATCTTCCAGGGCTCGGCGATGATCGAAAAGACGTTCATGCGCGGGTTCATCGAACTGTAGGGGTCCTGAAACACCATCTGCACGCGCCGCCGAAAGGCCAGCAACTCACGCCGATCCATTTTCAAGATGTCATCGCCGTGAAACAGCGCCTCACCGCTCGTGGCATCGTTGAGCCGCAGGAGAACCCGCGCGATCGTCGATTTGCCCGACCCGGACTCCCCAACGATCCCCAGCGTCTCGCCACGTTTGAGCGTAAACGACACATCGTCGACGGCTTTCAAAACGCGTGGATCGCCACCAAAAAGCCCCGGCGAAAGCGTATAGGATTTGCACAAATGGCTGACCGTGAGCACCGGCTCCTCGGTCGCCCCGCGCTCGGGCCCATCGCCCTCCTGATGCGCGGGCAATGCGCTCATCAACTGCCGCGTATAGGCATGCTCGGGATGGTCGAAGACCTTTCGCGCGTCGCCCTCTTCGACGATGCGCCCCGATTTCATGACAACAATCCGGTCGGCCATATTGGCGGCGACTTCGAGATCGTGGGTAATCATGATGATCCCCAGCCCCTCTTCACGCTGCAGATCTTTCAAAAGCTCCAAAATCTGCGCCTGCACCGAAACGTCGAGCGCCGTCGTCGGCTCGTCGGCGATCAAAAGTTCCGGCCCTAGCGCAATCGCCATGCCGATCATGATCCGCTGGCGCTGCCCGCCGGAAAACTGGTGCGGATACCAGTCGATCCGCGTCTCGGGATCGGGGAGCCCGACGCGGCGCAATATCTCGATGCTCCGCTTGCGCGCCTCTTCGCCGCTGGCTTTCCGATGCGCTGTAAACACCTCGGCCAATTGCCACCCGATCGTATAGACCGGATTGAGATGGCTCAGCGGGTCCTGAAAGATCATGGCGATCTTGCAGCCATTGATCGCCCGCCGCCGCGCTTCTGACGCCGTGCGCAAATCCTCGCCGCGATAGCTGATCGCGCCTGAAACGATCTCGCCCGGCGGGGTATCGATCAGGCCCATGATGGCACTCGCGCTCACCGATTTGCCCGATCCGCTCTCGCCGAGGATAACCAGCGTCTCCCCGGCATCGACCGAAAAGCTCACGCCCTCGGTTGCTCGAAACGCCCCGGCCGCCGAATGGAAATCCACCGTAAGATTGTCGACCGACAAGAGGGGTGGCTTGGACATGCTCATTTGCGTTCCTTCTTGCCGAGCTCGAGCCGCCAGCGCTGATGCGGATCGGCATAGGTGCGCCACCAGCTCGAAAGAATATTGAGCGACAGCGTTGTCAAAAGGATCGCCAGCCCCGGCCAGAACGCGACCCACCAGGCATTGGCGAGATAGCCCCGCCCCGTCGCAACCATCGACCCCCACGTAAAGGCCGGCGCCTGGATACCCAGCCCCAGAAAGCTCAGCGAGGATTCAGCGAGAACCACAGTAGCGAAATCGATCGCCCCGATCGTCAAAACCGTCGGCAGCACCATCGGCGCGATATGGGAGAAGATCAGCCGCAGATCGCTCGCGCCCAGCGCCGTTGCCGCGCTCACAAACATCCGCTCGCGCACTTCGAGCACTTCGGCCCGCGTCGTGCGCAGATAGATCGGCACGCGCGTGATGGCGAGAACGAGGATCAGATTGGGAATAGAGGGCCCGAGACTGAACAGAACGATCAACGCCAAAAGGAGCGAGGGAAAGCTCATCACGATATCGGTGGCCCGCATGATGGCATTGCCCAGCCACCCGCGCGAATACCCGGCGATGAGCCCCAGCGTGCCCCCGATCAGCAGCGAGCACATCACTGCGATCGCAGCAATCCCGAGCGTGTTACGCGCGCCCACCGCCAATCGCGCCAGAAGGCTGCGACCCAGCGTGTCGGCGCCGAGGATATAGGCGAACCCCTGTTCGAGCGAGAACGGCGCCATATTGCGCGCCCGGAAATTCGGCGCCTCTGCGAGATGCCCGATCAGCATCGGGGCAATAATCGCACAGGCCGTGACGATGATCAAAAAGACCGCTGCGGCCCCGGCCAGTGGATCGCGGAACAAAAGCTTGAACGGCAGGGGAATGCGGCTTGCGCGCTTTTGTGCGGCTTGGGTTTCCATGGAAAGAACGCTCATGCTGCTTGGTGCCGGATGCGGGGGTCGAGGGCTGCGTAGATAAGATCGATCACGATATTGAGGATAAAGATCGCCACGGCGGTCACGAGAACCGTCGACTGGATCAGCGCGAAGTCACGCCGCAGGATGGCGTCGATCATCAGCTTGCCGATGCCCGGCCAACCAAAGATCGTCTCGATCACCACAGCGCCATTGACCAGCGTCGCAGCAAGATCGCCGGCAACCGTGACGACCGGCAGCATGGCGTTGCGCAGCGCGTGGACGAAAACGATCTTCTGGCCGGATACGCCCTTGGCGCGCGCCGTCTTGACGTAAGCCGAGGTTAGAACGCCCATCATCGATCCGCGCACCACCTGGGTCAAAAGCCCGAAAGGTCGCAACATCAGAACGCCGATCGGCATGATCCAGTGCAAGGCTGTTCCCGTGCCCGACGTCGGCAACAGCCCGAGCGAAACCGAAAACACAAGGATCGCTACGATAGCCACCCAGAAATCGGGCGCGCTGGCACCGGCCAGCGATGCGGTTGTGGCAATGCGATCGAAGAATCCGTTCGGACGCGCCGCCGCCAGTGAACCGACGACGATCGCCATAACGATCGCCAAGGTCATCGCAATCGCAGCAAGCTTCAGCGTTTCCGGAAACGCCTGCAGCGTCACTTCCATGGCCGGCCGGTTGCGGCTGAGCGCCGTCCCGAAATCGAGCTGTACGAGGTCGAGGAGATAGCGCCCGAACTGAATATAGATCGGGTCGTTGAACCCGTTGAGTTCGTTAAAGGCATCCCGCTGAGCCGGGGTCGAGTCGAGCGGCAGATAGAGATAGGCCGGGTCACCGGTCAGGCGCGAGAGAAAGAACACAAGCACCAAAAGCCCCGCGACCGCGATCAGGCTCTGGATCGACCGTCTGAAGACGTATGCGAACATGAAATTCCTCCCGAAAGCCGAACGCGGCGGGATCTGGCCGCCGCGCTGGGTGCGGGGACAAGTGCAGGCACCCATCCCCTGATCAATTTATTCTGCGAACGCGATTTCCGACAGACGCACTTCACTGTTGGTCTTGAGATCTGGCTCGTATTCGATCCGGTCGCCGACGCGCACATAGCCGATCATGTGATACATCGGAACGTCGGCAATGATCTCGTCATGAACCATGGCGAAGGCATCGGCAAAAAGCTGGCAACGCTCTTCGCCGCTCGACGTCATCGCATCGAGGATCAGCGCGTCGAGATCGGGATTTTCGACCGTCGAATACTGCCCTTCGCTCGTGTACATCACCGGCACGGTAAAGCCCGCATCGCCCGTGTTGTTGTCGTGCTGCTGCTGGAACAGCGTCGGGTTGCGGCCCTCGGGGAAGGGCTTGTCGAGATAGCGCACCCAATCGGCGGCCTCGAGCTGCTGCACCGTGATGTTGAGGCCGAGATCGGCCCACATCGCCTGCATGGCTTCAACCGATTCCTGGGCGTTGGGGAAGAACCCGTTCCGCGCGATGATGGTCATTTCGGTGTCCACCGGAACCCCGTCCGCACGGGCTTCCTCGATCAGCTGACGGGCGCGTTCAGGGTCGAACTGCCAGGGCGTGATCGCATCGTTGAACCCGCAATTGCCCGGAGGCACCATCTGGTTGGCGCGCAGCACTTCAGCACCGAACAGCGCTTCGCCCATGCCGTCCCAATCGATACCGATATTGAGCGCTTCGCGGACGCGGACGTCATCGAGCGGCGGCATCTGCATGTCGAGACGCATGCGGGTGGTTTCCGAGTTGAGATACGCAAAGTCCGTTTCCGGATTGGTCGCATCCTGAACCGCAATCGCCGGCGTCAGATCGGCTTCCCCGGTTTCCACCATCGCAGCACGGATTGCCGATTCCGAACGCCACACGAAGGTTGCGTCGGTAACGGCCGGCAGTTCGCCCCAGTAATCGGGGTTCTGCGACAGAACGATCCGCTCATTGGTGGCTTCGGCCAGAACATACGGGCCGGTCCCGACAGGTTCGTTGACTTCGGCATCGAACGGCATGTTGGGCGAAACGATCTGCACGGTACCCATCAGCGTCGGCATGATGGGGATCGCGATGTCACTGACGATCTCGACGGTCTGCGCGTCGATTGCCGTCGGCGTCAGCGTCACATCGCCGAATTTCGACCGGCTGTCGCATGTAAGGTTCGGGTTCATCAGGCGGTTGATCGAATTGACCACAGCCTCGGCATCGAGCGGCGCGCCGTCCTGGAACGTGACGCCCTCGCGCAGGGTAAAGCGCCAGGTCGTATCGTCCACCTGCTCCCATTCGGTCGCAAGATGCGGCTCGACTTCGCCGGTATCGACATTGATGTCGGTCAGCGTCTCGGTGATGTTCATGTTGATCACGCGCCCGATATCAGCGCGGATCGACCGGCACGGCTCAAGATTGGCCGGCTGCTCTGGCAAGACGACGGTTATCTCCTGGGCGGTCGCGGCGACACCGCCCGACATCAATCCCAAAACGAGTGTACCCGCTACGCTTGAAATCAGTTTCGTCCTGATCGTCATGGATCCTCCTCCTCGATCTCGGTCCTGTTTGGGGTCTCCCCCTTGGAGCCGGCGCGGCTGGACCAGACCGCACGAGCCGAAATTTCCGCGTGCCGTAACGGCGGCAAAACTTAGCCGCCGCACTAGAGCACTAATGCATTAGTCAGTCAACGGCGTATCCGATAGACCTTCGTTCATGCCGCGCGGGCCCGCTGCCGCGCAGCACTTTCCGCCGCCATAAGCGCCTCGACCTGCGGCATAATCATGGCCTTCTGGCTCTCATCGAGATTGGAGACCAGCGGCATCAACGGGCCGCAATCGGCAATGCCTGAAAGCGTGATCCCGTCATGAAGCACCGATGTGCCGCCCAGCTTGGCACGGGTGACTTCGAAATCGAGAAAAGGCTGGCTCAGCCTCCGCGCCAGATCGAATTCCCCGGCCCGATAGAGTTCCAGCAACTCGTTTGCAGCCGCCGGCGCAATGCACACGGCGCCCGATGTATAGGTCGCCATCTTGCGCGCCCCGATATGATCGTGGATCGGCGTCTCGCCCATGCCGGACGCAATCTTGTCGGTGCCCACAGCGGCAATCAGCCTGTCGAGATAGGGATCGGCTGCAGCATCGTCGCGCTCGACGGCATATTTGACGAAATCGACAGCGCCGTCCTCGATCAACCGCCCCAGCGCGTCGGGATCGATATAATTCTCGCGCTTGACGTAGAGCACGATCCCGAACCCCAATCGGTCGGCGATCCGCCGCGCGCCTTCCGCGACACCGCGCGCATCGGCAGGAAACGCCATGGGCAGCAGCAGCACATTGCGCACCCCGGCCTTGAGGATATCGCCAGCCTGATCCATCGCCTTGCCGAAATCGGGGCCGATGGAAAAGAGGATCTGCAGATTGGGCGGGCAGTTGGCAAACAGCACCGAAAGCGCCTCGCGAAAACTTTCCGCGCCGAAGTGATAGAGATTGGCATTGCCGCCATAGAGCACCGACGTCACCCCACCATCGGCGATATGGCTCATGATGGCGCGATTGGCGCTCTCTGCAACCACGCCTTCGGCGGTGAGGGCGATGGGGGGAACGGCAACCACGGACTTGGCATAATCCTGGGGCGTCAACACGGGCTGCTTCACTGTCAGCACTCCTGATTGAGCACGTTTCCAGCAAAAGGCAGGCCCTCGGCATAAATCCGATGACGATACCGTTTCAGCGTCCTGGAAACGCGGCGATACAAACAAAAAGAGCAGCGCAAGCGTTGATCGGCGACTGATGCTCTAGTGCGTCAGTCCTAACCGCAACAGCAAATGCTGTCAACAATGTTTACATCATCAGGGTGATAGGGTCTTGTCAAGCATGCGCCGTCGCGCTTGCACGAGGTGAAACTCCATGGCAATCCGCGCCGCCACCGCATCGCGACCGCGAATCGCATCGACGATATTGGAATGCTCCCGCGCCACGAGCGATCCGCGTTGCGGCGATCGCGAACTTGTCAGTTTCAGTGACACGGTCATGAAATCGCTTAGCCGTACTTCCGGCCCTTCCAGGCTTTCGACGAAAAACTCATTTCCCGCCGCCTCGGCGATCGCGATATGAACCTCCCGGTCGGACTGCCATAGGAACTGGCCATTCTCGATTTCGGCAATGAATTTGTTATGCGCATCGACGATCCGCGCCAGTTGCGCGCTCGTCCGCCGCTCCGCTGCAAGCGCCGCCGCCGCCCCTTCAACCACCAGCCGGAATTCCTGATAGCGCTGATAGCGGGCGATCTGCGCCATGTCCGCTGCCGCCGACAAATCCTCGGGCGGGCTCGACAGAACGAAACTCCCGCTGCCTTTGCGCGATTCGATCAGCCCGTCGCGCTGCAGTCGCGACAGCGCATCGCGCACCACCGGCCGCGACACTCCGAACCGCTCCCCGAGCAGCTTTTCGCTCGGCAGTTTGCTCCCCGTCGGGAATGCGCCCGTGGCTATGCTCGACAAAATCCGCCCGTAAACCTGGTCGGCGAACGTCGATGGCCGTTCGGCCTCTTCCCCAGGTTTTGCGATCATTGTCCTGCCCCCATCGGCTCTTGCCCCCAGTGCGTCTGGCCATTACCAAGCTTAAGTAGTAATGCATCACGACACAAAGATTCACACCCGGCAGCCTGATGTCCACCATTACTTCAAAAAGCCGCATCGTCCTCGACCGCACCCGCCAGGTCGCGCCTCAGGTCGTCGAATATTTGCGCGAGCGCATTTTGGCGTTGGAACTGGCCCCCGGCTCGACGATTTCGCGCACCGCCCTGCAGCAACAGTTCGGCCTCAGCCAGACCCCGGTCCGCGATGCGCTCTTAAAGCTTGAGGAAGAGGGTCTTGTCACCGTCTATCCTCAATACGCGACGCTCGTCTCGCGCATCAATATCGGCATCGCCCGCCAGGCCCATTTCATGCGCCGCGCCATTGAATCCGACGCCGTGCGCGTTCTGGCCGAAACAGCCAACAAGACCGCCGTCGCCGATATGCGTGCCGCCAATGCCGAAGTCGGCCATCGCGCCAGCCAGAAGGATCACGCGGCCTTCCTCATCGCCGACCGTCAGTTCCATCACACGATCTTCCGCCACGCCGATATCTTGGACCTCTGGCCCATCCTGCGCCGCCACAGCGGCCATCTCGACCGCCTGCGCATGCTCAACCTGCCCAATATCGGCATGGAGCGCGTTGTCGCCCTGCACGAAAAGATCATTGACGGCATAGCCGCCGAAGACCCCATCGCCGCCATCGAAGCGATGCGCGAACACCTCTCCAAAACCCTCTCGATGCTCGATTGGGTCGGCCAGCAATATCCCGACTATCTCGAAATCTGACGCTTAAAGCCCCGCCAGCCAACGCTCGATATCTTACGCCAGACACATAAAGGCCGGCCGCTTGGAAAGCGACCGGCCCGACGGTGGCATGTGACGGGCTGCTCAGCGCCGCTCACGGCAGTCAGTCGTCGTCGCCGTCCTTGTCTTCGTCATGGCGGTCGTCGTCGCGGTCGTCATCATCCCGGTCATCGTCGTCGCCATGATCATCGCGATCGTCATCGTCATGGTGATCGTCGCCATTGTCGTGACGGTCGTCATCATCATCGTCATCGCCATAATGACCGCCATGATCGTCGTCACGATCATCATCATCATCATCGTAGCGGTCGTCGTCGTCATCATCGTCGTCATCGTGATCATCGTCGTCATCATCGTCATGATCGTCGCCGAGCAGCCATTCGTCGTATTCCTTGCGGTAATCATGGTCGTCCAGACGATCGTCGGGATGGAGGATGTGGTCGTCGCTATCGCAACGGACACTGCCCGAAACGGTCTCGCCCCAGGGCAGGGTGATCGAGGTCGTCGTCGTCGTATTGGGCGTCTGCCCAGCGCAATATTCCGCCTCCTGGGCGTCCGACATCAGATCGTCGATCGAGCGGGACTGGGCGAAAGCGGGCGAAGCCGCCATCAAGGTGAGCGCGCTCAGCGCAATTCCCAAATGCAGTTTCATTGTTTTCAACTCCTTGGTTTGCCGTCTGGTGACGAAACAAGCCGGAGTGTAGGCTGGCGCGGCTGACCGATCGCGCCGCCACGCTGTCAGCGATTTGTCAGTTTCGGACCTGTATTTGAGATCGTGATGTCGATCACCCGCCGAACCCTTCTTGTCGCTGCCACAGCCCTCCTCGCCGCGTGGGCCGTGCCCGCGCATGCCGATGACGACGATTACGACGATGACCGCGACGATGATCGGGACGACGATGAGGACGACGACCGGGAAGACGACCGCGACGACGAGGACGACGATGATGACCTCGACCATGATGTCCCTGACGATGAGGACGACGACGACCCCGCAACGCCCACGCAACGCCCCACCGATGACCATGAGGACATCCCAACCGGCCAGATCCGCCAGACCGTAAATTCCGACGGGTTGCTCACTCTCGAGCAAATGCTGACCATCTTCCAGGGCTACGGCACCCTGACCGTGGTCGATGTCGTCCTGCGCCGCACCCCGGCCCGCACCTATTACCGCTTCAAATATATCGACGGCACGGGCACGGTCCGCACCGCCGATTTCGATGCCGTAACGGGCCAGCCCGTGAGGTAGCGATGCGCGTCTTGGTTGTTGAGGACGACCCCACCATCGCCGATGGCCTGCGCACGGCGCTCGAATTGTCGGGCTTCGTCGTCGAGCATAGCGACGATGGCGAGATCGGGCACTATCGCGGCGAAACCGAAGCCTTTGACGCCATCGTCCTCGATCTGTCCTTGCCGACAATGGACGGCCTCGTCGTGCTCAAGCGCTGGCGCAAGGCGAAAATCTTGACCCCCGTGCTCGTCCTGACGGCCCGCGGCGCATGGGAAGAACGCGTTGAGGGCATAGACGCCGGCGCCGATGATTATCTTGCCAAGCCATTCCGCATCGAAGAGGTTGTGGCGCGCATCCGCGCGCTTGTCCGCCGCGCTTCGGGCAACCCCACCCCTGTCATCGAAGTGGGCGCCCTCACCCTCGACACCCGCCAGATGCGCGTCTCGGTCGATGGGGCCCTCATTCCGCTGACGCCCCAGGAATACCGGCTCGTCGCCTATCTCGCCCACCACAAGGGCCGCGTCGTTGATCAGATCGAGTTGACCGAACACCTCTATCTCCAGGACTTCGAACGCGACTCCAACGCCATCGAAGTGCTTGTCGGCCGCGCCCGCCGCAAGCTTGGCGCCGGCATCATCGAAACCCGTCGCGGCTTCGGCTATGTCATCGGCGAGGCGCCGTGACGATGACGAGCTCGATCCGCCTTCGCCTCACCCTTGCCACCATAATCACGCTCTCGATCGCCATGGCGGTGTTCGGCGTTCTGCTGATCGAGATTTTCACGGCCCATCTCGAGCGCCAGGCCCGCGCCAATCTCGACAATGAATTGACCCGCCTCATCGCCCTCGTCGAGCCCGACGCGCCCCAGCCTCTCTTGACCCAGGACATGCCCGATCCGCGCTACGCAATCCCGCTCAGCGGGCTTTACTGGCAGGTCAGCGACCCCGAAACCGGCCAGATCGCCGCGTCGCGCTCGCTTTTCGATCAGGCCCTCGACATCCCCGCTGCGCTCCAGCCGGGCGCGCCACCGATAGCGCTCAAGCTCGAAGACGCGGGCGGAACGATCCTCCTCGCCACCACCCGCCGGCTGGGCTTCGAGCGCGCCGATGGCTCGACCCGCACACTCGATCTGGTTGTCGCCGAGCGCCGCGACAGGCTCGAACTGGCCATTGCCGCCTTCCGCTTCGACCTGTTCCGGGTGCTCGCGATTCTCGTTGTCATGCTCGCCGTGGCCGGCTGGATTCAGGTCAGCGTTGGCCTGCGCCCCTTTTCCGGCCTGCGTCAGCGCTTGGCCGGCGTGCGCGAGGGCCGTGAGCGCCGTCTGGTCGGGCGTTTCCCCCGGGAAGTCAAACCGCTCGTCGATGAGGTCAACGAGCTTCTCGATGCTCAGGGCCACGCCATCACCTATGCAAGGGCCCGCGCTTCCGATCTCGCCCACGGCCTTCAGACCCCGCTGACCGTTCTGGGCGTCGAAGCGCGAAAGCTGCGCCAGGCCGGCCTAGACGAACCCGCGCTCCGCATCGAAAAGCTGGTCGAGACGATGGCGATCACCGTCCATCACCAGCTTGGCCTTGCGCGCCTGCGCCACCGCGCCCGTGCCGAACATTGCGCAACGCCCCTGGCGGCGACCATCGAAAAGGTCATCGCCACCCTGCGCCTGACACCGGACGGCGAATCGCTGCATTGGACGCGCACGCTGGACACGGCGCTCACCGTCGATCTCGACCCCGCCGATCTCACCGAAATGTGCGGCATCGTTCTTGAAAACGCCAGCCAATGGGCAAAATCCGAGATCCGCATCGAGGCGCTGCACAAGGGCGACTATATCCATCTGATCGTCGAGGATGACGGCCCGGGCTTTGCCCCCGACACCGCCCATCGGCCGCGCCCCAATGGCGGAACCGGCTACGGTCTTGGCCTGCGCATCGTCTCCGAAATCGCCGAAATCAACGGCGCCAGTATCACGCGTGGCGCGTCTCAGTCTGGTGGTGCTCGCGTCGAAATCGCCCTCCGCGCCGCCTATCCCGGCACCGCGAGCCCACCGCCGCCCAGGTGATTGTCACCCCGGCCCGCTTGCGCCATGATTGGGGCGGGCCAGTTTGGGAGGATCACTGGGCTGTCTGATCTAACGCAACGATCGATGCGGCGCGTCATCGTCGCCCTTGCGGCGATCGGCTTGGTGTGCGCGCTGGCCGCCCTCGCCTATGCGCTCGCCCATCGCGCCGGCATGGACCGCCTGTCGGGCCAGTTGCGCGATCGCCTCACCGTCACCCTACGGTCGGTCGAAAGCGAAATCGAGCGCTTCGGCTATCTTCCCGAAGTCATGGGCGAGGACGAACGCATCCTCGATCTGCTCGAAACGCCCGCACCCGACGCCGTCGCCCTCGCCAACACCTATCTCCAGACCATCGCCGCACACTCCATCGCCGACGCCGCCTATATCATCGACACCGACGGCCTCACGCTGGCCGCCTCCAACTGGGATTTACCCACCTCGTTCGTCGGCCACAATTACAGCTTCCGCCCCTATTTCGCCGATGCGCTCGCCAATGGCGAAGGCTCGTACTACGCAGTGGGCGTAACCACCGGCATCCCGGGCTATTTCCTCTCGGCCCGCATTTCGAACCCCGCCGGCCCGATGGGCGTTGCCGTCGTCAAGGTCGACATGGCCCCTCTAGAACGCGCCTGGGTGCAGGCGGGGGAAATCACCGGCCTTGCCGACGAAGCCGGCGTTGTGTTCCTCACTGGCGTGGGCACCTGGAAATATCGCCCGCTCTATGCCCTTAACAGCGAAAACCGCGACCTCATCGCGCGCGAACGCCGCTATGACGGCATCGATGTCGCCGGCAGCGCGCCCCTCATCGGCACCCCGATCCCGGAGGGCCAGCCCGTCATCGTCGAAACCGACCGTGACGCCCTGATGATGAGCGTCGCACGTATCGAGCCGCAGGGCTGGCAGGTTTTTACCGCCCTCCCCACCGCCCCCATCGCCGAAGAGGCGCGGCTTTTTGCCGGCGTCGCCGCCCTTCTCTCGCTGGTCCTGATCCTCATCGGCCTTTATGCCTATCAGCGCCGCCAGTTGACCCGCCTCAAGCTCGACCAGAACGCCGTCCTCGAACGCCGCGTCGCCGAACGCACCGAAGCCCTCGGCCTTGAAATCGACGAGCGCCTGCGCGCCGAAGCCGAACTGCGCGACACCCAGGACAGCCTCATCCACGCCGCCAAGCTCGCCGCCCTCGGCCGCATGTCCGCCGCCATCGTTCACGAAGTCAGCCAGCCCCTCTCGGCCCTTGATACGACGCTGGCCGCCGCTGGCCTCCACGCCCAGAACCAGCGTCCCGAAAAACTCGATGCCTCGATCCGCTCGAGCCGCGATCTGTTGAAACGCATGCAGCGCACCGTCCGCCATCTCAAGACCTTTTCCTCGCGCACCCAGGCCATGCCCGTCGAGCCCATATCGCTCGCCAGCTCGGTCGACGCCGCCATCGAGATCGTCCTGCCCCGGGCCCGTGAAGTCGGCGTCACCATCCGCTTCGATCCCGCCCCCGACGCCCCGATGATCGCCGTCAACGCCGTGCGCATCGAACAGGTCTTCATCAATCTGCTCTTGAACGCCGTCGATGCCACCGCCGCCCTCGGCAACACCGCAATCGCGGTCTCCATCTCCCAAAACGAGGATCGCGCCGTTATGGCCATCCATGATTCCGGCCCCGGCATTCCCGACGAGATCGCCGAAAAGATCACCGAACCCTTCTTCACGACGAAAACCACCGGCGAGGGCCTTGGTCTCGGCCTCTCGATTTCCCGCGCCATACTCGAAGATTATGACGGCACCCTCGCCTTCGCCCCGGCCAGGGGTGGCGGCACGCTGACGACAGTCTCGCTCCCCCTCATGGGTGCCCGCGCCGAACATCTGGAGCCCGCGCAATGAGCCGCGGCCGCATCGCCTTTATCGATGACGAGCCCGATCTCTGCGCCGCCGCCGCGGACTGGCTCGAAGCGTCCGGATTTACCGTCACCACCCACACCGACCCCCGGCGCGCCCTCGCTGACATCGACACCGCCACCTGCGACTGCGTGGTCAGCGACATCCGCATGCCCGGCCTTTCCGGCCTCGACCTCCTGGAACGCCTCCACCGCACCGACCCGGACCTTCCCGTCATCTTGCTCACCGGCCATGGCGACGTCCCGGTCGCCGTCAAAGCCATGCGCGCCGGCGCCTACCATTTTCTTGAAAAGCCCTACGACGCCGAACAGCTCGTCTCCATCCTCGACAACGCCGTCGAAAAGCGCCGCCTTGTCGGTGAAATCTCCCGCCTCAAGCGCCAGCCCGACGATCTCGAAGCCCGCCTGATCGGCGTCTCCCCAGCCATCGTCGAACTGCGTCGCTCCATCCTCCACCTCGCCGATATCGACGTCGACATGCTCATCACCGGCGAGACCGGCACTGGAAAGGAAGTCGCAGCCCGCGCTCTCCACGATTTCGGCCGCCGCCGCGCAGGCCCGTTCGTCGCCATCAACTGCGCCGCCATCCCCGAAACCATTTTCGAAAGCGAACTGTTCGGCCACGACAAGGGCGCCTATACCGGCGCCGTCGGCGCCCGCGAGGGCAAGCTAGTCTTTGCCAATGGCGGCACCGTCTTTTTCGACGAAATCGAATCCATGCCCCTGGCACTCCAGGCCAAGGTCCTGCGCGTCATCCAGGAGCGCGTCGTCGAACCCCTCGGCTCCAACCGCCAGATCGAAATCGACGTCCGCTTCATCGGCGCCACAAAATCCGATCTGCGCTTTGAAAGCGAAGCCGGTCGCTTCCGCCCCGATCTCTATTTCCGCCTCTCGACCATCGATCTCGCGCTGCCCCCGCTCCGCGCCCGCCGCGAGGATATCGGGCTTTTGCACACGGTCTTTGCCCGCCGCGCCGCCGAACGCTTCGGCCTCCCGATGCGCGACCCCTCGCCCGCAATGCTCGCCGATCTGGGCTCGAAATCCTGGCCCGGCAATGTCCGCGAACTCAAAGGCCACGCCGAACGCTCGATCATCGGCATCGCTCCACTGCCCACCGACAGTCCTGCCGTCGAGTCCCTCCCCGACCAACTCGCCCGCTTCGAAGCCGGCATCATCGCCAGCGCGCTCGAAACCGCCAACGGCTCCAGCGCCCGCGCCGCCGAACTCCTCGGCATCCCGCGCCGCACCCTCAACGAAAAAATCACCCGCCTCCGCCTCCGCGCCACCGCGTGAGCCGGCCCCACCGAAAACCCTCATTCCCCTCCCACCCGTCACCCTCGGGCTCGACCCGAGGGCCCACGCTGCAGCCGCCAAACCAACAGCATTCCTCTCCCATCCCCACCGTTCCCTGCCCTCCACCCGTCATCCCGGGCGAAGACCCGGGACCCAGTATGCTCCCAAGCAGTGGGGCCGAACGCGCCTCCGCGCACCCTGACCTCCCCAGACTGACGCCCCCGGCAATTTCCCGCCAACCCCACCTCCCCGCTGGCAAAATCTTGCCCCGCACCCCCACGCCAGTCCCCATTTCCCCGCCCTCCCCATCTGGCACACCGCTTGCAACCTCCCCTCCAGCGCCACCGTGAGGAGACGGCGGCGTCACAAACCCTTTGGGAGGAAATCCATGTCTAATGTGATCACGCGCCTCGGCGCGGCATCTCTGCTTGGCACGACGCTCGTCGCCATGCCCGTCGCCGCCAACGCCCAGGAATTCATCAACGTCCTGACCGGCGGCACCTCGGGCGTCTATTACCCGCTCGGCGTAGCGCTCTCGGAAATCTACGCCGATGGCATCGAAGGCTCGCGCACCCAGGTCCAGGCCACCCGCGCCTCGGTCGAAAACCTCAACCTCCTCGCCGAAGGCAGTGGCGAAATCGCCTTCGCGCTCGGCGATTCCGTGGCGCTTGCCTGGGAAGGCAATGAAGAAGCGGGCTTCCCCGCTGCTCTCACCGGCCTGCGCGCCATCGCCGCGATCTATCCCAACTACGTCCAGATCGTCGCCGACACCGCCTCTGGCGTCGAAACCCTCGAGGACCTCCCCGGCCGCTCGATTTCGGTCGGCGCACCCGCTTCCGGCACCGAGCTCAACGCCCGCGCCATCTTTGAAGCCGCCGGCCTCACCTACGAGGACATGGGCCGCCTCGAATATCTGCCCTTTGCGGAATCGGCCGAACTGATCAAGAACCGCCAGCTCGATTCCACCCTGCAATCTGCCGGTCTCGGCGTTGCCTTCATTCAGGATTTGTCGGCAACCCACGAGATCAACATCGTCGCCATTCCCGCCGATATCGTGGAATCGATCGGCGCGCCTTACGTCCCCGCAACCATTCCCGCCGGCACCTATAACGGCCAGGACGAAGACGTCCCAACCGCCGCCATCGGCAACATTCTCGTCTCTTACGAAACCGTCTCCGAAGAGATGGCCTACGACATGACCCGCCTGCTGTTTGAAAATCTCGACCGCATGCAGGCGGCCCATGGCGCAGCCAACGATATCGACATCAACGCCGCCATCGAAGGCCTGCCCATCCCGCTGCACCCCGGCGCGGAACGCTATTACCGCGAACAGGGCATCATTGAATAAATGATCGCTTCATGCGGCCCGGATCGTCCCGGGCCGCATGATCCAAGGAGGGGAGGATAAGATCATGTCGCAGCAGGGCGAAATCCGCGCTGAAGAGTTCAACCAGCAGCCAGACGATGTCGAAGAAGCCATCGAGGGCCTTCCGCCCGGCTTCGGCCACGGCATCATGGGCACAGTGGCGTTCACCATCGCCATCGTCTTCGCCCTGTTCCAGCTCTGGGTCGCAGCCTATGGCAACATGCCCAGCCAGATCGTCCGGGCCATGCATGTGGGCTTCCTGCTCCTGCTCGGCTTCGGCCTCATCGCCAATCTTCTCGCCAAAACACCGCTGACCAAGACCATCTTCTGGAGCCTCGGCATCGCCGGGTTTTTGACCGGCATCTACAATTGGGTCTTCTATATCGACCTCATCCGGCGTTCGGGTTTCCACACCACCCTCGACCTCGTGGTCGGCACCGCCGCCATCGCCCTCGTCTTTGAAGCTGCGCGTCGCCTCATGGGCTGGCCGCTGGCGCTGATTGCCGGCATTTTCTTTGCCTACTGCTTTTTCGGCCAATACCTGCCCGGCCCGCTCGTCCACCGCGGCTACAGTTTCCCGCTGATCATCAGCCATTTCGGCTTTGGCACCGAGGGCATTTACGGCACCCCGATCTATGTTTCGGCCGCCTATATCTTCATTTTCGTGCTGTTCGCCGCCTTCCTCGAACGCGCCGGCATGCTGAAGCTGTTCAACGATTTCGCCCTCGGGCTTGTCGGCGGCTGGCGCGGCGGCGCGGCCCAGGTCTGCGTCCTGTCCTCAGCGCTTATGGGCACCATCTCGGGCTCCGGCGTCGCCAATGTCGTAGCGTCCGGCCAGTTCACGATACCGCTGATGAAACGCTCGGGCTTTAAATCCCCCTTCGCGGGCGGCGTCGAAGCCACATCGTCCATGGGCGGCCAGATCATGCCCCCCGTCATGGGCGCCGTCGCCTTCATCATGGCCGAAACGCTGAATCTGCCCTACACCGAAATCGTCAGGGCCGCGATCATCCCGGCCATTCTCTATTTCGCCGTCTGCTTCTGGATGGTCCATCTCGAAGCCGGCAAGCTCGGCCTCAAGGGCCTCGCCAAGGATTCCCTCCCCAATCCATGGGCCGCCATCAAGGCCCAATGGCCGCTGGCCCTGCCGCTCGGCACGCTGATCTTCTTGCTGTTTGCCGGCTACACTCCGATCTTTGCCGGCACCATGGGCCTGGCCCTGATCGTCGTCCTGATCCTGGGCACCCCCATCGCCGCGCTGATCGGCCCCTTTGCCTTCCGCGTCGTCTTCTGGATCGCGCTCGGCCTCGCCGCCGCATCCTTCCTCCAGTTCGGCGTCAATTTCCTCGTCGCCGTCATCGCCGCGTTGCTCATCGGCTGCGTCTTTTTCAAAGGCGGACGCGAAACCATCCTCATCTGCCGCGATTCTCTCGCTCAGGGCGCCCGCAACGCGCTCCCCGTCGGCATCGCCTGCGCCGTTGTCGGCATCGTCATCGGCACGTTGACCTTGACCGGCATCGCCTCGACCTTCATCTCGGCGATCATTTCGGTCGGCGAAAGCAATCTCTTCCTCTCGCTGATCCTTACAATGCTTACCTGCCTCGTCCTCGGTATGGGCATTCCGACAATCCCTAACTACATCATCACCTCGTCCCTCGCCGGCCCGGCCCTGCTCGAACTCGGCGTGCCGCTCTTGGTCAGCCACATGTTCGTCTTCTATTTCGGGATCATGGCCGATCTGACCCCGCCCGTGGCGCTGGCCTGCTTTGCCGCCGCCCCCATGGCCAAAACCTCGGGGTTCAAGATTTCCATCCAGGCCGTCAAGCTGGCCGCCGCCGGTTTCGTCATCCCGTTTATGGCGGTCTATACCCCCTCGCTCATGCTCCAGGACGGCGGCTGGATGGCCGAAGCCTTCGGCTATCCTGTCGAGGTCGCCTATATCGTCGCCAAGGCCTGTTTCGGCATCGGCATGTGGGGCATCGCCATGGTCGGGTTCTTCATCGTCCGCGCCGGCATCATCGAACGCTTGGCGTTCTTTGCCGCCGGCCTCCTGCTGATCCTCGCCCTGCCCTTGACCGATGAAATCGGCTTCGTGCTCGGCCTTGCCCTGATCGGCTGGCAAATCGTGCGCTTCCGGGCGCATAAAGCCAAAGCTCAACCCGCATGACCCTCTGCATCGCCGCGAGCGGAACACTCCTTGCGCTCGCGGCGTCGAGCTTTTCCTTAAGCTGGACCCATTCGGTCGAAAAAACTCTCTGGCAAGAGCAATGGTCCATCCAGGACAACCGCCTCGTCCTGACCCAGGCCATCGTCCAGGGCTCGGGCGCCGGTATCGCCCCGCCCCCCGACGCCATCCTGACCGACGAGGGCTGGACCTATACCCCCACCCTCGCCCCCCTCGACCGCCTGACCCTCGCCGCCTCCGGCGTAACCCCCTCCCCCTGGCAATTGTGCACCGACACCCAATGCCACGATCTCGGTGCCGAAGCCGGCACCCCCATCACCCTTTGGGCCGCCGACCAATGCGCGCCTGAATAGCCACCACCGCCCATCTCTCCCTCCGGGGGAGAGGTCGCCGCGCAGCGGCGGGTAAGGGGGCCTTCCCAACGCCCATCCAAACCGACATTCATCCTCAACCTCACCCCCCTGTCATCCCGGCCTTGATCCGGGACCCAGCATCCTCCGAGCACCTGGCCCCAAAGTCTTCGCCATACCCAACCGTCACCCTCGGGCTCGACCCGAGGGCCCACGCCGCCCATGCCAAACCCGCAGCACAAGCCGGTGTATCCCTCGCGCCTACCGCAAATCCCCCCAAGCATCGACCGGCGCTGCAACAACCGCCCTCTGCCCCTCCGCTGTCCGCGGCACGACCGGCAACCCCAATTCATCCGCCCCCAACGACCCAGTCGCCGCGATCAGCGAATACGCGGCGATCACCCGCTGCGCCTGCGCCGAAATCAGCATCTCTTCCGATCCCGCAACCGATGCCCGCGCATCGAGCACATCGAGCGTCGTCGCCTGCCCTACCTCATTTTGCTCGATGATCGAATTAAGCGCGATCCGCCCGGCCGCCACAGCCGCTGTCGCCGCTTCGATCTGCGCCGTCGCCGCTTCCATGCCCGCCCAGCCCTGCCGTACCGCCTCGACGATCTGGTCCCGCGTCGCCAGCCCTTCGAGATGGGACTGGATCTGCCCGATATTGGCCTGCTCGACCGCCGGATCGCGGTTCGGCGTATAGATCGGCACGCTCAGCCGCAGCGAAATCGACGCGCTCTGCGTCACCGTCCCGTTCGTCCAGCCGCCGACCCCGACATTGCCGTTCAACGAAAGGTTCGGCCCGAACCCGGCCAGCGTTTCCTCATAGCCATATTGCGCAGCCCGCAACTGTGCCGCCGTCGCCAAAAGCGCCGGATGCGCCGCCGTCGCCCGCGCCAGCCCGTCCTCGAGGCTGGCCGGCAACAGGGCCGAATATCCATATTGCCCGTTGAGCGCCCCCGCCTCGCGCCCCACATGGCGCAAATAATTGGCTTCGGCGACCCGCAGCGCATTGACCGCCGCCGCCGAAGACGCCCGCGCCTCAGCCAGCGTCGCCTCCGCCTGCGACACGTCAAGCTGCGTGCCCTCGCCAACCTCCAGCCGATCCCGCGCCGATTGCAATTGCGCCGCAACGAACCCCACGGTCTCCGCCCGGATCGCCGCCACCCGACGCCCGGTCAAAACGTCGACATAAGCCTGCGTCACCGAGAGCAACACGTTCTGCTCGGCGTTTTCAGCGCCATAGACCGCGGCATCATACTGCGCCATCGCCCCGGCGATCGCCGCGTCCCCCTGATGATTGTCGAACAATGTCTGGCTGTACCCCAGCCCGATGCTGTCGCTGCCGGTCCAGTTATTGGCGGCGCTGTTCCACGACGCCCCAAGCTCCGCCTCCGCGCCGATGGTTGGCAGGCGCGATCCCTCCGCCGCCTTGATTCCCTCCCCCGCAGCCCGCACCGAAAGAAACGCCGAGGCGATCTGGGGATTGTTCTCATAAGCATGCGCCATCGCATCGGCGAGGCTCTCGGCAAACGCAGGCGTGGTTAGCATCAGCGCACCCGTCACCGCCAAAGCGGCACGAAAAATGGATCTGGTCGACATGGGATCGGCCTTCTTTTCAAAAACTGGAAACAACGAAAAAGCCACCGCGCCGCAGGTGGCGCGGTGGCATCGGCCATCACTCGGTCGCCGGATGGCCATGGCCTTCAGGCGCCTTGGGCAGGAACCGCCCCACCCATTGGCCGAACCCTTCGACATAGGTCAGGATCACCGGCACGACGAGCAGCGTCAGCAAGGTCGAGCTGATCAGCCCGCCGATCACCGCATGGGCCATCGGCGCGTTCTGCTCGCTGCCCGGATGCAGTGCCAGAGCGAGCGGCAGCATGCCGAAGATCATCGCCGTCGTCGTCATGATGATGGGCCGGAACCGGGTCGCACCCGCCGCCATCAAAGCATCCTTGAGCGGCATCCCGGCGCGCACGTGCTGATTGCTATTGTCGACGAGGAGGATAGCGTTTTTTACCACCAGCCCCATCAGCATGATGAATCCGATCATCGAATACATGTTGAGCGTCGACCCGCCGACCAAAAGCCCCAGCAGCACCCCGACCAGCGACAGCGGCAAGGCGCTCATGATGGCGATGGGTTGCAAGAAGCTCCCGAACTGGCTGGCCAGCACCAGATAGATGAACACGACGGCAAGGATCAGCGCCGCGCCCATGCTGGCAGTGGTATCGGCCAGCATTTCCGCATCGCCCCCCTGCTCGATCGCCACCCCGGGCGGCAGATCGAGCGCGGCGACGGCCGCATCGATCTGTGCCACCACGTCACCAAGCAGTCCGTCGCCTATATTGGCGCTGATGGTGATCTGGCGCGCCAGCGCCTGGCGTTCGATTTCGCTCGGCCCCACCGTCTGGTTGAGGCTCGCCACCTGCCCCAGCGGCACCGAGACCGGCATATCGCCGTTCCGCATCTGCGCCACCGGCAGATTGGCCAGCCCGTCGATATCGGAGCGGAGGCTTTCCGGCAGCCGCACCATCACGTCGATACGGTCGTCGCGCTGATTGGTCCATTCGCTGGCCACTTCGCCTGCAATCATCACCCGCATGGCCGACCCGACCTGCTGCGCGGAAATCCCGAGATCGCTCGCCGCCTGACGGTCCATGACGATATCGAGCATCGGCTGCGCCTGCTGCGTGCTCATTCTGACATCGATTGCGCCGGGCACCGCCGCCACGGCATCGGCGATCATTTGCGCCCCCTCGGCGAGACCTTCGACAGTGCCCCCGCGCACGTTGAGGGTAATCGGCGCCCCACCGGCCCCGAGCCCACCACCGGCGCTCACCGTCAGATCGACGCCCGGCACGACGGCCGTCGCCTGCCGGATTTCCGAAATGATCTGCACATCCGACAGCGCCCGCTCGCCGGGATCGACGAGATTGACGCTGATCGCAGCCACGTTCTCCCCGCTCGCCGTGCCCGAATTGACGTTGGTATAGGTGTTTTCCACCCCATCGATGCCGCGCACGATGGCATCGACCTGCCGCGCCTTGATCGCCGTATAATCCTGCGACGAGCCGACCGGCGTTTCCATTTCGATACTGACGAGGCTGCTGTCGCTGGCCGGCATGAATTCGAACCCGACCATCGGCACCAGTGCAAAGCTCGAGATAAATATCCCCAGCGCCGCCAGAAGCGTCATCACCCGGTGCCGCAGGCTCCAGCCGAGCACCTTGGTATAGCGCCGCCCCACCGCCGCGAACCCGTGCTCGAATTTGCCGATCGCGCGCCCTAAAAACCCGCGCTTCGCGTCAGGCTGCGCATCGGGATCATACCAGACGCTCGACATCATCGGATCGAGCGTAAAGCTGACGAACAGCGAGATCAGCACCGCCACCGAAACCGTGACGCCGAATTGCAGGAAGAACTGCCCGACGATCCCGTCCATGAAGGCGAGCGGCAAAAACACCGCGCAGATCGAGAGCGTCGTCGCCAGAACCGCCAGCCCGATCTCATTGGTCCCGTCGAGCGCCGCCTGGAAATGGCTCTTGCCCATATGCAGATGCCGCGTGATGTTCTCACGCACAACGATCGCATCATCGATCAGAATGCCGATCGACAGCGTCAGCGCCAGCATGGTCATCATGTTGAGCGAAAAGCCCAGCATAGAAATCACCGCCAGCGTCCCCAAAATCGAGATCGGCAGCGTCATCCCGGTGATCACCGTCGACCGCCAGGAATTGAGGAACAGGAACACGATCGCCACCGCCAGCAGCGCGCCCTCCAGAAGCGTCGCTTCGAGCGTGTGGTAATTGGCCTCGATCTGCTCGGCGCTGTCCTGCAGCACCTCGATGCGGGCGCCCTCGAGCCGCCCGTCCTCATTGAGCTGGGCGACGGTCGCGTGAACCTCATGGGCGATCTCGACAGTATTGCCGCTATCGACCCGCGAAATGTTGATCGCCAGCGCCTGATTGCCGTTCTGGAGCGCCAGCCCGTCGAGCTCGGATTGCGCCAGAACGATCTCGGCGACATCGCCCAGATAGATCGTCTGTCCGCCCTGCTGCGCCACGACGATCGACGCGAAATCCTCGATCGTGTCGAGCTCGGTATTGAGCTGCACCGTCTGGACCAAGAGCCCGTCGACAACCGACCCCGAAGGGATCGTCATATTGTCGCTGGCAAAGGCGGACACCACTTCCGACACCCCGATGCCATAGGCGTTGAGCCGATCGGGATCGATCAGCACATCGACCTGTTCCTCGATCGAACCCACAACGCTCGCGCTGCCCACGCCTTCCACATTGGTCATGGCCGGCGCAACGACATCATTGGCGATCCGGGTCAGATCGGTCATCGTCTGCCCTTCCCCGCTCAGCGCCAGCGACATCATCGGCGTGGCCGTCGGGTCGAACCGCATCACCTGCGGCACGTCGGCGCCATCGGGCAGGCTCACCGCCGCCAACCTGTCGCGCACTTCCTGCGCCGCCTGCATGCTGTCGGTCTCGAGCGTGAACTGCACGATCACCGTCGAATGGCCCGAACTCGAGGTCGAAGAGACGGTCTCGATCCCCGAAAGCGTGTTGACCGCCTCTTCGATCACCTGGGAAATTTCGGTCTCGACCGCCTCGGGCGCAGCGCCCGTATAGGGCGTCAGAACCGCAACCACCGGAAAGTCGACATCGGGATATTGCTCGATCGCCATGCCGCGAAACGCGTTGATGCCGAACACCAGGATGGCGATCATCACCATGGTCGCAAATACGGGGTGGCGGACGCTGATCCGTGTCAAAAACATTGCTAGATGTCCCCGACGATAACGGTCTGGCCGATTTCAAGGCCCGACAGCGGCAGCGAAACGATCACGTCACCGCGCGCAACCCCCTCGGCAATCTCGACCAGCCCCAGCCGATCCCAGATCTTTTCGACGGTGATGTCCTGACGCACCAGGGCGCCATCGACCACCGCCAGCACATATCGATCCTCGCCTTCGCCCAGCACCGCATTTTGCGGCAGGGCAATGGCGTCGCTGGAGGCTTCGATAACGATCCGGCCCGAAACAAACATCCCGCCGCGCAACCGCGCGTCCGAATTGTCGAGCCCAAGATGGACGACGACCGATCGCGTCCCCTCTTCAGCGACGGGATTGATCCGCTCGACCTCCGCCTCGAACACCGACCCTTCGAGCCCCTGAACCGAAACGCTCGCCGTCTGGCCAACGGCGATCGCCGCCGATTGCGCAAGCGGCACCATGGCATCGACATTGAGCCGGCTCAGATCGACGATCGACAGCACCGCCGCCCCCTGGCTCACCACCTGCCCCGGCTCGACCATGCGGGCCGAGACCGTGCCCGAAAACGGCGCCTTGATGATCGTCCGCGCGATATTGGTTTCGACCTGTTCAAGCTGCGATTGCAGCGAGGCAAGGCTGGCCTCCAGCCCATCGACCTCGGCGATCGCCGCATCGAGCGTTGCTTGTGGGGTCAGCCCGCGATCGGCCAATGACCGGGTGCGATCAAGCGTCTGGCGCGCAGCGTTGAGCTGGATTTCCGTCGAATTGAGCGTGCTCTGCTGCTGGCGCAATTGCAGATTGAGATCTGTCGCATCGATTTCGACGAGGACGTCGCCCGCTTCGACAGTATCGCCGGTCTGGACATGAACCGCATTGGCGATCCCCGCCACCTGCGCGGAAATATCGGCGCGCTGGGCCGGCCGCACCGAGCCGGTAAACGAGATCGCCGACGAAAGATCGTGCATCTCGACTTCATAGACCTCGCTGCCATGCAGTTGCATGGCCCGCGGTTCGGCGGTCACGGGTTCCGATGTGACATCCTGGGCCTGCGGCGCATCGAGCGCTCCGCTCAGCGCCAGCCCGCCCCCGGCCACAAGCACCAGAACGAATGCGGCGCCCGCCCAGCGGCGCTTGGGCTTTGACGAAGAATGGGCAGCCGATGGGGTGTGTTCGTTCATGGTCCAGCACGTAAAGTGAGAAAAGGTGCTGGCATCAATCGGCGCGTTCCATTGCAGCAACATTGCAAGTCTGGCGCCAACCACGCAATGTTGGCGCAACCCAGCCCTGCCACTGGAGCATATCAAGGCAATGTCGTGCCCGTTCTTCCACATCGGATATGCGCGCAGGATTGAGAAATGCCCGGTGGCTGGGGACCGCTAAAGGGCGACAGAGGTAAGGACCGTCTGCATGCGCATATTACTGGTCGAAGACGAAGACGAGATGGCCAACCTCTTGCGCTCGGCCCTTGGACGTCACTCAATGGTCGTCGATCACGCCCCCACGCTCGAAATCGCCCGCGAGGCGTCCCTCAGCCACACCCACGACGCCGTGCTGCTCGACCGCAAGCTTCCCGATGGCGAGGGGCTCTCGCTCATCCCGCAATTACGGCGGCAGAACCCCGCCATGCCCATCATCGTCCTCTCCGCCCTCGGCTCGCTCGACAATCGCGTCACCGGCCTTGACGAAGGCGCCGACGATTATCTCGCCAAGCCGTTCTCAGTCGACGAGTTGATGGCCAGACTGCGCGCCGTCCTGCGCCGCCCCGCCCAGCTCCAGTCCGAAACCCTCACCATCGGCGCTCTGGACTTCGAACCCGAACACAACGCCGTCCGCATCAACGGCCAACCTGTCGACCTCCCCCGCCGCGAATTGCTGGCCCTCGAAGCGCTGATCAAGCGCGCCGGTCGCACCGTATCGCGCGAAACGCTCGAACAGGCCGTTTATGGCTTTGACGACGACATCGCCTCCAATGCGCTCGACGCTCATCTCTCGCGCCTTCGCCGCAAGCTCGCCGCAGCCCGCGTCGAAATCCACGCCATTCGCGGCATCGGCTATCTCCTGCGGGAAGTGCAATGATTTTAGGACACTGGAATTCGCTGCGCTACAAGCTGACCCGCAAGCTGGTCCTCTTGCAGATTCTGGCGCTTGTCGCCTTTGCGCTCATCGCCTCGGTGCCCATTTCGCGCTTTGCCTCAGGCGTCGGGCTCGACGACCGCATCGTCGGCGTCATCGCCGAAGCGATCACGGTCGAAAACGGAGTGCCCACGATTGGCGCCGGCAAGAAGCTCGCTGCCATCAGCACCCGGTTTCCCAATTTCTGGTACTACGCGCGCACCGAGGACGGCCAGGTCGTGAGCGATGGCCCGATCCCCGAAGCCTTCGGGCCGGCCCTTGAATATCTCGGCTTTATCTCCTTTGGCGATTTCGGCAGCGAGGATTTCCCCGAGGTCGCTTCCCTTATCGTGCGCCAGGCCAATTCCGATGCCGGGCCCCTCCACATCGCCACCGGTGGCGGCCCACGCTTTAGCTGGCTTTCGGTCGGCCTGTTATTTGCCAACAAATATTTCGTCATCTTTTCCGCAGCGCTTTCCCTGGTCCTGATCATCGCCATCCCGCTCACCTTGCGCCGCGCCCTGCGCGGGCTCGACAAGGTGGCCAAGGAGGCCGCCATGATCGATGTCGATCAGCCGGGCATGCGGCTCACCCCCGATGAAATCCCCCTCGAAATGCAGCCGCTCGTCGCAGCCTTCAACGACGCACTCGTTAGGCTCGACGACGGTATCGAGCGCCGCCAACGCTTCATGGCCGATGCGGCCCATGAATTGCGCACCCCCATCGCCATTCTCCAGACCCGCGTCGAACTCCTCTCCTCTTCGCCCGAGCGCACCCAATTGATGCTCGATGTCGCGCGCCTCTCCAACCTCGCCGACCAGCTTTTGGACCTGCAGCGCATCGATATCGGGCGCTCGCGGTTCGAAACCTTCGATCTCGTCAAACTCGGTGCCGAGGCGACCGCTGAAATGGCCCCTCTCGTCATCGCGTCGCAGGACGAGATCGCCTTTGAGAGCGACGTCGAGACCGTTCCCGTCAGCGGAGACAGGGTCGCCATGACCCGCGCCGTCACCAACCTCATCCAGAACGCCATCACCCATGCCGGGAAATCGGCAAGGATCACCGTCAAGGTGGCCGGCGACGGCACGCTCACCGTCGATGACAACGGCCCCGGCATCGATCCCTCCCAGCGCGCCAAGATTTTCGAGCCCTTCTACCGCGTCAAACCTTCCACCCGCGGCGCCGGTCTCGGTCTCAATCTGGTGCAGGAGATCGTCCTGCGTCACAAGGGCACCATCAAGGTCGGGCAATCCCCCAATGGCGGCGCCGCCTTCACCATCGCCCTTCCGCGCGTCGAAGCCTGAACGGCGCGCACGAAAAAGCCGGGCTCTAAAAGAACCCGGCTCGCAAGCGGCGTATGGTCGTTGACCTTAAACCAGCCCGGCGCGCTGACAGTCACCGAGCGACACGGTCCGGAGCGCAATGCCCGAAGCGATCGACTGGGCATGGGTCGGGCGATGGTCGAACCGGTCCGACGGGCTCATCGATGCAAGGTCCTCGCAATAGCGCACGACCGTGGGCAGGCCTTCAGCCGAAAGCGGAACGCCGCCGATTGTGGTCTGGGCGAAAGCGGGAAGAGCGAAAAGCGAAAGGGCAACAGCGAGCGTAGTCTTTTTAAGCATTTTTGGGTCTCCATTCAGGTTCTATCGCACCCGTCGAGGGGTGCGATGGAAAGACCCTAGAACCCCGACATTGCCCCAACATTGCACCGACACAATCCGAGTTCCCACGACGCTGTTGCCAACCGGCGTATAGCCTCGTCGATCATCGGCACAAACGCCGATCTCGAGCCATATGTTGAAGGTTGTGCACGCCCCGCTTGCCCCTTGGCCCCGCTCCATGCAAGGTGCGGCAATCTAATTGAACAGCAGACCACCGATCGCCGCAACTTCGCTTAAAGGCTTGAAAACATGGCAATAAACGACCCCTTCTTCGCATCCGGCGACCGCGATTGGACCGACACCGACCCAGGCGTCAAACGCCGAATCATGGTGTGGCGCGAAGACATGATGATGGTCGAAGTCACCTTCGAAAAAGGCGCCTCCGGCACCCCTCATGCGCATCACCACGTCCAGTCAACCTACGTGGTTGAAGGCGCGTTTGAGGTGACCATCGATGGAGTCACCCAAGTGGTTGAAAAAGGTGGCGCTTTTCTCGTCGCGCCCAATCTTGTGCACGGCGTAAAAGCGCTTGCTGCGGGCCATCTGATCGACGCCTTCAGCCCCATGCGCGAGGACTTTTTGTAAGACTTTATCCCCGCACCATCCCCGACGATCCATACTCCCGCCTGTGACAGACGGGAGTTTTTTGGATGTTTAAGGATAAACCGGCGCGCGACCGACGCTGAAATAGGTCCAGCCATCGCGCTTCAGGCGATCGGGCGCAAAGATGTTGCGACCGTCAAAGATCAGCTTGGTCGCCAGCCGCTCGGCCATTTCCTCGAAGTCGGGGGCGCGGAACTGCTGCCATTCGGTGCAGACCACCAGCGCATCGGCATCTTCAAGGGCGGAATATTTGTCCTTGGCCAGAACGAAATCGTCGCGCTGGCCATAAATACGACCCGTCTCGGCCATCGCGACGGGATCATAGGCCACCACCTTGGCGCCGGCATCCCATAGCGCCTCGATCAAAACCCGGGCCGGCGCCTCGCGCATGTCGTCGGTATTGGGCTTGAACGCCAGGCCCCAGACCGCGATGGTTTTGCCCGCAAGGGCTGACTTTCCGCCGAAATGGCTGGAAATCTTGTCGAAAATCGTCGTTTTCTGGCGATTGTTGACCGCCTCGACAGCAGCGATCAGCGGCGCGTCATAGCCGATATCGCTCGCCGTACGCCCAAGCGCCTGCACGTCCTTCGGAAAGCACGATCCCCCGTATCCAAGGCCGGGATAGATGAAGTGATACCCGATGCGCGGATCGGCCCCGATCCCCCGCCGCACCTCCTCGATGTCGGCCCCCAGCAGCTCCGCCAGATTGGCTATCTCATTGATAAAACTGATCTTTGTTGCCAGCATCGCATTGGCGGCATATTTGGTCAGCTCCGCTGACCGCACGTCCATATAGATCGTCCGGTCATGGCTGCGATTGAAAGGCTCATAGAGCTCCTTCATCACCTCACGCGCATGATCGGTCGCAGCCCCGATGATGATCCGGTCGGGCTTCAGAAAATCGTTGACCGCAGCGCCTTCTTTCAAAAATTCCGGGTTGGAAACCACATCGAAGTCGAGGTCCGAACCCCGCCCACCAAGGACGTCCCTCAGCTTGGCCCGCACCTTGTCGCTGGTCCCCACAGGCACCGTGGATTTGACCACCACCACCTTGCGCTTGTCCATTGATTTACCAATGGATTCCGCGACCGCCAGCACATATTTCAGGTCCGCCGCGCCACTCTCGTCAGGCGGCGTACCGACGGCAATGAACTGCACCTGCGCATGAGACACGGCCAGTTCGATATCGGTGGTAAACTCAAGCGTCCCGGCAGCGACATTGCGCGCCACGACATCTTCGAGCCCGGGTTCGTGGATCGGGATTTCACCGGCATTGAGCCGCGCGATCTTTTGAGCATCCACATCGACGCACACCACCTGATGCCCCACATCGGCCAGGCACGCACCGGTCACAAGCCCAACATAACCGGTACCGAAAATCGTAAGACGCATGGAAAACCCTTGCTAAACAACACTGCATCCGCCCGCGGCTAGAATTACGCGCATGCAGCATCCCAATGCAACACCCTTGTCGCTGCACCCGACGCGCGCCAAGCAGAAAATATTGCAATGGGACATTTCGGCAGAACTGGCAGAAACAAGCGCGCAATATTGCGCTCGCCTCAATTGCCGCACCGAACTTGAAAAAAATATTGAGCCACGCCGCTTTTCAGCAGCGCATCTAAGATAGACAGACGACAATCAAATTCGACCGGCACATCTAGCCGAGATAACGCCATCTCATGTGACATCTTGAATTTCCTCAGAGCCCGCTCGCCCTGACAAAACAAGCCGTTGCCACCGAATTGATCGGCAGCCCCGTGATTCAAGTTGACGGCGGTGCACGACTTGGAGAACATCTTTGTCCAGACAGTATGCTGCCGGGGCATAGGAGAGGCCCCAGCCAATGTTGATACGCAATTTGTTTCTTTCTGTATGCGTTGCGGCGCTGGCAGGCTCGGTCTCGCAGACCGCTTTTGCACAAGGCGATGATACCGAAACGCCTGCGTCACCGGCGGAAATCACCGACCAGATCGTAATCGACGATGTCGACATCTTCTTAGATGATGCGCTTTCGGCGCTTGTCGCCGAGGCTGATGCGGGTGACGGCGCAGCGGCCCTCGCCGTTGCCAAGGCACGCTTTGCCTCCGAGAGTCCCGAGGAACAGCGCCAAGGCGTCGACTACCTGATCAGCGCGCATGAAGCCGGCGCCAGCGAAGCCACTTTGATGCTCGCCAATCTCTACGAATCCGGCGGCTATGGCATGCTGCCCGATCTGGAACAGGCGGAAGAACTCTATGGCATCGCCATCGAGAATGGTTCGATCGACGCCAAGGTCTCGCTCGGCCGCCTTCTGGTCAACACGAGCTTTAGCGCAGCAGACAAGCAGCGCGGCCTGACGGCACTCGAAGAGGCCCACGCCGCCGGTTCGATATCTGCGGCCAATTTCCTCGCCGATCTCTACAGCACCGGCCGTGCAGTGCCCATCGATACGCAGACAGCGCTCGACTACTACAGTTTCGGCCTCGCATCGGGCAACACGACCTCGCTTCTGGCCGTCGGGGATATGTTGCGCACCGGCGCATTCCGGCTCCCGGCCCGACCCGATCTGGCCATGACGCTTTTCGAACGCGCCATCGCCAACGGGCAGGTTTCCGCCACTTATCGCATCGCCGACATGTACATCCGCGGGGAAGCGGTCGAGCAGGATATCGAGTTCGGAATGTCGATGCTCACCGCCCTCGCCAATAGCGGCGATGATGACGCCTATATCGCGCTGGGCGACCTTTACGCACGGGCTGAAATCCTGCCGCCCGATTTCGATCAGGCCGTCGCATTCTACCAACAGGCCGCCGAGACCAGCCCCACCGGCTATCTTCGTCTGGCGGGGCTTTATCTTGAGCCGCCTGTCGCCATGCCGCCGGAGCCACGCCGGGCCGTCGAATATTATGAAACCGCCGCCGAAATGGGCAGCACAACGGCGCTGCGGTCACTTGCCGATCTCTATCTTGAAGGGCGCGTTTTGGCGCCCAATCCCCAACGCGCCTTCGACCTGCTCGACGAGGCCGTATCGTTCGGCGATGGCACGGCGGCGACGCGCCTTGCCATCCTCCATGCCAACAACGAGCCGTTTCCCGCCGATTTCGACGCCGTGCAGCGCTATCTCTCGTTGGCGCTCGCCATGGGCAATTCGGCAGCCATCATCGATGTTTCGACGGCAATCGCCGAGGGCCCGCTGGTCAGAACCGTGCGCGACGATGCCTATAACTGGCTAAGGAGCGCCGCGGAAAGCGGGCTGCCTGGCGCCGCGTCGCGCCTCGCCCGCCTCCAACTCGATGGCCTGTTCCCGGCCGAAAGCCTCAGCGGGGTCATCGAAATGGTCCGCGCGTCGGCCAATAGCGGCGATAAGGCCGCGGCCCGCTTCATCATCGGTCTCTACCGTGACGGTTACGGGCTTTTGATGTCGCCCGATCTGGCCGCCGCCCAGGACTATGTCGACCAATACGCGCCTCTGCTCGGACCGGAGGAAACAACCATCGAACAGATTCGGCTCGAAGCCAGCCGAGGCCAGAGCCTTGAGGTGTTCGAAACGATCCTCGCCCAGTACAAGTCCCTGACGCCAGCCACCTCGATCACGTTCCTCGACCAGCTACGCCAGGAAAACGACCGTGCCTTCGTCTTTGTCGTCCAAAGCGAATTGACCGAGGAGGGGCTGTTTGCGGGCGTTCCCAATGGCACCATGGATGGGCTGACCATTCAAAGCTTCAACGCCGCGTGTGCCGCTGCAAATGCCATGACCGAATGCCTTCCCGGTCCGATGACCGGCGCGACGGCGCGGGTGATCGGACGCTATATCTGGGGCCCTCGCCCGGCCTCCTAACCCCTTCGCACAGGCAGCCAGTCAGTGACCGATTTCAGCGTCATCGTACCGCTCTACAACAAGCGCCCCCATATCGAGCGCGCCTTGCAATCGATATTTGCCCAAACGCTGCCCGCGCGCGAAGTCATCATCATCGACGATGGATCGACCGATGGCAGTCGGGACTATGTCCAGGCCATGGATGACGAGCGGGTTAAACTCATCCTGCGCAACCAGCCCGGGCCCGGAGGCTATGCGGCGCGAAATGCCGGGATCGGGGCCGCCTCGGGCGAATGGATCGCATTCCTTGATGCCGACGACGTGTGGATGTCCGGGCATCTCAGGGCGCTGTCCGATGCGATTTCGCGTGTGAGTGAACCTGTCGGCTGCGCTTTCTCGCGCTGGGAAATCGTTGAGGACGACAAAAATCTCCCGCCCTACATACCCCGCGACACCATTGCGCCTCACGTGACACTGTCACTCGACGACATCCTCTCGGTGTGGCTGAAAGACAAATACTGCCCGATCTGGACTGGCGTCGTTGCCATCAGGAAGACGATCTTTGAGACGGCGGGACTCTTTCCCGAAGGTCGCGCCCTGCGCGGCGGCGACAAGGACATGTGGCTGCGCGCCATCGCCGCCGGTAAGTCGGTCCATACCCCCGAGGTCACCGCAGAGTTCCATCAGGACGCCGTCAATCGCGTGACCAAACGGACCAATCACCGGGCTTTGCCGATCATCAATTCTTCGATCGCCGACATTCTCGAGCGCACGCCCGATCCTCACACGAGGCGCCAGCTCAAGCACATCGCCAACCACGAACTGGTCAACTATGCCCGCTTCGTGGCCGGTGCGCGCCAGACAGTACCTCTCGATTTCGCGCGTTCGCTCTATATGCCGGAAGGCGCAATGGATGCGCTCAAGCTTGGTGCATACATGGCGGCTGGCAGCGTTTTGCAGTTTACCAGCCCATCCAAGGACAGGGTTGGAGCCGGCAATGTCCAGTAACCCGCCAGATGAAACGGACATCGCGCCCTCAAGTCGTGTGACCTCTGATACCCGCGATCTCGACGCGCTCTCGCGGCCGCACAAGCGCGGTTGCCTGCCCGATCTACCCACCGTCATCTGCTACCTAAAGGCCGATCTCTATCGCTATCACGGCGACGGGCGCCTCAAGTTCTGGCGCCATTTCCTGTTTACCCCAGGCTACAAATATACGGTCTGGATGCGGCTGGCGGGGTGGGCCAGCAATAGCAAACTCACGCTGTTTACCTTCGGCTGGTTCCTCAAATGGATGCTGATGCGGTGTCGGTACAAATATGGGATCGCCATCCCTGAATACACCGAGATCGGCCCGGGGCTGTTCATCAATCGCTTCGGCGCGATCTACATGAATGGGGATGCCGTCATCGGGGCGAATGTGAACATCGCTCAGATGACTCTTATCGGCCAGGCCAATCGCGGCAAACGCGCCGGTTCTCCGACAGTCGGCGACCGGGTCTATGTCGGGGTCGGGACATGTATCGTGGGTCGGATCACGGTAGGTAATGGCGTGGTGGTCGGTGTCAATTCGGTCGTGTCGCGCGATATACCCGAAGACGCCGTGGTGGCCGGTACGCCCGCTGAAATCCTCTCGATGCAGGGATCGACGGGTTACATCAACCGCATGGTTCCCGATGCGATGATCCGGACCTGTTACCAGCTCCGCGACCGGGGCCGCGGGACAGGGCACAGATCGGCCAGTTCGGACATGTCAGGTGAATAATGCCACGACGGGCAGGGTCGCGGCGATAACGAAAAGCCAGGCGCCAATAGCAAGCAACACGACCGTCCATCCACGCGGGATGCGCCATCCTTCGCCAGAAAAACCTTTGTCCTTTGGCACTTCATGTTCCCGCGACACGCTCGCGATTAAGCTAGCGAGTATAGATAACCAAATTCTAAAGTTTAGGTCGAATCGTTTTGGTTACGACTATTTTCGCAAATACTGTGCCGCAGGCCAAAGGACCGCGTCTTTAAAGCGCACCTCAAAAAATGAAGAACAACACGATTGCGGCGATGACCAAGCCCCACGACGCGACCGCCAGCATGATGACGGTTGCTATGCGCGTCCGCCAAATGGGCACTGACCGCTGCTGGTCCATGCCCTCATCGTCCTGCGCAGGCGGCCTTGGCGCAAATTTCGTGTTTTGATTCATGACGTTCTCAGCACTGGACATCATACTAGCCCCGATTGACTGCCATAGTTAGGGGCTTGTACAGTTTTCAATTGACCCTTTTGTGAACCAGAATTCTTTTAATGACCAGCCCCAAGGGCGGGATCACGCCGAATCTGAGATCGTAAATATACTGATCGACCCGGTGCGGGTTTGCCAGCCGCAAAATTGAGAAAGCAGCGCCTCAGTGCAACAGCCCTACGTGTTTGTCATCAACTCGCTGGTCGGTGGAGGCGCGGAGCGTGTGATGGCAAGGATTCTGTGCAATGCCGCCGATCACGCCGGAGCCCATCCTCTCCATCTCGTGCTACTCGATATCGAACCCCCGGCCTATGAAGTCCCGGGATTTGTAACGGTCCACCAACTCGATACGGGTGGCTCGACGCTAAAGGGCATTCTTGGTCTTTATCGACTTCTCAGCAAATTGCGGCCCAGAGCATGCCTGAGTTTTCTCACGCGCTCCAACATGATCGCCGTCATCGTTTGCCGCCTGCTGTCGATCCGCTGCGTGATCAGCGAGCGCGTTCACTCAACGAGCCATCACGGAAATTCAATCCCTGGGCGTGCAGCAAAAATTCTGACAAGGCTGCTCTACCCTCGTGCAGATGCAGTCATCGCTGTTTCGGACGGCATTGCAGATGATCTGTCTGACAATTACGGCGTCGACCGCGACAAGATCATCACCATCCCCAACCCGATCGATGAGGTATCGACACGCCAGATGGCGGCAGCACCGACGGAGTTGTCAGTAACGCGCCCACTCATCGTGGCCATGGGACGGCTGGTGCCCAACAAGAATTTTTCCATGCTAATCGAGGCGTTCGCGAAGTCGCAGATCAAGGGCACACTGATCATCATGGGCGAAGGCCCAAAGCGAGCCGCGCTCACCGCCCAGATCGACGCACTATCGGGAAAGGGAAGAGTGCAACTGCCGGGTTTTCTGGCCAACCCATTCGCCATCGTCGCAAGCGCCGATTGCTATGTGCTGCCCTCAAATGGCGAGGGGTTTCCCAATGGGTTGATCGAAGCCATGATCCTGGGCCGCCCTGTCATCGCCACCAATTGCCACTCCGGCCCGAGCGAAATCCTTGCTGATCGCCCCTATTTCGAAATCAACGCAGTACACGAGGCCCCCTATGGCGTGCTCGTGCCAACAAATGATCCCGGCGCGATGGCGGAAGCGCTGCAAAAGGTTCTGGCGCCCGGCGAGTTTGGCGACCGCTCGACGCGCGCGCTCAAAGGCGCACAGCGCTATCAACTCGGGCCAACGGTGGCGCGTTACTTCCAGGTTCTTGATCCCGAGCGCCACATCGAAGCCGCCAGCCCCGCCCTGCGACAGGTCAACTAGGTTTCAAACCGTCATGGGTTCATTTCGATCTTAAACCGAAACACCGAGCGCGAGATCGTAGAGCCGTCCCTTCAGCCCCCGCTCGCCATCGGGGCGTCCCGACACCCGAAGCGGCGCGTTGCCCTCAAAAAGTTCCTCAACAGCGCCTGGCGTCGATGCGACGGGACTGCCGTCAACGCTCATCGTCAATCGGCCGGCCGCGTCGCGCTCGACAGCAACACTATAGCGCTGGCCCTCCACAAGGACGGGCCCGACGAGGATATTTTCTTCTTGTAACCGACCCGAACTCGACCAGTAAAAACAGATGGCATTCGCCTCATTGAGCCCGAGGCGAAACGAGCGTTCATGGCCCGAACTTGCCCAACGCGTCACGATATCGGGTGGTTGGCCGTAATCCATCTGATCGAGCGCGAATTCGGCACGGATGAAAAACGGGCCGGTCAACAGCATCACCGGCGTCGACTGAACCTCGAAAAAACTTCGGTTCTCATCAAAAACAAACGCGCCATCTTCGACCATGGCGCCTTCGCTCATTACGACCGGATGCACCCCGGTTGCATCCCGAACGGCGCCATCCTCCAAAGCAAGCGCAAAGGCGACACCTTCAGCCACCGGGTTGGCGATGCCTGCAACACTTATGGTCTGGGTGTGCGCTTCGCCACGAGCATCCCTGGCGACCACCACAATCGTGCCCGATCCACCGACACCTGCAGCGGCAACTGTGAGTTGATCGCCGTCAATGACCGCATCGAACCCGCCATCGCTCGCGGACAATCGCCACGACACAGGGCCATCGGCCGTGAGCCCCATGGTCACGCTAGTGCTCGATATGACGTCCATGGCATCTGCCGACGTGATCGTGTCGGCCGCCGGCCCATCTGCAGATCCCAGCAACAACACCGATGTCGGCTCGGTCGCGTAGAAGATTTCCGAAGTCGATCCCGCGCCCGAGATCTCGGTATCGATAAAGTGGGCCGCGACATTGCCGCCCTCTGCCAACACCGGTCGCTCCACTGCCCCCCCCTGCAACCGACCGCGGCGGAAGATGATGGAGGCCGCAGTGCGCTCTCCACCCGCCCCGCCATTGAGCCAGACGTGATGAGCGCCACCGCTGCCGCCCCGTTTGCGTGGACGCAGGCTTGCGCAATCTTCCAAAATCATCGGCTGGGCGCCGACGCCGCCCCAAAGCCGGTAGTTACGCTTGGAATCTTCAGCGACGCAGCCGACAAGGACAGTCGTTTCCGACTTGAGGTCGTAGGCGCTGTCGGAATGGCCCGCGGAACGATGATTTTCGATCCGAATATCGTAGTTTCCGCGCTCGCTAGCCACCCCGTCAGCGTTCCAATAGGCTTCGGCGTCTCCGCCCTGGTTATCGAGGGAATTGATGGTGAAGCCGCCACGAATGGTCAGCCCGTGCGCCTCGTTATGCGCCTCGATACCGACAGCAAACTGGTCACCGAATTGCCAGCGACTATCGAGTTCGCAGTCCTCGATCAACCAGTCCCGGCTGTTGCCATGAAAGCGGATTGCCTTCTTCGAAAATCCCTGGCCATTGAACCTGCGGATCGTGACGTCGCGGCAGGCTGAGCGGGAGTCCGTGTAGATGCCATCGCGGACGTTGAGAAAATCAACGTCCTCAACAGTGATCCCGCGCGAGCGCTGCGCCTCGAGATTGATCACCCGACCGAAATGGCGCGCTTCGAAATTCGCGAAATAAATGTGCGATGCGTCGTCCATGATGCGAAATAGCGTGTTGCCGCCAAATTCGCTTGCATCCACCGCGCCGCGCTCGTTCGATGGCGAGGTCCAACGGCGGCGATTGCCCTCAAAGACGGCCCGTCCGCCATTTCGAGCCGCACCCACGATCAGCACTGGAGCGCCTTGCCGACCACCGGTCGCGATACGCAGTGCTTCCTCGACCACATACGTTCCGCCCAAAAGAAAAATCGTTCCGCCAGCGCCAAGCCTCGCGACGAGTTCGGGCAGCAATGTGATGGAAGCGGGGTCGTCCGGCGACACGCCGGTCCCAGCCCCATTCGGCGCAACATAGGCCTCCTTCTGCTCTACTTCCATGGCCATGAGGGCCAATGGCAGCCCGAGGCTGCCAACCGAACCGAGCAGAAAGGCACGACGTTTCATAAATAGCCTGTAGCTTTTTACCTATGCCGGGCGAGCAAACCCCTTGCGGCGGTGAGTGAAAAGCGCAATCGAACGCATCGCGATGCGGACGACAATACGCAACAAACCAAACTGCGCAGATCAGTTCGGACTGGCAGAATTGCCCCTTGGGCGATCATCGGTTCCAAACGGAGCATTCCTGTTGCCGGCTGAGATAGCAGCTGTGATTGCGAAATCGCATGCGTTCAGCGTGTTGGCGATCAGCAGTAATTGTTCTTGCTGGAACGGGTCAGTCGACTGACTGCGCGCGAGAAGCGTGGCTTCTACGATTTCGCTTTCGAGTACACACTCGGGTGTGAGCAGAAGCTCAGCGAGTGCAACAACGAGATCAGCGATTGAACTGTTGAATTCGTCTTCCGGCAATGTGCGCGATATCGCGGCGAGGTAAAGCCCTGTCGCGCCAACGCACTGGCCCTCGAGCCGATGGCCATCACCGTCTGCGGCAACTTCCTCCAGCGCAACCTGGCGACAGATGGATATGACCGAACCAAACGAGTCCTGGGACACCGCGGGACCCGCGAAAGCTACTAAGCTTGACCCGACAACAGCAACTGCAAGCAACAATCGACGCATAACCAAACCCTCAAAACGCCGCATTAAAAATTTAATACTTCGTTAATCGAGAGTCAATTGCGTTTATGAGCAACATCATATGATTTGGTCGCATTAACTTGGATCAATAAAGTCTTAGTTATGGGATGACCAAGTCAACAAGCCCGCTTGCGAAATTCTTTCGATTCGATATCCGGAATTTTGCAGCAAGACGATCGATGACTGCAGATTATCTAGAACAACATCGCCTTGATCGGTTCGAACGACAAGTATCGCGTGACCTTCCCCGGACGATGTTCGGGTGAAAGCGAAACTCAAAGCGCCCGCAGGCACACCGGACGCAATTAACTGCTGATGCTTGGTCAGCACATAGTCTTCGCAATCACCATATCGCGCGCCGAGCGTCCAGCTGTCTGTCTGCGCGTCGGCACGCGGTCGGATAGCCGCGTTCACTCGTGCATTGATCCCGCTCAGCAGTTCCGACACCTCCGTCGACCATTTCACGGCTGCAGCAGGGGTCGGTCGGCAGGTCGACGGGTCTTTGAGGCAATAGAGTTGGAGGCCGATAGGCGGGCGCACATTGGAGTTGGCGATCGCTGCAGAACTCATGGCCAGGATGGCCGTTGCGCCAATCAATACTGCCCTAAGCATATCCATCGCACCCACCCCGCATCAAAGACGAAGGTGACGCAGAACCGCTTAACAATTTACCAATCGCATGATGTCAGCGTATCATCTGCAATCATCGATCCTGCGATCGGCACAAATGAGCATTACCCTGCCAAACGAACGGATGCTTATTGTCGCTTTAGGCCTCTGCCTGTCCGTTTTGGGTATCTTCGCGCTTTTAAGCGAAACATCTCAACGCCGTCCTGTGGGCGCGATCGATACCGATCGTCTTGCCGCGATAGCGTCGAACACCGATCGACCAGGACTATCGACGGCCTCGCAACTGGGTTTTCTCTTTGAATGCCGTCGCGCCATGACATCGATCGTTGGGCGTGCTCAACCGAGCAGCCTCAGAGATGAGGTCAGTCGATCCTGTCTCAACAGCGCGCTCGAGATGACCACACGGTCGCCGACATTTTCCGTCGCATGGTTGACGGCCGCTGTCGCCGCCGTGCAACTGCGCGACTGGCCCGCCTTCGAGCGTTCTATCGAAAAATCCTACATCACCGGCGCCAATGAACAATGGGTCGCAGAACTGCGTGTCGACCTCGTATCCGATCATCGCGACCGACTTGATGAGGCGCTTCTTTCAGCGCATAGGGCCGACTTGATATTGTTGCTGTCCCACGACAGGGGTCGGCAGTTTCTGGCAGATCGCTACGTCGCCCTCACAGCATTTCGCGATGAGATCGACACGATTCTTCCTAGCCTTGACGAAAGCGTTTCGCGCCGCTTTCTCAATCTCGCGGAACGCAGGGAAGTCCGACGGCAGCGTCAAATCGATGCGCAAACACGATGACGACGATCGGCAATAGACTGCGATATGGCCTTGCACCCTTGCCCCAATCCTGGCTCACGACGGCTATTCTGATCTTTCTCGCGCTGATCCCGATCCCCTTAGGCGCCAACCGCCCGTTGGTCTGGATCATCGGCGGGATCGCTCTTGGGATTTTCGGGACTTTGATAGGCGTGATGGGCGTCCGGCGCGCCTCGCGCGAAAAATTGCCGATGGGTATCGTGCTCGTTGGCGGCGCCTTTGCCGTTCATATCCTGGCGCTCCTCATTCAGCTCCTGCCGATTGGATATCTCCTGCCCAGCCTGCCCGGCTTAGCCGACATTTCGACGGTGCAGATATCGCTCTCGCCAGGCGACACGGTGTTGATGCTGATCCGGGCCCTGTCATATGCGCTGCTGTTTCTCATCGTGTTCATGACCATGCGCGACAGGATACGATCACGCGCTGCGCTCTATGGCATGTACGCAATTCTCTGCGCCCATGCCGCATTGGCGCTGATCATGTTTCGGGCCGGCGACACGATGCTTGGAATGGAGAAATGGGCCTACGCAGGCGCGGTGACAGGAACATTCGTCAACCGCAACTCTCTGGCCACCTTCATGGCCTTTGGGTTCGTTTTGGGTGTGACGCTGTTGCTTGACACATTGTTTGCAATCGGCCGCCGCAGGCTGCGCTATGGCCGGCAGGATCGCGACTGGCTCCGCCCTATTCTGATAGTCATCGGGCTGGGGCTGATCGTAACCGCACTCCTGGGGTCTCAGTCCCGCATGGGCGCGATTGCGGCGTGCGCCGGCGCATTGGTCGTTCTCGCCATCACCGCGATCAGGCTGAAGCGATTGCCGTTCAATCCAGCCTTGCTTGCCGCTGGATTGGTTCTGCTCCTCGCCCCGGCACTCTATCTCAACCTCGAGGGCCTCATGGGACGGTTCGCGACTGTGGATCAGTCGTGGTCCATTCGCGCCGAGCTCTATCGGCAAGTGCGCGACATCATCATGCTGCGCCCTCTGACTGGCATCGGCGGCGGGGCATTTGAAGTCGTCTTTCCCCTCTTTCACGAAGGCGCACTGGGTAGTGACAGGCTATGGGACAAAACCCACAGTTCCTATCTCGCGCTATGGAGCGAATTAGGGCTGATCGCCGGATCAGCAGTACCGGCATCAATTTCCGCCGCCGCCATATTGATGGCGAGTAAATTGCGGTACAGCCGAGCATTTATGCCGCAAATTACCGCTGCTGTGGGTATCATTACCACCGCAGCACTTCATGCCACTGTGGACTTCAGTCTCGAAATACAAGCAGTCGCCTATTGGTTTACAGCCTTTATTGCCATAGGACTGGCCTCTCTTTACCCACAATCCTCTTCACGAACGATTGCGCGAAACCGAAGTTTACCTTGAGCAATAGTTGGCCTATCCAATAGCTGTTGGGGTGGATAAAGTTCTCCTTCCTGCAGTTTGGATAAAAGCCATGCGTACCCTCGTTGCCTATTTTGCGGCTTCCGTCCCGCAATCCGCCCAACCCATTTGCCGGGCCGCGTGATCGCAGACCATGCACAACGGTGAATTTGATATTCGAACTGCGCTCGGCACGATCCGGCGACAGAGTTGGCTGATCCTTCTGGTTTTTGTCGTAACGGTCGGGTTGGCCGCGGTCGTCGCGCTTTCGCTCGAGCCTTCCTACCGCGCGACGGCAGTCGTCATGGTCGACACGGCTGAAAAAAACCTGCTGGATCCCACGACGCCCACGGTCTCGGCAGCGGCGGACAATTCGCGCATGGAAAGCGAGGTCGCGATCGTTCGTTCGGAGACGAACGTCGATGCGGTCCTTCAGGAAGCGGCGCTTCTCGATGACCCCGACTTCTTCCCCAGAGAAGGATTACGTCGGCAGATCATGATTCTGCTCGGTCTTGCCGAGCCAAGCCAATATACGATCGTCGAGCGTCAGCAGGATGCTGCCCGAATCTTGCGCAATTCCACTTCGGTCCAGCGGCAGGGGCTGACCTATCTGCTCAACATTTCGGTAAACGCACCCGCGCCGGAAAAGGCGGCGATGATCGCCAACACGTTTGCCGAGGTCTATATCCGCAACCAAGTCGAATCCAAGATAAACCGCGTTATGGCTGGCCGTGACATCCTCTTCGAGCGCGTGGAAGACGCACGCGAAGGGCTGATCGATTCCGAGCAAGCCTTCAGCGATTTCGTTCTCACAAGCGCCACGACGGTGGCAGAGGCGACGGGACGGACCGATATCGAGCAGTTGCGGCTGGTCCTCGAAGCCTCGATATCCGAGCGCGATCGTTTGACCGAACAACTCGAACTGGTTCAGGCAAGCCTTGCAGCCAGCGACTGGACGGTGGTCGCCGATACGTTGCAATCTCAATCACTGATCGAGTTGCGAGACCGTCAGGCTGAACTTGAGGCCGAACTGGAGGCCAATGCCCAAGGTAGCTCTCCGCAGGCCGTCCAGTTGCGTGCCGAGCTCTTGGCGCTCACCGAACAGCTCCGGACCCAGGCCAATTCCGAGCTCGAAATCCTCCGCCAGCAGATCGCCGACCAGCGCGCCCGCGAGTCGGACACCCAACTGCAGCTGCGATCATCGATCCTGACGACGAACCTGCCGCCCGAAGTGCTCGCCAATATGTACGAGTTGCAGCAGAACGCCGAGATTGCGCGCACGCAATACGAACAGATGCTGACCCGTCTGCGCGATATCGAAGCCCAGGCCTTTCTTCAGGTGGCTGACAGCCGCGTGATGTCAGCAGCGGTACCGCCCTCCAGTTCGTCATTTCCCAATGTGCCGTTTATTATCTTCGCAGCAGGGCTTGGCGGTCTTGTATTGGGCACGGGCCTCGCGTTTGGACGCGAGCATTTCATTGGCAGCATCGTCAGTGCGGACCATCTGGCCGCCGTTACAGGCACGCCGGTTATCGCTACGGTGCCGCAACGAAATTCACCGGGCAAAGCCCCCGATGGCAGCAAGCGCCATTCGCTCTCGGCCATCATCGTCCAGGATCCCTATTCAAGCTTTGCCGAAGCCATTCGTCGTATCCGCGTCTCGATAGACCAATCGACGCGCCAATTGCGGCGCGAGCCTCATAGCGCCGACGTGCTGCTCGTTTCCTCGGCCAATGCGCAGGAGGGCAAAACGACAATGGCGGTCAGCCTGGCGCGTGCTTATGCCATTTCGGGCAAGTCGACACTGCTGATCGATGCCGATCTGCGCTGGCCGAACGTGCACAAGGAACTGGGCGTTCCACCATCTCCGGCGCTGTCCCACTATCTGCTCTCGGGCAAGCGCAATGGCTTTGACCAGATCATGATCGCCGACAAGCTTTCGCCGGCCAAGATCATCGTCGGCAGCGATCCTGCCCAGCGGGAAGCGCGCGCGCCGATTTCGAGCGAAATGCTGTCCAATCTCATCGACAGCGCCATTACGCGATTTGACGTCGTTATCGTGGACACCCCGCCGGTTGGGGCGCTGGTCGACGCGCTTTATCTGGCACAATACGCCGATACCGTCCTTATGATCGTCAAACACGGCAGGACGCGGCAGCGCGAAATCCGCGCGGCGCTCCATGAGATCGAGCCAGCCACCAAAGAAACCGCCAGCATATTCTGCGCACTCAATGGACAACCTATCTCGCGCGCCAACAACAAGAGACGCTTCAAGAACTACTATCTCGACTGAGCGCCGTTAGGCTCCTTTTCGAGACGGAAACGAGGACGGATGTCGAGCCTGCCATTGCCATTGCTGATCCTGGGAGTGCTGGGATGGCTCGGCCTTGCCATGCGGCTCGTGCCGCGGTTGCGTGGACCATTGTTGTTCCTGTTTATCGCCTTTTCGATCCGCTATCTCGCCAATTTCTTCCACCTTTACACCACCAAACCGGTTATGGCGGGCCAGAGCATCAACTCGTTTCTGACCCTGGGGATCGCAGCAATCGCGCTATATGTCTGCCGGCGTGACCTGGTGCGTTATCGCCTCACCCTGCCCGTCTATGCTTTCGTTGGCACATTGATCATATCGGGCGTCTGGAACGGCGAGATTGAAGGGTTGATCAATGCCCTGATCCGCCAGTTCCTGTTTATCGGCATCATCCTCTCCATCGTTGCCGCGTTGCGCGAGCAGGGCGACGAACACTCCGAAGTATCAAAGCCGCTGTTGGCCGTGTTCGCCATACCGCTGTTCTATCAGCTCATCTCTGTCGTATTTCGCTACGCCAAGGCAGCCGAGGCCGACGGTTCGACAAGTTATATCGGTGGCTATATCCACGAGGGCGTCTTTTCCACGGTCCTTTTGGCTGCTTTTCTCGTCGTGACCCTGAGCAACATCGCCTGGAAGTGGCGTACATTTTTGATCATCGTGTTGTTTACGGCGCTGGTTTTGGCCAATTATCGCACGAGCGTCGTCGCTGCGGTGCCGCTGGCGCTGGCCCATTTCGCGCTTGCGGGGTCGGGCAAGCTCAATCTCGGCATGTTGGCAATCGTGCGCGGGATTGCACTGGTCACCATCGCCATCGTCGGCGCCTTGCTTTTCGCGCTGTTATCAGAACGGCTTGGCGATATTGGCGTGGTACTCTCGGCAGGTAGCGACTTGTTCAAGCCGCCGACCGAATTTTCAAACGAGGAACGTGGGCTGATGTCAGGCCGCGTGATGATCTGGTCGGATTATATCTTCACGACGATCCATTCAGACATCGCAAACGTCGTCTTCGGGTTCGGTCCTGACGCCTGGCAACAGTCGTTCTCGCTCTATGCCCACAATGTCTACATCTCCTATATCTACGAGATCGGCATCCTTGGATCGGCATGCTTTATCTTGGTCGTCGTAAGCTTCATGACGCTGGCGCTCAAGGCTGAGCAATCCAAGAAGTGGGTCCTCTTCGGCGGCCATGTGAGCTATGTGATCTTGTGCCTGGGCACCATGCCGACCTTCACCATCGAAGGTATTTTGTTCTACGGCATTTTGTGCGGATACACGTCGCACTATTACCTAGTGGCGCGCGCCGCCGCTGCCCAACTCAAGCGCGACTCCAGAGCCACGATCCGGCCGGGCCGCCGCGCGCGCCCATTGCGTCCGGCAACCGCGCGCCAATTCAGGCATCCGGCGAAAGCCAGAACCCTTCGTTAAAGCGAGTCGTAAGCCACGCTGGTTTCACGCGCGGCGCGATCCCAGTTGAACCTGCCGACCAAATCCGGCGCGCGAAACGTCTCGGGGTCGGCCGCGATGCGTTCTGCCAGTTGGGCCGTGTCGCCCAGCGCAAAATAGTGGGCACCGGGCAAACCCAAATCCTTGTTGGGGACGATATCGGACAGGACTATGGGCGCTCCAAGTGCAGCAGCTTCCAACGCAGCAATCGGCAGGCCCTCATGGGATGAGGCCAGTACGAAGAGCCGTGCGCCAGAAACGATCGAAGCGACATCGGCATGACCAACCGTTCCGGTAAAGATGACGTTGGGGCCGGCAAGAGTGTGCAGATAGTGCTCATAGTCCTTTTCGCCCCCCCCCACGATCACCAACGGATCCGGCACCCCTGATATCGCATGTGCCTTGATCACATCGTCGAAGCGCTTTTCAGGCACCAGCCGACCGACCGACGCGATGTATCGGCCCGGGGTCAGGCCAAGGCGCGAAAGAAGCTCACTGGAGACATGGGACTTCAACCCCACCAGATGGTCGGCGCCATTAGGCACATAGAAGATGCGATCAGCCTTTCCCGGATAGTCCTGGCGCAATCGTTCAGCCAGCGACGGGGAAACAGCCAAAACCACATGCGCATTCCCAAGACCAAATCGTTCGCCTAAACGCAGCGCCGTCTTGGCCAGCCGGTTCCACTTCGAACGATTAAAGTCATCCCCGTGATGCGTGAGGACCACCTTCATGCCCAGCATGCGCGCCAGGGGCGCGACAAGCGCCGGTCCAATGGCGTGGATATGGATGACATCGCTGCTTTCGGCAAAGCGCGCTAACCACACGCCCGCCAACGAATTGCTGATCGCCTCGAAATAGGGATGCATGATTGCAAAGGCGGGACGTACGGCAACGCCATCGAAATGATAGGGAGCCTCGCCGATATAGCCCTTCCGACCGATCACCGTAAAGCGATCGCTGGGTCGCATATGGGCCAGTCGCGGCAAAAGATGCTGGCAATGGGTCTCGATACCCCCGCTCACATCGGGCACCCCACGCAGGCCGAGGACGCAGACTTTCATGCTTGGCTTTCCCGGCCGGATTTCCGACCACTCGTACTGGCCGAGCGTAGCTGGAATTCTTCCCTGTCGGCAATGCTCCCATGACAACGCCTTGCAAATATTTCGATATCGCAGTCAAATGATATCTCTAAGCGATGAAAGCCTTTGCCCGACGCATGATGACTTGCCTTTTTTCTCAGTTTCCCGCCATGACGTCGTGATGGTCAAAAGCGATACCCTGATCTCAATTGGCAAGTCGGCATTGGGGCGATGGGCCGTCGGACGCGCTCCGACGGACAGCTCCAGTCCCCGCCTTAGCCATGACCAGTTTCCCTCCGCGGTCTATGCCATCGGCGACGTGCATGGCCGGCTCGACCTGCTCTCCCGGCTTGAGGCACAGATTGCTGCTCACGCAACGCAATGGCAGGGCCATGTCTGGATCATTTTATTGGGCGATTTGATCGACCGTGGGCCAGATAGCGCCCAGGTCATCGAGCATCTGATTGCGCCCGCCGACCACGGTCACAAGCGGATTGTCCTTAGCGGCAACCACGACGACGCCATGATAAACGCGATGTCCGACCGGACGGCATTCCTGCGCTGGTGCGATTATGGCGGTCTTGAAACACTCCAGTCCTATGGGTTCCCGCCACGTTCTCCTACAGTGCTCGCCAGTGACTGGCCCAAGTTCAGTCGCACGCTCGCAGCTACCATTCCCGCGCACCACATCGCATTTATCAAGTCGCTCCCGCTATCGCTGACACTGCCCGGCTTCGTCTTCGTGCATGCAGGTCTTGTGCCGGGCCTAGCGGTCGAAAAGCAAGCGGCTCATGATATGAGAAATTTTCGTGGCCCATTTCCTCAGCGGCCCCATGACGGGGGTTACGTCGTTGTCCACGGTCATACGATTTTTGATCGCGTGACCGTCACGCCGGGTCATATTGCCGTCGACACTGGAGCATATCAGACCGGACGACTGTCTGCCGTGTGTCTTACCGCCGACGGGCTCAATGACGTCCTGGAAGCCAAACTCTGAGCGTTGCAGCTTGCTGCGCGGTCAAACGCGATAATGGTCGCGATACCAATCGACGAACCGAGACACACCGACAGTAACCGATGTCGAAGGCGCGTACCCGATCCATTGCGCGAGGCGAGAAGTGTCGGAGAATGTATCTGGCGCGTCACCAGGCTGTAGCGGCAGCATTGTGAGTTTCGCCTCGCGGCCCAATGCGGTCTCGATCGCGCGTATATAATCCATCAGCTTGACCGGATTGGAATTTCCGATGTTGAAAATCCGGAACGGGGCGCTCGATATGGCGGAATCCGGCGCCGCGGGGTCGAAATTTGTGTCCGGGCTGGCCGGCTTGTCGAGTGTACGGACGACGCCCTCAACGATGTCGTCGACATAGGTGAAATCCCGCGTGTGGTTACCGTGGTTGAATACCTCAATGGGCTCACCTGCAAGAATGTTACGGGTGAATTTGAAGAGCGCCATGTCGGGTCGTCCCCACGGCCCATAGACGGTAAAGAACCGCAGACCCGTAGTTGGCAGGCTATAAAGGTGGCTGTAGCTATGGGCCATCAGTTCATTGGCACGCTTGGTTGCCGCATAGAACTGAAGCGGATGATCTGCACCTCGACCTTCCGAGAAGGGCATATCCGTCTGCCCGCCATAAACGCTGGACGTCGACGCATAGACGAGATGCTCGCAGCCATGACGACGACACGCTTCGAGCAGATTTGAAAATCCGATGAGATTGGAGACGACGTAAGCTTGTGGGTTTTCGATGCTGTAGCGCACCCCGGCCTGTGCTGCCAGATGCACGACGCGGTCGAACCGGTGGTCCTCAAATGCACCATTTAGGGCCGAAGGGTCGGCAATGTCGGCCTCGACGAAGCGATAATGCCCGCCCTGCCGCGTGCCTAATTCTTCGAGTCGGGACAACCGGGCCCGCTTGAGATTGACGTCGTAATAGTCGTTGACGACGTCGAACCCCACAACGCTGTCGCCCCGCTCGATAAGCCGCGCGGCGACGTGATAGCCGATAAATCCGGCACTTCCGGTGACGAGAACCTTCAAGAGACGGCCTTCCAGATACGCAATAAGCTTAAACGTCTAGAGCTGCCCAACGTCTAGATGAACGCCGAACAGCTCTAAAAAGCGCTTGAAGACGGCATTGTCAAAGGTTCAGTTGCCACTCCCGGTAAGGAATTCGCGCTTGACCGTCAGGAACAGAATCCTGATGTCGAGCGTAACCGAGAGGTTCTGGATATAGGCCAAGTCGTGGTCGACTCGTGCCCGCGCCAGATCGGCATCCTCAGTAGAGCCACGCAGCCCGTTTATCTGGGCCCATCCCGTGATTCCAGGACGTACACGCAGCCGGTCGTCGTAATAGGGCACGACATCCTTGTAAGGCTGACCGCCCGCCAATTGTCCGGCGACGTGCGGACGCGGTCCGACCATCGACAATGTGCCCCAAGAGCACATTGATGAACTGCGGAAGCTCATCAATGCTGGTCCGCCGCAAGAATCGGCCAAGCGGAGAGATACGCGGATCGTTGAGCTGGGTCTGCTGGACCCCCTCAAGCGAACATTGCGCCACCCGCATGGTCCGGAACTTGAAAATGCCGAATTTTTCGCCATTCAAGCCCACACGCGGTTGTCGAAAAAGCACCGGCCCCGGGTCGGTGATTTTGATTGCAGCCGCCACAAAAACCAGCAGCGGAAACAAAAATATCAGGAGAGATATTGCCGCGGCGATATCCAAGGCACGCTTGAGCGCCAACTGCAGCGAGGCAGGCTGTTCAGCCCGTCCCAATACAGGCGTTTTACCACGCCAAAAAACCGGCAATCCACTAGCGGAAGACACTTTCACCCCCTTGTGCACCGGAACGACATTGTCATTGGACGCAAAGGGAGCGGATTCCATACGTAGGTCATTAAGCGGCATAGCCCGAGCCCTCTAAATTCTACCCCCGACTCCCGCCGCCGCTGAAGGAGGTTAACTTTACGTTAACACTATACACCCTGCCATTTGCTTGAACAGCATAAATTTTCAAGTTTAGATGATTTTTTTGATCCGGAGTTGAAACATATATTAGTTGACCAGTAGTCCTTACGCCCGATCGCTAATTTCCAACCGATAATCGCGACGCTCGCAAGGCGGTCCACACAAAAATAGCATAAATTAACGCGGCACCGGTTAGAATAGGTACTACATAGACCAATTCACTCAATACATCATAATCGACAATTTCTTTTGTAATGACGAATATCAAAACAAATACAAGTGCCTGCAAAGACATACTCAATGCGATTCGAAAAGGATTTATGACGATTAGGTGAAACATGTGCAGACGATACAAAACGATCGATCCTGCCTTTGTTAGCGCAAAGCCAGCGACGGCCCCAACACTGCCCCACATCGCTCCGGCAACCGACATTGCAAGCAGGCTAGCTGCCAGCGAACCCAGTTGGAATGCCAAACCAAGTTTCTGAAAACCTAGCACAGCCACGATCGGCGTCATTGCCCCGAAAATGACGGTGGCGCAGACCCAAGGCACCATCCAGCGCAGGTAGTGACCTGCCTCTACCCACTCTGGCCCAAAGGCGACCTCAACAATCAAAGGTGCAAACACCGCAGCGAATGCAGCGGGGCCGATGGTAAGCGCCGCCATGATCGTGACCGGCACCCTGGCGGCGCGCCCAACCGCCTCGCGCGACTTGCGATGGTCTGCAAGGTTTTTGTAAATCGACTGGCTAATCGCAGTGCCCAAAACCGACGCCGGCATCATACCCACACGCTGCGCCAGCAAATAGAACCCGGATGAAGCGGCCCCAAACTGGGAAAATAGGATAAGAGCCGGGAGATACTGGCTGGCCGAAAAAGCGACTGACGCCGGAAGCGAAAAAGCGGGAAACCGCCAGTAATGAAGTGCCAGGAATTTGGCACGCTCCCAGTCTAGCCCCACGAAAGCGGCGCGGTCGCGCCGGCTGAAGATCCTTATGAACGACCCGATCCCTGCCGACTGGCCCAGCAAATTGCCCAGCACAAGTCCGAAGGTGGCAAAGGGCGTGAAGGCCGAGCCGATCTGGATGAATGATTGCGATATGGCCTGGAAAAGCTTGGTGCGTGCGATCACCGGAAAGGCGCGTTGGCGCACAGCCCAGTTGCTCAGTGCCGTGTAGGTGCCGATCGCCAAGACCCCGACCGGAACCAGAAAACTGAACGCCGGCAGTCGTTCGTAGCCCAGCCAGCTTGCTATCGCGTCGGGGAAGGCGAGAAGCACAACCCCGGAAAGCGCCGCAATCACCACAACGCAGGCGAGCGACAGCGCCAGCGCATGAGCGGCAAGCCCATCGCGCTTAGGCAAGGGAATGACCATTTCATAGCGTAGCGTAGCGGCGGCGCCGACAATGGCCACCACCGACATATAGACGGACAGCAACCCGAACTGGTCGGGCGAATACAGTCTCGTCAGCACCGGCGCCGTCAGCAGCGCGATGACTTGGGCCATAACGGTCCCCGACGCCAAAATTCCGGCAGAACGAAACAGTGTGCTGGTCATCGATTTGGACACGGACGACTCGCAAAATAGGCGGCGGTCACCTGCAACGGCGAGTGGCGCGGCACGCGTGTTCGATGATAATGGAGGTAGCCAAACCGGCGAAAAATGGGGCGAGCCGGACCACTCAATGACACACTAGCCCATGAGCGATTGCCATGAGATTGTCCCGGGCCCGCAGGGCATTGAAGGCGAGTATCCGAACCGCATTGGGCAAGATCGGTCTTGAACCGGTGCGGCACGATACCGCCATCTATGATGCACGTGGATTGACAACCGACCCCATCGAGGCGGCGTCTCGCGCAGGTTTGCGGCCGTTCCTGATCGACGTGCCAACCGAGAATTGCCGCATCATGCCCGGAGCGGCATTTGCCTGCGCAGCCGGTGTGGGTAATCCCTTTGTCGATACGCTTGCCCAATACGCCGCGGGACGACTTACCGGTTATTCCGGATCGCCGCTCAACGATTTTCACCGCCAGTGGCAGCCTCAATCCGCTGTGGAGGTTCTGGGAGTTGGGCCGCAAGGGCTCGGCAACGGACTCGAGACCGCGGGGCCGTTTGGCATGATTATGCCGTTCTCGCCCCAAAGCCCACAAGACGCCGAGCGTCGATGGCGCCAGATGATCGAAAATGACAACATTGAGCACGCCATCTCCGGCGATGCCGCAATGGGCTGGAAGGGCTGGGGGCCGGTTTCGCTGGAACTCGGCGAGGCCGAAATCGTCCGCTTGACGCGCGTGTTCGCCTCTATCAGCGAGAGAGGCTATGTCCGAAACGACACGCGGGATGGCGACATTAAGGGCGTCGTTTTGTTCGACGGCAAAGATTTTCGCATCATGATCACGGGGGGGCACCATCGCGCTGCAGCGCTGGCGGTGCTGGGTCATGCCACGGCGCCAGTCCGCATCGACCACCCAATCGCGCGGCGCGCGGAAGTCATCCACTGGCCTGCCGTGACCTCGGGTTATTTCGACCCCGCTGCCGCGCTCGCTGTGTTCGATCGCATCTTTGCCGGTCGACAGCCCTGGTCGCAGATCTAACAGTTCACGCGTCATTGGCTTGGCGCTCCAGCCGCCGGAGCGCGGCCTCTTGCCGAGGATACATGGACCGGATGGCCCGCCACGCCTGGACTGAATTATCGGTCGAGTGCAGGCCATTATAACGCTTGGCCTTTGGCAAGCGGGCATGAAGCGCGTCGCGAACGGCCTGTTTGGCAATCTGAATTCGCCCATTGTCCAGCAACGGATACTGGTCGAGAAGCGCCTGAGTGGGGGCGATTGGTGCGCGATCATAGGCAACGACGACCTGGGCCGGCTCGCCACCGCTCACCGGGAACGGCCCACGCCCCCAATTGCCGCCCCGAACCTCCTTACCCAGTTCGCGAACTGTCTCGCGGGTCAGCGCCGGCGTCGGCGGCAGCATGAAACCCTCGCGCCGCAAGACGTTCAGAACGAGATCGACCTTGCCCGACGCAACGACGCCCTCACGAATATAGAACACTACCCATCCCGGCGCGGCGGCACCCTTCCATTCGCCCCGCCTTTCCAGGTCCTCCGCGATCCATTGATTACGGACAGCGAGCCTCTCAAGCGTCTCAATCGGAGGCTTCCATCCCTCGCGCTCCATCACGAGATCAAGCGAACTGAGGGTGGCTGGAGTGGTTACAATAAGACCAGCTTTTTCAGTGAGCCCTTCGATTGCCGGCAAGGCGGGTTCGCTTTCCCGCCCCAAAAAATACAGAGCACCGTAGATCGTCAACAGCGAGCGATGTCTTTGCTCAGCCCAGCCGTCAGCTGAAGCGTTCTCCATGACCAGTCGCGCAAGAGCTGGGGGCAGCAATGGCATATCGCCAAAAGCAAAGCCTGGCAGCCCTGTGGTCGAAAACGCATGTACGGGCCGGCCCACCGGCCAGTTGGTCAACATCGTGCGCACAAGGGAAACTGCGCTATCCTCAAACAGTAAGGCAGTTGGCGCAGCACTCCCCATTTGGACATATTGCGGGTGATCGATCAGCGCGCAGGCCATCCCTTTGTTTTTGATGCGCGTAACGACCTCTGAAAGGCTTCCCAGCCCGGGCGCCAGATACCACCGCCCCTCGATACCCATTTTTCGAGCCAGACGGCGACTGAACCCTGCCGGCAGCGCACGCTCGACGGCATAGCCGGTGCGCGCGACAAAGCCGCCAATCGGGGTCCGGTCGGTTTCATGGAGTTGGATGAGCACCTTATCCATGCGCTGGCTTGGCCTTACTCGAGTTGATGGCCCGCAACCCACGACTGCGCAGCCAGGTATTGGTGCGGCTCAACGTTTCGAGCACCGACCCGGACGGCCTGTAGCCACGTTCGGTGAGATAGTCGTCGATCGTGTCGAGCGTAATTTCCATGCGCAGCCCGAGACGATCTCGCAATGTGGTGAGAACCTGGAGATAATCGTGCTCGGGAGCCACCATGGTCTTTGGGCCTTCGTGGCGATCCGGCAGTCCGGACGCCCGGCCCTTATGATAGACCGCGTGATAGGCCATGGTGTCGAAATGTTCGCGCGCTGCAGGCACCGGGAAGACAAGGCGATGTCGAATGGCGCTCTCTAGCGCCCGTTCGGCGAGCGGTCGCGAAAAATATGGCGTGCCCTTAAACCGCGTGCCGGCCCGGCCAGAGACCGTATAGATATCGAAGGGGATATCACCCCCCAGAGGATCGAGCATGCGCACGACCTTGGCCAAGTCCTCGTCACGCACCAGCAGATCGACGTCCTCACCATCTGCAACGTGCGGCAAATCTTCAAACCAGCGCAAAACAACGCAGTGCACACCCGCCGCGTGTAGTTTGTGAAAGAACCCTTCGAGCGTGTCTCCCGCCGGCAGGTAGAACCGCGGCGACATCACAAGTCCAAGATTGTGAGCGATACGCTTGCGCCATGGTTTGGGCAAAACTGCTTTGGGATTGAGAGCCATCAATGTGGTCCCCTCGAAATAGAAAAAATCATGGTCATTCTTCCCGCATGGCGTAAGCCAACTGATCGGTGATCGGCTGGACGAGGTAGGACAGGACCGTCCGATCGGCGGTCTTGATGAACGCTTCGACCGGCATGCCCGCAATCAGCTGAATGCTGTCCGGCATGGCCGCAAGCTGGTCGCTGGTGAGCGCGATGCGCGCGCTGTAGAATGGATTGCCGGTCACCTGGTCGACGGTAAGGTCCGGCGCGATCGTCATGATTTGCGCCTCTAGTTCGGGCGCCATCCTCTGATTGTAGCCGGTTATTCGCACGCTTACGGGCTGCCCTACCGATACCTTGTCGATGTCCGTAGGCGCCAGCCGTACGTCGAGATACAAATCCTCGCCCACGGGAACGATCAACATGGCGGTAGCACCTGCCCCCAACACACCGCCCACCGTGTGCACGCTGGACTGATGCACGACACCGCGTTGTGGGGCCCGAAGTTCGAGGCGCGATGCGCGATCGACCGCGGCAATTTCCTGTTGCGTGGCTTCTGACAATCCGCTGCGCACCTCTTGAAGCTGTTCGAGCGCACGCGAAAGATGGTCTTGATCGACTTGCGCGATCTGGAGATTGCGCTCGGCGATCGCTGCATTGGCTTCCGCAATCGCGGCGATGATGCGTCCTTCTTCACCCTCAGCCTGAGCCAATTGCCGCTCCATCGTATTGAGCCGGCTCGCTTCGATCAGTCTCCCATCGACCAATTGGCGCGTCGTGGCGATCTCGTCTTCAAATAGCGCGATCTGCCGTCCGATGGCGCTGAGCTGGGTCTCCAGTCCTTCGATCTGACGAGACAATTGGGTGATCTGTTCACCCAATTGCGCCACGTAAGCCTCGCTGGTTCCGCGGGTGACCGCGAGGACCTGCCCTTCGAGCCCGGTCAGTTCAGAGATATCGTCCTGGGTCGCATAGGCCCCTAGTCCGTCGGGTACCGCAAAAGTGTCGTCTCCATTGATTTCGGCCACGAGACGCGCTTCTCGCACGGCGAACTGGCTGATCTGGAACCGCAGTGCCGAAATCTGGCTCCGGACCGCGGTATCATCGAGTACAGCGAGCAGTTCACCGGCCTCGACCAGATCACCGTCGCGCACCAGAATCTGGCGCACGATGCCACCTTCCTGATGCTGGATCTGCTTGGCAAAACTGTCCACAACGACGTTGCCCCGCGCCGAAACGGCTCCTGAAATTTCGGTGGAATAGGCCCAATAGCCCATCGCCGAAAACAATAAGACGCCCAGGACGAACCCGAGCACGCTATGGCGCTTGAGGCTCTTTTCCGATGCAAAAACCCTCTGCCCTGCCGCGATCGTACTCATGATGCCGGCACTCCCACAGCCTTGAGAACTGTCGCCACGGGTTTGGCCGGCGGCGCCAGGACCTGCTCCTTGGGACCGAATGCGATCTGGCGACCCTTTTGCAGTACCAGGACCTTATCCATCGCCTCGAGCGCGCCGGGACGATTGGCGGCGACAACAACGATGGCACCCCTCTCCCGAGCCGCCCGGATGGCGCGGGTCAACGCGATATCGCCGTCGGCATCGAGATGGGCATGCGGCTCGTCCAGAACGATCAGGAACGGGTCACCATAGAACGCTCGCGCGATACCGATACGCTGACGCTGACCCAACGACAACCGCTCGCCAGCGTCTTCGATGCGCGTATCATATTTGTCGGGCAGCGAGACGATCATCTCATGCACGCCCACCAGCTGCGCGGCAGCGATGATTGCGTTCGTGTCCGGAGAGGCGGAGAACCGCGCGATATTGTCGCCGATACTGCCGTCGAGCAGGCCGAACGCTTGCGGCAGGTAACCGACGATCCCACCCAGCTGCTCAGGCGGAAAGCTCTCGATCGCCGCGCCGTCGAGCCGAAGCGTGCCCAGCATGCCCGACCACAGGCCGACCATCGATTTCGCCACGCCCGACTTACCCGACGCCGTCGGCCCGACAATACCCATGCCATCACCAGCCTTGAGCTCGAACTGCAAGCCGGTGACCAGCGGAACGCGTGACCCCTTGGGTCCCGAGGCGAGGTTCTGGACCACAATCGCTTTGGCGGGCACGGGCATCTGCCCCAGGCCGGCTCCGCGCTTGTCCGAGGCCAGAACCGCCCGGATACGTGCCAGCGCCTGCCGCGCCATCAGCAACCCGCGCCATTGCCCGACCAGTTGATCCACGGGCGCCAGCGCCCGCGCCGTGATGATCGAGGCGGCAATCATGAGCCCAGGCGACAATTGGCCCTCAATCACCAGCAAGGCACCCAGTGCCAGAACGCCCGATTGCAGCAGGTAACGCAGCCCGCGGATCAGCGACGAGACGGCGCTGCCCCGGTCCGTCGCCAGCGCCAGCGCCGACAGCACGCTTTGTTGGTGGAACTTACGCTGGCCTTGAAGCGGGCCGACCATGCCCATGACGTTTACGGCATCACCATTGGCTCTGACACCATCGAGAAAGCGCTGGCGCCTCATAGAGGCTTCGCCCAAAGCAGCCGTCGGCCCCCGCGTTGCAAACTCATTGATCAACATCAAAACAAGGATTACCAGCGCGCCTATGGTCGCCAGCCACCCGAGGTCGGGATGCATGACGAAGATGATGGCGAGATAGGCCGGCAGCCAGGGCAGGTCGAGCAGCGCAAGCGGCCCGCTCCCACTCAAGAACCCGCGCAACGTGTCGCCGTCGCGCACCGCATCGGGTCCGCCCGCAGCTCCACCGGCGCTCGCGGTCTTTGCCATCGCGGAGAACAGCGCTGGAGCAATCCGGAGGTCGATCACCGCCGCGATCCTCATCATCATGCGGCTGCGCAGCGCTTCAATCACCGCGTAGTAGAGATAGAGAAAGCACACCATGGCGGTCAGCACCACCAGAGTGGGGATCGACCGACTGGTAAGCACACGGTCGTAAATCTGCAGCATGAAGATCGGCCCCGCCAACATCAGGATGTTGGAGATCGCACTCATGCCGACCAGAACCACAAAGGGTCCGCGAAGTCTCATAACCATACCCCTTGGCCCACTCACCCGTTCCACCACCCGGTCTCCCGAAATGGCCCATATCCGCGGATGCCCATCCGCAGCACGCAATGGCTTTAGTATCTGCAAGTGTTAGGCTGCGGCAAAACCGGTTAAAAAGCCCATCTCAAAGTCATTATCGAATAGAAACAGATATTGAGGTCCGCCTAAGCAATAGAATATTCGAAGCCCAGATCAACGTCGTTGTACCAGATAGTATTTGTCTGCTGGTTCTTCGCCAGGATGATGAACTCGTTGCCCGTATCGGTGCCCACCGCATGTGCCGGACGCTGGGGATCGAGCATGTCGTGCGACGCGTTGGTTCCCTGAAGGATCATCATGCCGATGTCGTCAGAATCGAATGTCGGGTTATCTGCGTCAGTGACCTTGAGGAACACGGCGCCTTCGGGATCCGATGTGGACTCCTGATAGTAGATGAACAGCCGATCATTGGTATGGTCGAGCACGATCCCTGGGCGGCTCGGGTCATGGGCGCCGCCTTCGACGATCAGAAGCGGAGCATCCCAATTGCCAGGGTGTCCCTTGAGCAGCCAGAGCGAATTATCGTCGTCCTTGATCACCGCATAGATCGTGGTCCCATCCGACACCGCCGCCATATGGTTGTCGATATTGACGTCGTCGGTGATCACTTCCTTCTGCCAGCCGTTAACGTAATCGGCGGCCGATTGCGGCGTATCGCGCCAGACGATCGACCAGTCATTGTCCGACCCTGCGCCATCGCGGCTATAGATCACAGCAATCTTGTTGGCCCCGCCCTGGGTGAAGAAAACGATATCGGCCTTGCTGTCGCCGTTCGAACCGCCGGACCGGTCTGTCGTGGCATCGAGCAGAACCTGACCCCAAGTCGAAAGGTTCGACGATGTTGCAAACCCCAGATGCAGCCCAGCGCTCGAGCCGCTCGCCCCGATGGCCGATACCACCGGGACTCCGTTCTGGTCGATCGAGAGCCGCATTTCGATATTGGACGTCCATTGGCTGCCGGAAAGCACGCCGCCCGACCCAGCCAGTACGATGTTGGACCCCACGACCCAACTGTCTGTGCCCGCCGCATAGTCGAGCGCAAAAAGGCGCGGCGTGCCGTTATTGTACTGCATCACATAAAGTGTCTCGGTAACCGGATCCCAGGCAAGGTCGGCGCGGTTGGACGAGTTGGACGCAAAAAGCGCAGTGCTCTTGATCGTCCAGCCGCCCAACTGCCCCTCGTCGGGCGTCGTACCGTTGAATTTGTGGATGGACCAATTGGCGCTATTGGGCAGGATCGCCCACCACGCGCCGGCAAAGTAAAAGCTCTTGGTCGAGTTGGAATGCTCCAGATGCCGTGCGCTGGTCGAGCCCGAAATCGCTGTGGCAATATAGGACGCGTGCAGAGGATCGTCCGGCTGCTCTGTAACATTGACCGTTACCGTCGCGCTGGCGGAGCCGCCCTTGCCGTCGCTGATCGTATAGATAAACGCGTCCACCCCGACATATCCGGCCGACGGTGTATAGGTCACGGTGCCATTGCCATTGACCACTGCGGTCCCGTGCTGCGGCGCGACGGCAAACCCCGTCACCGTCAAGGCGTCTCCGTCGACATCGACATCGTTGAGCAGCACCGGCACGACGACCGATGCCCCCACCTGCACGAAAGCGGAATCCGCATTGGCGACAGGCGCATCGTTGATCGGATTGACGGTGACATTGACAGTCCCTGTCGCCTGCCCGCCCTTGCCGTCGCTGATCGTGTAAGTGAAACTGTCGGCGCCGTTATAGTTGGTGCTCGGTGTATAGGTGATCGTGCCGTTGGAATTGACGACGGCCGATCCGTGGGCCGGGGCTCCCACACCGATGACCGTCAACGTGTCGCCATCGATATCGGTGTCGTTGGCCAGAACCGAAATGACCACAGCCGCGTCTTCGTTGACCGCGATCGTGTCAGCATTGGCAACAGGCGCGTCGTTGACCGGATTGACGGTAATGCTGACGGCTCCCGTCGCCGCGCCGCCGTGCCCGTCGCTGATGGTGTAGGTGAAGCTGTCCGGCCCGTGATAATTGGCGGTGGGTGTGTAGGTGATCGTCCCGTTGCCATTGATCACCACCGTGCCGTGGCCTGGCGTTCCCACGCCCGTCACAGTCAATGCGTGTCCATTGGCATCGGTGTCATTGGCCAGAACCGAAATAACCACCGAGCCGTCTTCGTTGACCGATATGCTGTCGGGGTTGGCAACGGGCGGCGTATTGACAGGAACCGAGGCGTTCACCGTCACGGCGGCCGTGCCGGTCGCCTCTCCACCCTTGCCGTCGCTGATCGTATAGGAGAAACTGTCGGACCCCGAATACCCGCCAGCGGGCGTATAAGTTACTGTACCATCGCTATTAATCACGGCGATCCCGTGCGCAGGCGTTCCGACCCCTATCACGCTGAGCGCGTCGCCGTCGACATCGCTGTCGTTTGCCAGAACGTCGACGACCACCAAGCCGCCCTGAGTCACGACGGCGCCGTCGCCTGCCGCCACCGGCGCGTCATTGACGGGCTTGACCACGATGGTGATCGTCCCGCTCGCCGTCCCACCTTGTCCATCACTAATCGTGTAGGAAAAGCTGTCAGGCCCGTTGTAATTGGCGTTCGGCGTATAGGTCACCGTCCCATTCGAATTGAGTACGGCAACGCCGTTGGTCGGCGTGCCGATACCGACGATCGTGAGGGTACCTCCGTCCGGGTCGGTGTCGTTGGCCAGTGGATTGATCACCACCGAACCATCCTCATTGACCACGCCTGCATCGATTGCCGCCGTTGGCGCGACGTTTTCCTGCCCGCCCGGCGCGCGATAGGTAATGGTGAGCTGCGGCGGGATCGACCCCTGTGCCGAATAGAAATCCCACCCATTGGTGCCCAGGGAAACGAAGACCCAGCCCAGATTGGCCTGGCCGCCGGCCCAGGCCTGCACGCTTGCCGTCACGTCATAGCTCGATGCGCCGAGATTGGTCGCACCGGTCCGCACGTCGGCCGCGGTCAGCGCCTCCACGCCATTGGTCTGCACGCCAGACACTATGCTCGCCCAGGTGCTGGTGTCGGACCAATTGGTCAGCATTCGGTGCAGCGTGGCGCCATTGCCGGTATTTGTGGTCTGCAGCGTGAGTGTCGCCGAAAGGATTTCCGATCCCGGCGGCACTTGGAAGGCCCCATTCCCGAACAGATCGTTGAACCGCAGCAACACTTGGACATCAGTGCCGCGATCCACCCCGATCACGGCCGTATTGGCGTGATTGGCACCCGTATTCGATTGCAGAATCTGGGTGTCTACGGTCCCCGAATACCCGTTCACCCCCTGTCGGAAGGTCACCTGATGCTCGACATCGCCCGAAACGGGCTCGACCACATTGACATTGACCGACCCGACCGCGGTGCCGCCCTTGCCGTCGGCGACGGTGTAAGTGAAGCTGTCGGGGCCGGAGTAACCGGCATTGGGCGTGTAGGTGATCGTGCCGTTGGGATTGACGACGGCAAACCCGCTCGCCGGACCGCTCACACTGATGATCGCGAGGCTGTCCCCGTCGAGATCATAGTCATTGGCCAATACTTTTACCGTCACCGAGCCGTCGACCAGAACACTGGTGTCGTCGCTTGTCGCAACCGGCACGGTGTTGGGCGTATCCGAATTGACGGTGATCGCGACATTGGCTGTCGCCTGCCCGCCCTTGCCGTCGCTGATCGTATAGGAGAACCCGTCCGGCCCCGTGTAGCCGGCATTTGGCGTATAGGTGATCGTGCCATTGCCGTTGAGCACCGCGTTGCCGTTGGCCGGCGTCCCCACGCCAATGACGCTGAGCGCATCACCATCGGCGTCGCTGTCATTGCTCAGAACATTCACGGTTACCGAACCGCCCTCGATAACGCTGGCTGCGTCCGCATCGGCCACAGGCACGTCGTTGACAGAATTGACCGTCACCGAAACGCTCGCCGTCGCCTGCCCGCCTTTGCCGTCGCTGATCGTATAGGTGAAGCTGTCGGGCCCATGATAATTGGCGTTGGGCGTATAGGTGATCGTACCGTTCGAGTTGATGATCGCCAATCCATGCGCGGGCGTTCCGACCCCAGTCACAGTCAGCACATCCCCATCGGGATCGCTGTCATTGGCCAAAACCGCTATGGCGACCGCACCGTCCTCATTGACCGAGACGCTGTCGCCGGTGGCGACCGGCGCATCGTTGACCGGATGGACCGTCACCGCAACACTTGCCGTCGCGGTCCCGCCCTTGCCGTCGTTGATGGTGTAGGAGAAGCTGTCTGGCCCGGTATAGCCGGCATTGGGCGTATAGGTGATAGTCCCGTTGGAATTTATGACCGCCGTACCGTTACTTGGCGTCCCTACGCCACTGACGCTGAGCGCATCGCCATCAATATCGCTGTCATTGCTTAGAACCGTGACGACGACATTGCCCCCTTCATTGACCGAAGCGGTGTCACCCGTCGCCACGGGCGCGTCGTTGACGGGGTTGACCGTCACGCTCACCTGCCCTGTCGACTGCCCGCCTTTGCCATCGCTCAGCGTGTAGGAAAAACTGTCGTTACCGAAAAAATTGGCGTGCGGGGTATAGGTTATCGTGCCGTTCCCATTGAGCACGGCGACCCCATTGGCCGGCGTGCCGACGCCTGACACCACAAGAGTGTCCCCGTCGGCATCAGCATCATTGGCGAGCACATTGACAGTAGCCGACCCATCCTCATCGACGACGACCGTGTCTGGATTGGCGACCGGCGCCGTATTAGGCTCGCCTTCGATACGATAGCGAATTGTCAACTGCGGCGGCGTAGCGCCTTGGGCCGAATAGAAATCCCAGCCATTGGTCCCTAGCGAAACGAACACCCAGCCCAGATTGGCCTGCCCGCCCGCCCAGGCCTGAACGCTTGCCGTCACGTCAAAATTGGACGCGCCAAGGTTTGTCGAACCTGTGTTGACGTCGGCGGCGGCTAGCGCTTCAACGCCATTGGTCTGAATGCCCGATCCCGTGCTCGACCATGTACTGTTGCCCGACCAATTGGTCAGCATCCTGTGCAGTGTCGCGCCGTCTCCAGTATTGGTGGTGTGCAGCGTTAGCGTGGCGGACAGGATTTCGGCACCCGCCGGAACCTGCGAGACAGCATTCCCAAACAGATCGTCGAACCTGAGCAAAACCTGGACATGGGAATTGCGGTCAACACCCAGCACTGCGGTATTGGCATGATTGGCGCCGGTGTTAGCCTGCAGCAATTGCGTATCGACAGTCGACGCGTACCCATTCACCCCTTGGCGAAAGGTTGTCTCAAACTCCTGCACCTTCGTCTCCACTTCCACTCACGACCGGAGAGGAGGCGGCCCCGCAACTGCCCGCCCATTTGATGATAATTCGCTGCTCACCCGGCGGAATGGCCGCCCCCAGGCGCTGGGCGACCGTGCCAATCGGCTTACCCTCGCAGCTATTGTGAAGTTAACGTCATATTAATCTATTGTCCATCAGCTTTAATGTTCAAACATAACGGCACAAATTTTCCACCAAGACATGACTCTTAGATTTAAAAATTTCCTTTAATAGACAAATTGCTACATATGATTTGAAGAAATCAAACCATTAAAAATAGATTGAATGAAAAATCGAGATTCCAAGTACCGGTATAAGAGCGTTAATTTCTCAATTTGACTTATACCAAGACAAAAGTGACCCACGAACTTCAACCGAACAAATGGACGTGACTGCTCAAAATCGACGTAAGCCGTGAGATATAGAGGCGCATCATCTCTTCCAAACACACGCGTTGATCCGCCCCCGTGGTCGCGGTGTAATCAAACTTTTTCGAGCGTGTGAGATTGGCCACACTCAGCGTGACCCAAAATGATCTGAAGGCTTCGACGCATCGCGACCAATGCGTGCACAATCAGAGGGTTAGCTCTCGTCTTGCGGCGCGATCAGGATGGTGATGCCGTGATGGCCCACAGCCCAGAAATGGGGGTTGGCGAAGTCGCTGTCATGGATTTGGTTGCGTTTGCCATACGAAAGCGGCGTCGCCGTTTCGTCGAGCACGACACCGCCCGCAGCCCGCAGGATCGCATCGCCTGCCGCTGTGTCCCATTCCATCGTACGTCCGAGGCGCGGGTAGAGGTCAGCCTGACCCTCGGCGACCATGCAGAACTTGAGCGATGAGCCAACCGACGAATAGCCGTCCACTATCAGCTTGGCCAAACGCGCGCTGTCGGCGTTGCCCCCATGCGACCGGCTGCCGACGAGCGTCAGCCCCCGCTCTGGCGGAACCCGTACGGCGATGGGCCGGATATCGGCGCAACGTCCATCAACGACCTGTGCCGTAAAGCTACCCGTGGCGGCCTCGCCCCACCAGATGCGCTCAAGCGCGGGCGCATAGACCACGCCCATCATCGGCACGCCGCCTGAGATGACCGCGATATTGACCGTAAATTCGCCGTTTCGGGCAATGAATTCCTTGGACCCGTCAAGCGGATCGACAAGAAAGAACTCAGCGCCGCAATCGGGCAATTGCCCAGCAGCGGCCGCCTCTTCGGCAACGATCGGGATATCGGGATAGGCAGCGACCAGCCGTTCGGTAATCAGCGCCTCCGCTGCCAAATCGGCCTCGGTGAGCGGCGATGCATCAGCCTTGGTCGAAACGACGATCTCAGCCCGGCCATAGATCGCCAGGATGACTTTGCCCGCGTCCAGCGCGATATCGACCAAGAGGTTGATGTCTGGCTGGCCAGCTTTCATCATGAGCGCCGATATTCCGTAGATGAGGACGGTTCCTCATAGCCCCGCGCGGCACTGCGCACAAGACGTTGGACTAAAGGTGCCGGCGGGAAAGGAAAATGGAGGCAAGGCCTGGATTTGAACCAGGATGACCGGACTTGCACGCCCGGCGCGTCGCCGCTCCGCCACCTCGCCCCATAGGACGAAATCTGCCTTATGCCGCCGCTATCATCAACTTGGCCCTGCGCATGTGGTTAAGCCAATGCTACCGTTGTGTTTATGCGATCCAATCGCCGCCCTACCCCGTACCATGAGCAGGCGGCATGAGAACGCTTGACCGTACGGGCTCCGGTCCCTGAAACTGCCCGCCAGACCGGACACGGCACGACCCGAAAGCGATGCGTAAAAAAAGCAAGGACCTGATCGAGATTAGCCACGTGGGATCGTGTGACCGATATCTGCGTTCAGATGTGCAGCAGCGTGCCTCAACTCAACACACGGAGACGACATGAAGACCCTACCTTCGGTTCTGGCAAGAACCACAAGTCTGCTCGGGGCCACTGCGCTCACCTTGTCCGCGCTTCCAGCGATCGCCCAAGACGATCTCATCACGCGCAACCGCGTTGGCCCAGCCGATGCAGAGAACGTCCTGACATTCCGCCTGACGGCCTATGACCTTTACAGCGCCGACCCAGCCACTGCCGAAGGGTTTGAGGCTCTCTTTACCGATTTCATCAACGAGCACCCCGGCTGGCGGATCGAAACGCAACTCCAGACAGGAAATCTCAACGAAGAGCAGGCCCGCATTCTCGAGCAGGCCCAGGCTGGTCGCGGACCCGATTGTGCCATGATCGATTCCGCCCAACTCGCGACCTTCAAGGAGGCCGGCGTGCTCTCGCCGATGAACGATTTCCTCACCGACGACGAGATCGCCGATTTCTTCCCCTATGTCCGCGATGCGGTCACCGATGAGGACGGCAATGTCCTGGCGCTCTGGTGGTTCACCGATCTGCGCGTTCTCTACCGCAACACCGAAATCGTCCCCGACGCGCCCCAGACCTGGGACGAAACCCAGGCCGCAGCCCTCCAGTCGGTCGAGGCCGGTTATGAGGGCCTGCTGTTCAATGGCGGGCGTACCGAAGGCACGGCCTTCGACTGGCTGGCCTTTTTCTGGGCCCAGGGCGGCGAACTGGTCGACGACGCGGGCAAGCCGGTCTTTTATGAAGGCGACAACCGCGAAAAATTCCTCGCCGCGCTCGATTTTTACGACCAGCTCGTGGAAACCGGCGCCGCGCCCCAGCGCGTGACCACGATCACCAATTACGACGATATCACCGCCGAAGCCGCCGCCGGCACCACGGCAATGTTTATCGGCGGCAACTGGCAATACGCCCAGCTTCAGAGCACACTCCCCGAGGAGATGGCCAGCCAGTGGGCGGTGTCCGAACTCCCCGGTCCCACGCCCGACCAGCGCGCCACGGGCACCGGCGGATGGTCGATCGCCGCCCTCAGCGACGATCCGGCCAAGGTGGAAATCTGCGCCGATATCGCCCGGCTCTATGCCGGTCCCGGCAACGCCTTCCAGCGCCTTCTGCCTACATCCGCAGCGCTTTACAACGAATACGACGAGTTTGCTGGCCCCGAATTTGAAACCTTCGCTGCGGCACTAGAGAATGGCCAGTCGCGTCCAGGCGTGGCGATCTATCCGGAAATGTCGACCCAGATCCAGATCATGCTCGGCGAGGTTCTCTCGCAGACCAAGGAGCCAGAACAGGCTCTCAATGATGCAGTGGTTGCTATCGAAGCTGCCTACGCGCGCCAATAATCTGACAAGAACAGGAGCCGGGCGATTTGGTCCGGCTCCTTTACTCAACTCCAGCGCGCAGACCTTGATGAGCCATAGACCATCCCCAGTAACGCACGCGGGCGCCGTTGTCCGCCGGCCCAGTCCGTGGCCGTGGCTCGCGCCTGTCGCGCTGATGATCGGGCTGTTCTATCTCTACCCTGTCCTCGACGCCCTGCGTCTCGCCTTTACCGACGCCGCGCTGACCAGTAGCGACGAGAACTTTTCCACCCGCGCCCTTTTTGCCGTCCTGTCGAGCCCCGCTCTCCCGACCATCCTTGGCAACACAGTCATTTTCGTCGGCGCCAGCGTCATCGGCCAGACCCTGTTTGGCCTCGCCATCGCCCTTCTCGTCGTGCGCGGCGAACGCAACAATTTGCCCGGGATGCTTTTTTTACGGACCATCGTCCTTGCCGCATGGGTCATCCCCGGCATCGCCAACGGCATCATCTGGTCGATGTTGTTTTCTGAATCCCCCTTCGGCGCCATAAATTCGGTGCTGCGTATTCTGAACATCCCCACGGTCGCCTGGCTCTCGACACCCGCTAACGCGATGATGTCAGTGGTGATCGCCAATGTATGGCAAGGTACCGCGTTTTCGATGATCGTCCTCTATGCAGCGCTTAGGGCGATCGATCCAACGCTTTATGAAGCGGCCGCCATCGACGGCGCGCGCGCCTGGGACCGCTTCCGGTTCATCACCCTGCCTCAGCTCCGTGCTGCGCTTCTGGTCAACGCCATCCTCATTACCATCCAGACACTGAACACTTTCGATTCCATAATTTCTCTGACCGGCGGGGGACCGGGTCGGGCCACCGAGGTGCTGTCGCTCTTCACATACAACACTGTCTTTTATAATTTCGATCTGGCCGGCGGCAGCGTGCTCTCGCTCGTCCTGCTGTTGAGCGCGCTGGCCCTTGCCGCGCTCTACGCCCGGTTCCTGCCGCGCGAGGAGAAACGCTGATGGCGACTATGCGCGGCTCGTGGATCGGCAATCTGGCGACTTATGTCGTTGCTATCCCCATCGCGGGGTTCTTCCTTATCCCTATCGTCTGGTTGATCTCGCTGGCCGTTCGCACGCAGCAGGAAATCTTTCTGGGCGCCGCGCGGTTCATCCCCGAAAAACCCACTCTCGACAATTTCACCCAGATCCTCACCGACTCGGGCTTCCTTATTTATCTAGGCAATTCGCTCAAGCTTTCTGCGCTCGGAGCGCTGGGCGCTGTGGTCGTCTCAGCCCCCGCCGCCTACGCCTTTTCGCGCTTTGCCTTTAAGGGCCGATCCACGGTGATGATGGCGATCCTTGCCGTCCAGATGATTTCCGGCCTGGTCATCCTAATCCCGCTCTATCGCTATATGGGACGCCTTGGGCTGCTTGAAAGCCATTTCGGCGTCACCGCGATCTATATAGCCGTCGGCATCCCGCTTTCTGTCTGGCTCCTAAAAAACGCCTTTGACGGCGTTCCCATCGTTCTCGAGGAAGCCGCGTCGATTGATGGCTATGGCCCGTTCGAAACCTTCCTGCGCATCACCCTGCCGCTCTCCGCCCCCGGCATCGCGTCGGCCTTCATCCTCAACATGATCCTGAACTGGTCCCAGTTTCTGATCCCCTTCATCATGCTGACCGAAGAATCCCAATGGCCCATCTCAGTGGCCATCTATAATTATGCCGGATCGACCACCGCCAGCACGACGCAACTCCTCGCCGCCGCCTGCCTCATCGCCACGGTACCGGCCATCCTGGCCTTCCTGATTTTGCAGCGGTCGATCGTTTCGGCCCTTACAGCCGGTGCCGTCGACGGCTAAACTCGGACCTTCTTTGGCCGCTCGTATTTCCGGCGCATCAGCACAAAAACGCCCGGCAGGCTCGCCGTCAGCATCAGCAGCCCGAACAACAGGCTTGCGGCCAATCCCCCTCCGGTACTTGCGCCGGCCAATGGAAACAGCGCCGCCGCCGCCCCCTCACGATACCCCCATCCGGCAATCGTTGCCGGGATCAGCATCGCCGTCAAAATCAGCGGCACGAGCGTAAACACGGCCTCGATCGACAGCATGGTCCCCGTGGCCCGCGCCGCAAAAGCGAAGCTGAACAGATTACAGAGGACGATTGCGACCCCGATCGTCGCCTGCCGCAAGCGCACCGCTCTCGCCGTCAGTGCCTGCCCCATGGCCGCACCGAAGCGCTTGAGAAACCCCACGCGCTCCCCCCACAGCCAGAGCCCAACACCAACCGCCACAACAATAGCCCCGGCAACCGCCAGCGTCCGAGTCTGGCCAAGCGGCCATGCGATGCCGCCAGGCGTAAGGACCGAAATCCCAACCCCCAGCGCCAGGGCGCTCCACAGCATCATTTGTCCGGCCAGTCTTTCGATGACCACGGCCTGGGCCGACAGGCTTAGCCCGCCTTGCTCGCGGGCCCGCACGGCACGCGACGCATCGCCGACGACGCCGCCCGGCACCGTCTGGTTGATCAACTGCGCCAGATAATATTCCGCGATCGCCCAGCGCGCCGCCAATGGCGCACCCAGCGCATCGGAAACCCATGTCCAGCGCAACGCTGAGAGCACGGTCTGGAGATTGAGTGCTACGAAAGCAGCAACCACCCAACTCCATTCGACGCCCCGCAAACGCCCCAGCGCATCCTCTGCATCGGCAAGCGACCAGATCAGCGCCAAAAGCACCAACGGCACGGCAACCCGCGCCATAACCGGCCAAGCGCGCCCCAAAGTGCTCGCACTAGCCATCGGCGTCACCAGAACGTTGCGTCGTAAACGTATCGAGAAATCGGTCTCGGAACCCGGCCATCGGCCAGGACGACGCATCGGAGCCCGGCACGAGCCCCTCGCTCCAATCCCATGCCCCTATGGCATCCACAAGATCGATAGGCCCGATCACATGCATGGGCACGTCGCGCCCCTCGATACCAGCGACGAACGGGGTCGGCGGATGATCCCCGAGGACAATCGTCAACCGCTCGCCGCTCTCTGGCGATCGTGCCACATAATCCAGAAGCGTCTCCAGCGAATAGTCAATCGCCAGCCGGTACTGATCACGGATCCGCTGCCGGTCCTGCCACACGACCGATGGCGGCTCGCCAGATGTCGCCATCGCATTGAAAATCGAGCCGTCGCCGACATCGTCCCAATCGACCATCTCGGGCACCGGCACCCAGGGGGCGTGCGACGAGATCAAAGCGAGCTGGGCAAAATACGGCGTCTTGCGCTCGGAAAACAGCCTATCGAACGCGGCGAGCGTAAATTGGTCCGGCATGGTTACCCAGTTGAATGGAAGGCCCCCATACCCCAGATCTCTGGCCGGATAGACGCTCTGGAACCCCAAAAGCCGTGCTTCGGGCCAAGGCAGGGTGATGGCCGGCATCACCGCAGCGGTCTCGTACCCGGCTTTGGTTGCGTAGTCGAACAGCGTCATGCGGTCACTCGCCAGCATGGCCGAGTAGAGCGCCTGGTTCGACGTCGTCAGTCCCGATGCGAGCGTGCCGTGCGCCAGCCAGCTCTGCCCTCCGGCAATCGGCGAGGTCACCCAACCCGACCGCATGGAAAGTCCCGCGGCCTCCAGCTTTGCTGCACCCTCGGCCAGTGTCGGCTGATGCACGCCGGCATTGAACGGATCGTCAAAGCTGGCCCGCGAATAGCTCTCAACGAAGACGATCACCACATCGCGCCCTTCCAGCCGATCAAGCGGAGTGGCAAGTTGGGCATAAGGATCGTCCGCAGCGGCCGTGCGGAAGGCGGCCAATTGGGCAAACAGTCCCTGATAAGCCGTCACGCGCTCCAGGGCCACGCGCGCGGTAAAGGCGGTGCCCGAAGGATCGAGCGGCAAATCCCAGGCCCCACGCACATCGCCGATATCTGCAACGCTGACCGCCAGCCCCAGCGCGGCAATGCCCCCGGCCAATACTCGAACGACGCGTCCCGGCTCGACCCGCGACCAGACGCCCGTCGCCCACCACAAAGCCCCAGCCAGAACGAACGGCGCCAAAACGCCCGCAACCACGATCCCCGTGGTCAGCACCGCTCCGATCGAGCCCGCCAGAAGCCGGATACCAGCTTCGATCAGATTGAGATCGACAAGCGGATTAAAGCTCCGCCCGAACGCGACGAACAGAGCATAATCGGCCACCTTGAGCAGCGACAGGACCACCAGCACAGCAACGAGCAGTATCCGTACCATCCGCGTCACGAAATGCCCCGCCGGCAGTGCGATGAACAGCGGCAGGATGAACACGAGCTCGAGCGGAAACAGCCGCAGGGCATCCCAGGTCATGGCCCGGGGATGGTTTGGTTGGATCAGGACGAGGTGGATAACAAGCGCCGCCGCAAGGAGCACTGGCAAACGCCTTGCAAGAGCTATCATGCGCGACGCCGCGCCAGCCAGACGATATCGACTGCGAACGACCACGCGACCAGCAGGCTCGCCAGTCCGGCCAGCACGAGCGAGACCGGCGCGACAACGATCGGCGCCAAAAGCGCGATTAGGACCCCGATCTGGATCACGCACACGGCCTTGCGCGAAAACCGCTCAGGCAGATCGGCCATCAGCCATGGCCAGATGGCGCCGGCGGCAACAAAGAGATAGCGCGCCAGACCCAGGATCAAGACCCAAGCACCGGCTTTGTCGAGTTGGAACGCCAGCACAGCCAGCAACAGCGCGAAAAGCGAATCCACTTCCACATCGAACCGCGCTCCGAACCGGGAGGACAACCCCTGCCGTCGCGCAAAAAACCCGTCCACCCCATCGAGCGAAAGCGACACCACCGCGAGGCCCAGTACTCCCCAGGCGAGCCGCGCCTCGGCGAGAAGCCCCGGCATGGCAATGATCAGCACCAGCGGCGACACCATGGCCATCCGCAAAAGGCTGATCATATTGGCTAGACCCAGACGATCATGGGGATAGTGCCTGTCCATGCCAATCGCGGTCACGATGGCCCCTAAGAGGAATGTGCTCCCGGCCAGCCCGATCCACCCTGGCTGCGGTGCCAAGACCGCGCTCAGGGGAGCCACCACGGCCCCGAGCAGCGCGAGGGCAAACGCCATGAACCGCAGAGTCACGCCGCGGTTCGAACCGGCCATACCCTGCGCGACAACATGATCTGAAGGGTGCCCGACATCCGTATTGTGCATCAAATTACGAAATCCACCATTCACGGAACTGTCAAGCAATTGTAACATTGTCATCGCCGACCCAGACTGCGCCAGCGATATCCTCTTAGGGATGAACGAAAAAATGGCTACAACAGATCACCCCCGCCCCTATCGCCCGTTTGCAATCGCGCTGCATTGGATCGTAGCCCTGCTCGTGATTTCAACCATCCCGGTCGGCGTCATGATGCTTCAGGAAGACCTGCCGCGCAGCACCCAGGATGCGCTGTTCATCTACCACAAAAATCTCGGGGTGATCATCTTCCTGCTGGTCGTGATCCGCATCGCCTATCGGGTCTTCAATCCGCCCCCACCGCTCCCCGCTTCGGTGCCGACCTTCCAGCGGACGATCGCCACAGGCACCCACATCGCCATGTATGTCCTGCTGCTCGTCATGACGATTTCGGGCTATGTGTATGTCACCGCCGGCGACTACCCGCTCGAGCTTTTCGATGCCATAGGCATCCCCCATCTGGTCGCCCCTAACGAGGATCTGGCTGACACTGCGCAGGCCATCCACGTCACCGCGCGGTTTCCGCTTGTCCTTTTGATCGTCGTCCATATCGGCGCGGCGCTCTATCACGCCCTGCTCCGGCGCGACGGCGTCTTCACCCGCATGGCCCCAATGCTACGTCGCTAATCCAGCGTTACCCGCCCCCACAGGGGCCGGTGATCCGACCCGACCCGGATCGCCGTCCCGTCGAGCACACGCGTTTGCACGACCGCCCCGGGAACATCGCTCATGATCCGGTCCAGCGGCAGGAAGGGCCGCTCCATCGGGAATGTCGGCTTTTTCGGACCCTCGAACCGTCGCCCCACGATCGTCTTGCGCAGCGAGGGCGCGCGCCAATAGCGCCAGTCGTTGATGTCCCCCATGAGCACGGTCGGCATCTGCGGCCGTCGGAGAATGAATTGGCCCAGCGTGCGCATCTGCGCCATCCGGATCAGATCGAGCCGGGAAAAATGGCCAGTTACGATCCGCACGTCGCGCCCCTGCCAGATCGTTTCCATTGCGACCGCACCCCGATGCCAATGGCCCGGCAGGTCGATGACATGGGTCGCAGTAATGGTGAAGTCGGGATGTAGGAATAGAACCGACCCAAAAAACCCGCTTGAAGCCGGATCCCTGCGCAAACTCTCCTGCGCCTGCGCATAGTCGAGTCCCACCGCCGCCCCGATCCGTCCGATATCGAGATAACCGGCCTGTGGCAGCGTTTCCAGGTCCGCCTCCTGCAGTGCCAGCACATGGGGCCGGAGCGGGGCGATCTCGGTCTCGATGGCGAAATGGACGCGTTCGGGCAGAAACTGCCCGTCATTGCCCCGTCCACGGTGTACATTCCAAGTGACACAGTCGATTGCGGCGGGACTTGCGCCCCTCAAGCCGTCCGCTCCCGCGCCGAGCGGCGATAGTCTGTCGGGCTCATCCCCGCCAGCTTGCGAAAACTCGTATTGAACGCTGAAAGCGATCCGAACCCGGAATCCATGGCCACCTGCAAGACATTGACGTCGTCACGCATCAGCATGGCCTGCGCGTAGGACAACCGCAACAGGCTCACATATTCGTTGAGCGTCATTCCTGTCGATTTCTTGAACATGCTCATCGCGTATTTGGGATGGATATCGACACAGGACGCAATGGCGCTCGAATCGATGTCGTGACGGAAGTTATCGGCGATATAGGCGCAGATCTCGCCGATATTGTGAAAGCTCTGCCTGTCGGGCGCTTCGAGCGGCGCCGTATCGGTCGTTGCCGCATCGACGAGCCGGTAGCTGTCGAACTGGATGCGCTCGATCCGCAAAAGCAGTTCATCGATCGCATGATTGACCCGCACCCCGTCGTCTGAGCGTAGGTAGTCCGACCAGCGCGCAAAGGACTGATCGTCCCCGGCATCGCGCTTCCCGGCCAGAAGCGTTGCGCCGCGCATCAGCTTTTGCTGGATATCGACCGGCAGCCGCAGCCTGAAGAAATGCACCAGCGGCAGATGGATCGCGATGAACATCGCATCATCTCCCGTATCGACCACTTGATGGGGCAGACCGCCCCAGAAGAGGCAAACGTCTCCCGCCTCGAGATGCACTGTGTGACCTTGCATCTGATAATCGACCGAGCCAGAGAAAACATAGTTGATCTCGACCTGCGCATGCCAGTGCGCCGTCGACATGATGCCGGGCTGCTCGTGGCTGATCACAAGTTGGTTGGGTACGCTCTCGACTGTACTCTTGAGCGGGTTCCAGTAGCGTTTTTGACCGATCTTACTTTCCAACGACTCCCTCTTCCCTTTTCGTGAGACGCCGGCTCTGAACGGGCTAGTCTAGGATCAGCCCGGCAATCGGGCAACACAAATGGGAGGAATATCAATGCGTCCAACACTGGGATGCGCATCGCTTGCGCTTGTCCTCGGCATGACGGGAGGTGCTCTCGCGCAATCTGGCGAGATCACGATCTGGAGCTGGGACGTTGCCGCTTCGTCTCTGCAATCGACAATCGAGGGCTTCAACGCCCAATATCCCGATGTGACCGTCACCGTCGAAGACCTTGGCAACCAGCAGGTCTTCGACCGCACCCTGGCCGGCTGCGCCGCCGGCGGCTCAGGCCTGCCCGACATCATATCGATCGAGAACGGGGAAGCAGAAATCTTCTGGAACCAGTTCCCCGACTGTTTCGCCAATCTCCGCGACCTGGGCTACACAGAGGAAATGGCCTCCGGCTTCCCGGACTTCAAACGCACCGAACTCGAAGTCGGCGATGTCGCCTACGGCATGCCCTGGGACTCCGGTCCGGTCGCCATGTTCTACCGCCGCGACTTTTATGAAAACGCCGGCGTCGATCCGGAATCCATAACCACGTGGGGCGACTTCATCGAAGCCGGGCAAGCCATCGCCGAAGCCAATCCGGGCGTCGTAATGGGCCAGGCCGATTTCAACGGTGATACCGAATGGTTCCGCATGCTCGCCAACGAGCAGGGCTGCGGCTACTTTACCGGCGAGGGCGATGCCATCGCCGTCAACCAGCCCGGTTGCGTCGCAGCACTCGAAGCGGTCAAGGAGATGGCAGACGCCGGCATCCTCGTCGCCGGCAACTGGGATGAACGCATCCAGGCGATCCGCGCCGAAACCGTCGCCAGCCAACTCTTTGGCGGCTGGTACGAAGGCACCATTCGCTCAAACGCCCCCGAACAGGAGGGCCTTTGGGGTGTTTACGAAATGCCGTCGGTGACCGAAGACGGCCCGCGTGCCGCTAACCTCGGTGGCTCCGCCCTTTCGATCACCAACACTTCCGATAACAAGGAAGCCGCCTGGGCCTATGTGAACTACACATTGGGCACCAACGAGGGCCAGGTGACGATGCTGCGCGTGTTCGGCCTCGTCCCGTCCCTGCTCTCGGCGCTCGACGACCCTTACGTCGAGGAAGGCCAGCCCTTCTGGGGTGACCAGGCCATCTGGGTCGATATCCTGGGCACGCTCGACCGCGTCGTCCCCAGCCGCGGCACGCCCTTCTTCGGCGATGCCCAGGCCATCATCCAGGCTACCCAGACCCAGTATATCAATGGTGGATTCGAAAGTGCCCAAGCCGCGCTCGACGACGCTGCCAGCCAGATCGCACTGGTCACCGGCCTGCCGATCGCCGAATAATCCCTCTCCCAAGAGGCGCAATCTGGAGCGCGGACCGTCTGGCCCGCGCTCCAACAAAGGAGGAGCAAGGCCATGCGCGCAACGACGCGAACGGCGTACGGATTTCTGACGCCCTATCTGTTGATCTTCGCCGCCTTCTGGGTCTGGCCGATCATCTATTCGTTCTATCTCTCATTCCTCTCGACCCGCGTTCAACCCTGGACCTTCAACCCAACCTTCAATTGGGGGCGGTTGATAATCGACCCGGCGTTCTTTAACGCCTTCAAGAACACGATGATCATCCTGGTCATCCAGGTGCCCGTGATGATCGCGCTGGCGACGCTCCTCGCCGTCTTGCTGAACTCTCATCTCCTGAAGGCTCGCGGCATCATGCGCTTTGCCTTCTTCGCCCCGGTCGTTGTCGGCGAAGTCGCCTATGCCGCCGTGTTCCGCCTGATGTTCCAGGCCGATTTCGGCGTCATCAACAAACTGCTCGCCCTTGTCGGCGTCGCGCCGATTTCCTGGAGTTCGAACCCGACAGCCGCCATGGCGCTGATCATTACGGCCGTCACCTGGCGTTGGGTGGGTTACAACGCCATCATCATACTCTCGGGCCTGCAATCGATCCCCGAGGACGTCTATGAGGCCGCGACGCTCGACAAGGTCTCAAAGACCAGGCAGTTCTTTTTCATCACCCTGCCGCTGCTGCGCCCCATCATCCTGGTCTGCGTGGTCCTCTCTGTCATCGGCACCATGCAGCTCTTTGCCGAACCGTTCCTGATCACCAATCGCGGCGGTCCGGGCGGCGCGACCGAAACCCTTGGGCTGTTCCTTTACCGCCAGGGCTTCACAGTCCTCAATTTCGGCTACGCCTCCGCCGTCGCCTACACCATCGCGGCGATCGCCATCGTCATCTCCGTGATCAACTTCTGGCTCGGGAGGGATCCCAAATGAGATCGAAATCCCAGACCACACTTCTGCGCACCGTCGGCCTGCACGCCGTCTTGGTGCCGCTGGCACTCATTTGGCTGTTTCCCATCTGGATGATGATCGTTTTTTCCACCCAGCCGGAAAACGCGATCTTCTCCTCGAACCTCGTCCTCCTGCCGTCCGACCAGTTCGCCAACAATTTCGCACTCCTCCAAGCCGACACCGGTTTTTTGCGCACCGTCTTCGTCTCGATCGTCGTCGCGACGGTCTATACCGTCGTCTCGGTCTTTTTGACCTCCATGGCCGGCTGGGCGCTGGCGCGTTACAATTTCGCTGGTAAGGGCGTCGTCCTCGCCATCATCCTCGGCACCCTGACGCTGCCCTATTTCGTCGTCGTTATCCCCCAGTTCATCATGGTCGCCCGCGATTTCGGGCTGGGCAACACGTGGTTCGCGCTGATCGTGCCGCCGCTGTTCAATTCTCTCGGCGTCCTCTTCATGCGCCAATCGTTCTCCATGATGCCGGGCGAACTCTTCGACGCCGCCCGCGTCGAGGGGGTCAAAGAATGGCAGATCTTTTTGCGCGTCGCCCTGCCCATGGCCCGCCCGACCATTGCAGCGCTGTGCATCATTCTATTTCTGGCGAGCTGGAACAATTATCTCTGGCCACTGCTGATCAACAATCGCCCCGACATGATGACCGCGCCCGTGGCGCTGGGCTCGCTTATCGGTCTCACCCGCGTCTCATGGGGCGGCATCATGACCGGGGCCGTCGTCCTCACGCTCCCCATGCTCTTCGCCTTCGTCGTGCTTCAACGCCATTTCGTCGCCGGCATCGCCGCCGGCGCCATCAAATAGGAGCGCTTCCATGTCCGGCGTGACCCTTTCAAATGTCCAGAAGCGCTTCGGCGCGGTCGAAGTCATCCATGGCGTTGATCTAACGGTTGACGATGGCGAATTCGTCGTCTTCGTCGGCCCATCGGGGTGCGGGAAATCCACCCTCCTGCGCATGATCGCGGGCCTCGAGGACATTTCGGGCGGCGAAATTTCCATCGGCGGCACGACGGTCAACGACGTCGAGCCCGCCGACCGCGGCATCGCCATGGTGTTCCAGTCCTACGCGCTCTACCCCCACATGACGGTCGAACAGAACCTCTCGTTCGGCCTACGCATGAACGGCAAGCCCCGAGATGATATTGCCCGCCGCGTGACCAAAGCCGCTTCGATCCTCCAGATCGAACCCCTGCTTGCCCGCCGCCCCAAACAGCTTTCGGGGGGCCAGCGCCAGCGCGTCGCTATCGGTCGCGCCATCGTGCGCGAGCCGGACGTCTTCCTATTCGATGAACCCCTGTCCAATCTCGACGCAGAACTGCGCGTCCAGATGCGCGTCGAGATCGCCAGGCTGCACAAGGAACTGGGCACGACGATGATCTATGTCACCCACGACCAGACCGAGGCCATGACGCTCGCCGATAAGATCGTGGTCCTGCGCGATGGCCGCGTTGAACAGGTCGGCGCCCCGCTCGATCTCTACGACGACCCCGCCAACCGCTTCGTCGCCGGATTTGTCGGCTCCCCGCGCATGAATTTCATGGCCGCCAAAGTTGTCGATACCACCCCGGGGTCCGTCACCATCGAAACCGACAACCACGGCAGCGCCCGCCTCACACTACCCGTCAGACAGGCGTTCCAGACTGGCGACGCCGTCACCCTCGGGATCCGCCCCGAACATTTCGGAGGCCCCGATGGTGATGGCACCCGCTTGACCGTCAACGTCGATGTGGCCGAACATCTCGGCGCGACAAGTTTCGTCTATGCCAATATGGCAACCGGCGAGCAATTGATCATCGAGCGCGAGCAGTCGCGATCGGAAATGGGCAAGACCGAGCTCACAATTACCATTCCTCCGGCCCGCGCTTATCTCTTCGATAGCGCCGGCGACCGGATCCGCTAACAACGCTGTCACCGCAGAAAGAGACCAATATCCATGTCGCAACAGCAAAAAGTCCGCTGGGGCATTCTTGGCCCGGGTTCCATCGCCCGCGCCTTCGCCGGCGGCCTCGCCCACAGCCAATCGGGCGAGCTCGTAGCCCTCGGCGCCCGCAACCCCGACAAGCCAGACTACGCCGAGCATTTCCCCGGCGTGCGCGTGCACGATGGCTATGACGCGCTGCTCGCCGACCCCGACATCGACGCGGTCTATATCGCAACGCCCCATCCCCAGCACGCCCAATGGGCCATCAAGGGCGCCCAGGCCGGCAAGCACGTTCTCTGCGAAAAGCCCATGGGCCTTACCGCCTTTGAGGCCGACGCGATGTTTCATGCCGCGCGCAAGGCGAGGACCTTTATGGGCGAGGCCTTCATGTACCGCCTTCACCCAATGACGCAAAAGCTGATCGACCTGATCGCGTCCGGTGAAATCGGCGACGTTCGCGCCATCAAGTCGAGCTTCGGCTACGCCATGCCACGCTTTGACCCGGACCACCGCCTCTACGCCAACCATCTCGCAGGCGGCGGCATACTTGATGTCGGCTGCTACCCGGTCTCCATGGCCCGCCTCATCGCCGGCGCGACCCAGGGCAAGCCCTTTGTCGAACCTGAAACCGTCTCTGGCGTTGCCCATTTGGGCCAGTCGGGCGTCGACGAATGGGCGGCAGCGGTGCTCAAATTCCCCGGCGGCATCCTTGCCGAAGTCTCATGCTCCATCTCGCTGGCCCAGGACAACGTCTTGCGCATCCTGGGCACGAAGGGCCGCATCGAAATCGCCAATTTCTGGTTCGCCACCGGCCACAAGGGCGGCACGGCGACAATCGACATCATCCGCACCGACGGAAAGCATGAACCCATCGAGGTTTCGGAAGCCGGATGGCTCTATGCTTTCGAGGCGGAAGCCGCCAGCCAGGCGATCCTCAATGGCAAGAGTGAATTCGACGCCCCGGGCATGAGCTGGGACGATACACTCGGCAACCTCCGCACCCTCGACAAATGGCGCCAAACCGCCGGCCTCGAATACGAAATCGAAAAGCCGACCCTGCGCACCAAAACGCTCACGGGTGACACCCTCGCCAAGCGCAGCGACCGCATCGCCCGCGTCGCCATTCCGGGCCTTGAAAAACCCATCTCCAAACTCGCCCTCGGCTTTGAGGATTTCCGCTCCTTCTCCAGCGCCGCCATCCTCCTCGATGCCTATTACGAAAAAGGCGGCAATGCCTTCGACACTGCCTTCATCTACGGCAACGGCATCACCGAAACCCTGTTCGGCGACTGGCAATCATCACGCGGCGTCCGCGACGATGTCGTGCTCATCGGCAAGGGCGCCCACTCGCCCCTGACCTACCCCGACGTCATCGCCAAACAGCTCGACATCAGCCTTTCCAAACTCAAGACCGACCATGTCGACGTTTATTTCATGCATCGCGACAACACCGACGTGCCCGTCGACGAATTCGTCGACGCTATGGACGCAGAGGTCAGTAAGGGCCGCATCCGTGGCCCGTTCGGCGGCTCGAACTGGACCCGCGAGCGCTTCGACGAGGCCGTCGCCTACGCCAGACGCGCCGGCAAGACCGCCCCATCGGCGCTCTCGAACAATTTCTCGCTCGCAGAGATGCAAAAGCCCCTCTGGCCCGGCTGCGTCGCCTCATCTGACGATCAATGGCGCGACTGGCTCACCGACCGCCAGGTCACCAATTTCGCATGGTCGAGCCAGGGCCGGGGCTTTTTCACCGACCGGGCCGGACGCGGCAGGCGCGACAACGAAGAACTGGTCGAGACGTGGTACACCGACGCCAATTTCGCCCGCCGCGACCGCGCGATCGAACTTGCGCAAAAGCTTGGCAAAAAACCCATCCACGTGGCGCTGGCCTATTGCCTCAACCAGCCCTTCCCCTTGATCCCGCTGATCGGCCCGCGCACGCTTGCTGAGCTTGACGACAGTCTAGAGGCGCTCGACATCACATTGACTGAGGACGATATCCTCTGGTTACGCGACGGAAAGCGCTAGGCATGGCCTCTCCCAAAATCGCCTTCATCGGGGCCGGCTCCACGGTCTTTATGAAAAACATCATCGGCGACATCCTGCACCGCCCGGCGCTCAAGGGCGCGCGCATCGCGCTGATGGATATCGATCCCCACCGTCTCGCCGATAGCGAGATGGTGGTCGGCAAGCTCATCAAGTCGCTTGATGCTCGCGCCGAAATCACCACCCACACCGACCAGCGCGCCGCGCTGGCCGGCGCCGATTTCATCGTCGTCGCCTTCCAGGTCGGTGGCTACGAGCCCTCGACAGTCATCGATTTCGAAGTGCCAAAACGCTTCGGCCTGCGCCAGACCATCGCCGATACGCTCGGGGTGGGCGGCATCATGCGCGGCCTGCGCACGGTACCGCATCTCTGGAAAATCTGCGCCGACATGCAGGATCTCTGCCCGGACGCCATCCTGCTCCAATACGTCAACCCCATGGCCATCAACACCTGGGCTATCACCGAGAAATTTCCCGCCATCCGCCTGGTCGGCCTTTGCCATTCGGTGCAGGGCACGGCCTTCGAACTCGCCCGCGACCTCGACATCCCCTATGCCTCCCTGCGCTACAAGGCCGCCGGCATCAACCACATGGCCTTCTATCTCCATTTCGAGCAGCGCCAGCCCGACGGGTCGCACAAAAATCTCTACCCCGACCTCCTCGCCGGTTACCGCGCCGGAAATATCCCCAAACCCAGCCATTGGAACCCGCGCTGCCCCAATAAGGTGCGCTACGACATGATGACGAGGCTGGGCTATTTCGTCACCGAAAGCTCCGAACACTTTGCCGAATACGTGCCCTGGTTCATCAAATCGGGCCGCGAGGATCTGATCGAAAAATACGGCATCCCCCTCGACGAATACCCAAAGCGTTGCGTCGAACAGATCGAACGCTGGACCGAACAGGCCGAGCACTATCGCAAGGCCGAGACCATCGAGGTCGAGGAAAGCCACGAATACGCGTCTTCCATCGTCAACGCCGTCTGGACAGGCGAACCCGCCGTCATATACGGCAATGTCCGCAACAACGGCGCCATCACCTCACTGCCCGACGCCTGCGCCGTCGAAGTCCCGTGCCTCGTGGACGCCAACGGCATCCAGCCCACCCATATCGGCGAACTGCCCCCGCAACTGACGGCCTTGATGCGCACCAACATCAACGTGCAGGAACTGACCGTCCATGCGCTGATCACGGAGAACCGCGAGCATATCTATCATGCCGCCATGATGGACCCTCACACAGCCACAGAGCTCGATCTCGACCAGATCTGGTCACTGGTCGATGATCTCATCGCAGCTCACGGCGACATGCTCCCCAACTGGGTGAGGGCCTGATTAGCTATTTTCCGGTCTTAAACAGATTGGAAAACTGCCGCGGCTGCGAACGCCAATATTGCGGAGGCGCCGTCACCTGCGCCCCCAGCGCCGCCGCGGCATGCCAAGGCCAACGCGGATCGTAGAGCGCAGCGCGCGCAATCGCGATCATATCGGCATCGCCCGTGGAAACGATCGCCTCGGCCTGTTCCGGTTGGGTGATCAGTCCCACAGCCACCACCGGCATGGAGACGGCTTCCTTTACCTGTCTTGCCAACGGCACCTGATAATTGGGCCCGACAGGAATGGCCTGCTTGGGATGATTGCCCCCGCTCGAGACGTGGATCGCCGCGCACCCGCGTGCTTCGAGCGCCTTGGCAAACTGCGCGGTCTGTTCGCCATCCCAGCCGCCCTCGACCCAATCGCTCCCCGAAACCCGAACCGTCACCGGCCGCTCGGCGGGAAAATTGGCTCGTACAATATCAAAGATTTCCAGCGGAAACCGCATGCGGTTTTCAAGCGATCCGCCATACTGGTCGGTGCGCTTATTGGAAATCGGAGACAGAAATTCATGCAGCAGATACCCGTGCGCCGCATGGATCTGGATCAGGTCGATCCCCAGCCGCCCGGCCCGCTGCGCCGCCGCGCCAAACGCCTTGCGCAGCCGCTCCAGCCCCGCATCGTCCAGCGCAACAGGCGCAACATGCCCCTCGGTATAGGCGACATTCGACGGCGCCTCGGTCTGCCAACCATTGTCGGTATCGGGCGCAATCTGGGCGCCGCCGAACCACGGCAGATCACTGCTCGCTTTGCGGCCGGCATGGGCGAGTTGAATGGCGATCGGCATCTTCGACCATTTGCGAATCCCCTCGAGCACCCGCCCCATCGCCACCTCGGTCGCGTCGTCGTAAAGCCCGACGTCGCCATAGGTAATGCGCCCCTCGGGCACTACGGCGGTCGCCTCAATGGTCAAGATGCCCGCGCCTGACATGGCCAGATGCCCGAGATGGATCAGATGCCACTCGTTCATCTGCCCATCATTCGCCGAGTACATGCACATCGGCGCAATCACGATGCTGTTGTCCAGCGTGAGGCCACCAATAGAAATGGAATCGAACAGTTTTGGCATAAAAGGCTCCGGGATAAAGACAGGGAGCCAATCTAGGTACTGCGGGACAGAACGTTAACCCCGGCCGGCGGCTATTTGTGGTGCTCGCGCAAATAGCTCACCAGCGTCTTGCTGGCGGTGTCGATATGGTTGCGCGTCAAGTCCGCCGCCAGTTTGGGCTTGCGCGCCTTGCACGCATCGAGGATCGCCTGATGCTCTTGCACGGCGTACCGCATTCCCTGCGTGAGATAGAGCACTAGCCGCACATAGCGCTCGACCAGGTCATTGGTCTTGTCGATCATCGACAGGAAGAATGCCTTATCGGAATCCCTATAGAGCGAGTTGTGAAAATCGCGGTTGAGGTCGCCCCAGCGGATCGGGTCGGTCTCGGCGGCAAACGCGTCGCAGAACTGCTGCGCCGTTTCCAGCGATTCATCACTCATCAGCGGCACCGCCATCTCGATCACCGTCGGCTCGACCAGCGCCCGGAACTGAAATATCTCGGTGATCTGGTCGTAGGATAGCGACGCTACTACGACGCCCTTGTACCGCTCAGACACCACAAGCCCCTGCGCCTCGAGTCTCTGCATAGCCTCGCGAACCGGAATGCGCGACACGTTGAACATCTGCGCAATGGTATCTTGGCGTAGCGGCTCGCCCTCTTCAATCTCCCCGCGGATGATCGCATCGCGCATCGCATCATAGATCACATCGGCCGAAGACGCCTGCTTGCCAAGATCAAATGCCTTTACTTTCAAAGCTGTAGCCAATTCAGCCTCTCTGCAAAATCCCCGCCCAACTGTTCCATCGCATCATTGGGGCCTCAATGCGTCGGCGGTCGAGCTTTACCCAAATTAGTATATTGTAGATTGGATCCGATTATGCAAACGTAATGTTAAGCCGGCTCCGCAGTGGTCGGCAGAGGGAATATGATGCAAGGGGAATTCGGCTTGCGGCACTGTCCGGGGTCTATCTCTCCGTGCACTCAACTGCTCAAAGAGAGAGGGACCATCCATGAAATTTCCTGCCTTGATCGCAGCAGCATCGGTAACGCTCAGCCTTGCCGCCGCCACTCCGGCCGTCGCCGACAAGCTCGATGACATCATCGCCTCGGGCGTCCTGCGCTGCGCCGTCACGCTCGACTTCCCGCCCATGGGCTCGCGCGATGACAATAACGAACCCGTCGGCTTTGACGTCGACACCTGCAACGATCTCGCCGCCGCGCTTGGCGTCACCGCTGAGATCGTCGAAACCCCGTTCCCCGATCGCATCCCGGCCCTGATCTCGGGCCGCGCTGATGTGGGCGTCGCGTCCACCTCTGATACGCTCGAACGCGCCAAGACCATCGGATTCTCCATCCCCTACTTCGCCTTTAACAACGTCGTCCTGACCCGCGAAGACACCGGCATCGAAAGCTATGAAGACCTTGCAGGCATGAACCTCGGTTCTGTCGCTGGTGTCTTTGAAGCCATCGCGCTCGAAGAAGACTTCAACGAATGGGATGCCGGCGGCTCGTTCCGGACCTTCCAGAGCCAGGCCGACGTCTTTCTCGCGCTTCAGCAGGGCCAGATCGACGCCACCGTCGTTACTGGCACCGTAGCTGCGGCAACCATCAACGAAGGCAATTTCCAAGGCTTCACCATCGCTGGCGAAGCGCCCTACCTCGTCGATTACGTTGGCCTGATCGCCCTACGCCAGGAATACGGCCTGCTGAACTACCTCAACCTCTTCGTCCACCAGCAGATCCGCACTGGTCGCTATGAAGAGCTGTTCGAGACCTGGGTCGGCGGCGGTGCCGAAGCGCCGGACCTCTCGGTCCCTGGCGTATACTACTAAGCTAGTCCCCGGATCGCGAGCGCCCTGACCAAACTCAGGGTGCCCGCCTCCTGCTTTCCCGGCCAGCCTAGTGCCGGCATGCGAGAAACCCGGGAAGACCTCTGATGCTCAACATCAACTACACGTTCCACTGGAACCAGGCTTTCCAAGCGCTGCCGCAGATGATCGACGGGGCGCTAATTACGCTCCAGATCGCCGTGCTATCGATGATCATCGGCATCGCCATTGGCGTGCCGCTGGCGCTGGCCAAGCAATCGTCCATCGCGCCTTTGCGCTGGTTTGCCAATGTCTGGATCGAAGTCGCCCGCAACACGCCGGCGCTGTTTCAGGTCTATATGATCTATTTCGGCATCCCAGCCGTGCTCCAGCTCGTAGCGGGGCTGTTCGGCATCGATTTCCGTGCCCTGGGCATCAATATCTTCTATCTCGATTCTTATTGGGCCGTTCTCGTCGGCATCGCCTTCAATAATGCAGGCTATCTCGCCGAGACATTCCGCGGCGGTCTGCGCGCCGTGCCGGCCACCCAGACGCGCGCCGCCCGCTCGCTCGGCTTTGGCGCCTTTGACGCGTTCCGGCTGATCGTGTTGCCCCAGATGTTCCGTGCTGTCTTCCACCCCATGACCAACCAAATGGTTTGGGCAATTCTGATGACCTCGGTGGGCATTTTCGTTGGACTTAACATCGATCTGACCGGCGTCACTCAGGAGCTCAACGCCCGCACCTTCAGGACTTTTGAGTTTTTTGCGCTCGCCGCCGCAATTTATTACGTCATCGCCAAGATCGTGACCGGCGGCGCGAGGCTCATCGCCTGGCGACTGTTCAGGTATTAGGGGAGGACAAGACAATGCTTGGAACCTCCGTTACCTGGGGCGACATCACATTCATGATGACCGGTGCGGGCCTGACCCTGGCCATCACCTTCTGGGCTATGCTCGGCGGCACGTTGCTGGGCATCGTCTTCGGGCTGATCCGGTCCCACTCGCCATGGTATGTGAACTATCCCATGGGCGCCGTTCTCGATGTTTTGCGCTCAGTACCGCTGCTCATCCAGTTCATCCTCTTCAACTCCTTTCAGTCGATCGCCGGCTGGGGCATGAACCCGTTCGTTGTGGGCTGCGTCGTTCTCGCCGCCTACACCTCGGCCTTCTGCACCGAAATCGTGCGCGGCGGCATCCAAGCGGTGCCCGTCACAACGCGCCGCGCAGCTCGCTCGCTCGGCATGAACTGGGCCCAGGACATGGCCTATATCGTTCTCCCGCTCGGCACCCGTGTCATGCTCCCCTCATGGATCGGGCTGACCTTGGGCGTCATGAAGGACACTGCGCTCGTTTACGCCATCGGCGTCATCGAGCTGCTGCGCTCCTCGCAAATCATCATCACCCGCAAGCCCCACGAAGCATTGCTCATCCTGGCCATTGCGGGTCTGATCTACTTCATCGTGAGCTTCCCGGTCTCCCGCCTCGGCGCTCACCTGGAAAAGAAATGGCGCGAAAATGATTGAAATCGACAACGTCAGAAAATCCTTCGACAGCTTCGAGGTCCTCAAGGGCGTCTCGATGGCCGTCGAAAAGGGCGAAGTGGTCTCGGTAATCGGCGGTTCAGGCTCGGGCAAATCAACGATGCTCATGTGCATCAACGGCCTCGAACCCATTAACGCCGGCAAGATCACCGTCGATGGCACCGAGGTGCACGCCAAGGGCACCGACCTCAACAAGCTGCGCCGCAACATCGGCATCGTCTTCCAGCAGTGGAACGCCTTCCCACATTTGACGGTGCTCGAAAACACCACTCTCGCCCTGCGCAAGGTGCTGGGGAAGTCGAAGGCCGAAGCCGACGAGATCGCCAAGAAGCAGCTCAACCATGTGGGGCTGGGCGACAAGCTCAAGGTCTATCCCGGCAAGCTCTCGGGCGGCCAGCAGCAGCGCATGGCGATCGCCCGGGCGCTCGCCATGGAGCCCAAATACATGCTGTTCGACGAAGTGACCTCCGCGCTCGATCCTCAGCTTGTGGGCGAAGTGCTCGATACGATGCGGCTTCTGGCCAAAGAAGGAATGACGATGATCGTGGTCACCCACGAAATGGGTTTCGCCCGCGAAGTCTCCAACCGCGTCGCGTTTTTCAAGGACGGTCTGATCCATGAGATCGGTTCGCCCAGCCAGCTCTTCGAATCCCCCGAACGTCCCGAAACCGCGGCGTTTCTCCAGTCCGTTCTCTAGTGAGCCGAGCATGCTTTGTATGACGATCACATTCATCAAAATTATGTGCTGCAACCGCCGCGATCGCGCCGCCTGATTATTGCCTCAGGGCAGGGACATCGTCCCCGCCCCTTCCATTGACTTCGGAGTCACGCTCAAGTGGCGCACCCACATTACGATCATTGCGTCATCGGCGCCGGCATCATCGGCCTCTCGATTGCCTTTCGTCTCGCCCAGACCGGCCAGTCCGTGTTGATTATCGATCGCAAGGGCATGGCCGAGGAAACCAGTCGCGGCAATGCGGGCGCTTTGGCCTTTGCCGATATTGAACCGCTCGCGTCACCTGGCATCATATTCAAAGCTCCGCGCTGGTTCTTCGATCCACTCGGCCCCCTCTCGCTGCCGCTTGGCTATGCACCCACGATTGCGCCCTGGCTTGTCCGCTTTTTCCGCGCGGCCATGCCCGACAGGATCAAGGCCGCGACGCGTGCCCAGACAGCACTGATGGATCTCGCACGCGCGGAAACCGAGCTGCTCTACGCCGACGCCGGCATCGCCGACCTCATCCGCCACGACGGCGCGCTCACGCTCTACGAGGGTCAGTCGTCCTTCGATGCCGCAAAATCGGTTTGGGACAATCGCGCCCACCATGGCATCGATTTCGAAACCGTAACCGGCACCCGGCTCGCAGATCTTCAGCCCGGTCTGGGGCACTCAGTCACGCATGGCGTTTTCGTTCCCGGTTGGCAAACCGTCTCCGACCCCTTCGACGTCGCCACCGCGATTGGCCGTGCCGCTGTCGAGATGGGCGCCCGCTTCGAGATCGCCGAAGTGACCGATCTCGCCCAGACCGATACCGGCGTCTCCATTGCGCTCGGCCCCACCCGTACTGTCACGGCCAACAACGTAGTGGTCGCCGCCGGCGCCTGGTCGCATCGCCTCGCGCAAAAACTCGGCGACAAGATCCCGCTCGAAACCGAGCGTGGCTACAACACCACTTTCCCTAAGACCGCCTTCGATATCCGCCGCCAGTTGGTGATCGCCTCCGATGGTTTCGTCGTCAGCCCGCTCGACAATGGCGTGCGCGTCGGCGGCGCTGTCGAACTGGCGGGTCTCGACCGGCCCCCCGATTTCCGCCGCTCTGATATCATGGTCAAAAAAGCTTCCCGCCTACTCCCCGGCCTCAAAACCGATAACGGCAAGCAGTGGATGGGCTTCCGGCCCTCAACCCCGGATTCTCTCCCCGTCATCGGTCGCGCGCCCAAAGCCAGCCGCGTCATCTACGCCTTCGGCCACGGCCATCTTGGCCTCACTCAGGCGGCCGCCACCGCGCGCATGGCCTTCGATCTGGCGCTAGGCAATCCGGCATCCATCGACCTTTCGCCCTTCGCCCCGGAGCGCTTTTAGACAATGTCCAGCCACACGTTCTTCTGCATCGATGGTCACACCTGCGGCAATCCCGTGCGGCTTGTCGCCGGCGGCGGCCCGCGCCTCGAGGGCGAGACCATGCTCGAAAAGCGCGCGCACTTTCTGGCCGAGTACGACTGGATTCGCCTCGGCCTCATGTTCGAGCCACGCGGTCACGACATGATGTCGGGCTCGATCCTCTACCCACCCACCCGCGAGGATTGCGACACGGCGATATTGTTCATCGAAACCTCGGGATGCCTGCCCATGTGTGGCCACGGCACCATCGGCACGGTTACCATGATGATCGAGCAGGGACTGGTCACACCCAAGAACCCGGGAACAGTACGGCTTGACACCCCCGCCGGTCTCGTTGTCGCGACCTATAAGCAAGTCGGAGATTACGTCGAGGAAGTGCGTTTGACCAACGTCCCCGCCTTTCTCCATTCGGAAAACGTCTCGACCCATGTCGACGGACTTGGCGAGGTCACAGTCGATGTCGCTTATGGCGGCAATTTCTACGCCATTGTTGATCCCCAGCCCGCCTTCTCCGACATCGCCGACCATACCGCCGGAGACCTCCTCCGCTGGAGCCCGGCGCTCCGGGCGGCGCTCAATGCAAAATACACCTTCGAGCACCCCGGGAACCCCGCCATCAACGGCCTTTCCCATATCCTTTGGACTGGCAGGCCGACCCAACCCCAAGCAACGGCCCGCAACGCGGTGTTCTACGGCGACAAGGCCATTGACCGCTCCCCCTGCGGCACCGGCACCTCGGCTCGCATGGCGCAGTGGCACGCCAAAGGGAAGCTAAAGAAGGGCGACGATTTTATCCATGAGTCGATCATCGGCTCGATGTTTTCGGGCCGTGTCGAAGACGAAGTGACCATCGCCGGTAAACCCGCCATCATTCCTTCAGTGGCCGGATGGGCTCGCCAGACCGGGTTCAACACGATTTTCATCGACGACCGCGACCCCTTCGCCCACGGCTTCATCGTCACATGACCTCGCCGCTCGCCGCCAGCACCATCCTGCCCGGCACCGCATCCGGCGCCATCCTCGCCAGCCCCGAGGCCCTAAGCTTTTGGGGCGGCGTCGATCCGGCTACGGGAACGATCATCGATATCCACCATCCCCTGCACGGCCAATCGGTCACGGGCAAAATTCTGCTGATGCCCTCGTCTCGTGGCTCATGCACGGGCTCTGGCGTGCTCCTCAACCTCGCGCTCAATTCCCGCGCCCCCGCCGCTCTCATTTTCCGCGAAACTGAAGACGTCCTGACCCTCGGCGCCCTCGTCGCCGAGATCTTCGGCCACGCCCTTCCCGTCCTTCGCGCCACGCCCGAAGCCTTTGCGGCGCTGTCGCACGCCCAATCCGCCACGATCACCCAATCCACCATCATTGCCGATGGCCTCACCATCCCCCTCACCAGGCCTCGGGACACCGCCCTCGAACTCACAGCCGCCGATCAGGCTGTGCTCGATGGCGCGGACGGCCCCGCTCCGGCCCAGGCCATGCGCATCCTCTGCGCCATGGCCGTCCAGCAGGGCGCCGTCCGCCTGATCGAGGTCACCCAGGCCCATATCGATGGCTGCATCTACGCCAGCCCCGCCAACCTCACATTCGCCCGCAAAATGGCCGATCTCGGCGGCAAAGTAAAAATCCCCACTACCATGAATGCCATCTCGGTCGATCATGAACACTGGCGCGCCCAGGGGACCCCCGAAGCCTTCGGCCTCCCCGCCCAGCGCCTTGCCGACGCCTATGTGGAAATGGGCTGCGCCCCGACTTTCACCTGCGCCCCCTATCTTCTCGACACCACCCCGAAGTCCGGTGACGCCATCGGCTGGTCGGAATCCAATGCGGTAATTTTCGCCAATTCCATCCTCGGTGCCCGCACCGCAAAACACCCAGATTTCCTCGACCTCTGCATCGCCATCACCGGCCGCGCCCCGCTGTCCGGCGTCTATCTCGATGCCCACCGCAAGGCGCGTCTCGTCCTCGATATCGATCTACCCGAAAATCCCGACAGCGCCGTCTGGCCGCTGATCGGCTATATCGCCGGCCAACTCGCCCCCGACCGCATCCCGTTTCTCACCGGACTCGCTCCAGCCAATCCCAGCCCCGATGACCTCAAGGCTCTCTGCGCCGCCTTCGGCACCACCTCGGCGGCGCCCATGCTCCATATCGAGGACATAACTCCGGAAGCCGCCACAGCCGTCGCTCCCGACACCCCGTGTCAGAAAATCGACCGCGCCCTCATGACCGCAACTTGGCTAAAGCTCAATACAGGCCCCGAACGGATCGACCTCGTCGCCTTCGGAAGCCCCCATGCTTCGGTGACTGAGGCCCGCACCATCGCAGATGCGCTTGATGCTCGCCGCGTTAACAGGGACGTCGCCGTCATCCTGACGATCGGTCCCGCAACAAAGCGCGACCTCGAAGCTGACGGCACCATCGCACGGCTCACTTCGAGCGGTGTAACAGTGATCTCCGACCTCTGCTGGTGCTCGATTTCCGAACCGGTCTTCCCACCCTCTACCAAAACCGTCCTCACCGATTCCGGCAAATACGCCCATTACGGCCCCGGGCTCTCCGGCCGAGCCGTCCGCCTCGCCAGCTTGTCCGACTGCATCACCGCTGCCCTCACCGCCCACGCCCCCCAGCGCCTGCCATCCTGGTTGCAAGGCCCCGACGCGAGCGCCCCTTCCCTCTCTTAAGGACCTACCATGCGTACCTCAAAAATCATCCACATCGTGGGCTGTCACGCCGAGGGCGAAGTGGGCGACGTGATCGTCGGCGGCGTAGCGCCCCCGCCGGGCGATACCATCTGGGAGCAGTCCCGCTGGATCGCCAGAGACCAAACCTTACGCAACTTCGTCCTCAACGAACCACGCGGCGGCCTCTTCCGCCACGTCAACCTGCTCGTTCCCCCCAAAAATCCCAAGGCCGCCATGGGCTGGATCATCATGGAGCCGATCCATACGCCGCCGATGTCCGGCTCCAACTCAATCTGTGTCTCGACGGTTCTTCTCGATACAGGCATCATCGAAATGATCGAGCCCGAAACCCGCTTCACTCTCGAGGCGCCCGGCGGCCTCGTTGACGTCGTCGCCACCTGCAAGGACGGCAAAGCCATCTCCATCCGCGTCACTAATCACCCGAGCTTTGCCCAAAAGCTCGACGCCAGGATCGAAGTCGAAGGCATCGGGACCCTAACCGTCGATACGGCCTATGGCGGCGACAGTTTCGTCCTCGTCGATGCCAAATCTCTTGGTTTCTCCCTCTCCCCTGACGAGGCCAAGGACTTGGCCGAAACCGGCATGAAGATCACCCGTGCCGCCACCGAACAGCTCGGCTTCACCCATCCCACCAATCCCGATTGGTCCCACATATCCTTTTGCCAGTTCACAGCCCCCGTTGAGATAACCGATGGCAGAAAGACTGGCCGCAACACCGTCGCCATCGAACCGGGCAAGCTAGACCGTTCCCCTACCGGAACCGGTTGCTCGGCACGCATGGCGGTCCTTCACGCCCGTGGCGAGTTGGCAGTCGGGGAAGACTTCACTGGCGTTTCGATCATCGACAGCCGCTTTGACTGCCGCATTGAGGCGACCACCGACCTCAATGGCACCCCCGCCATTATCCCCTCGATTTCCGGGCGCGGGTGGGTCACCGAAACCAAACAATTGATGCTCGATCCCACCGACCCCTGGCCCGGCGGCTACCGCATCGCCGACACCTGGCCGTCGCGGAGTATTTCATGAGCCAGACTCGTATAGCGTTCGTAGATCTGGTTGCCCTACTCAAGCCGATTTTTCTCCGCTACGGCACCAGTGAAGAAGTGGCACAAATCCTGGCGATAAATTGCGCGCTCTGCGAGCGAGACGGTGCAACGAGCCACGGCATATTCCGCATGAGGGGTTATGTGGACTCGCTCAGTACCGGCTGGGTCGACGGCAAGGCGATACCGGTGATCGAGGACGTCGCCCCCGCCTTTCTCCGCGTCGATGCACGAAACGGCTTTGCACAACCCGCGCTTGCTATGGCTCGCGATGTGCTCGTCGAAAAGACACTTAAGAACGGAATTGCTCTTCTTGCCATTCGGCACTCGCACCATTTGAGCGCGCTGTGGCCCGATCTCGAACCCTTTGCAGAACAAGGTTTTCTAGCGCTTTCGATGGTCAATTCCTTTGCCTGCACAGTGCCCCATGGCGGCCATTCCGCCGTCTTCGGCACCAATCCCATTGCATTTGCAGTGCCGACGGCATCGGGCACGCCACTCGTTTTCGATATGGCGACCTCATCAATGGCGAATGGCGACGTCCAGATCGCTGCCCGCGAAAATCGTCTCCTGCCGGAAGGATCGGGTCTCGATGACGCCGGTCTTCCCACACAAGATCCCAAGAAGATCCTCAACGGCGGTGCACTGCTCCCGTTTGGTGGCCACAAGGGCTCATCCATTTCGATGATGGTGGAACTCTTGGGAGCCGCGCTCACCGGCGGCCATTATTCGTTTGAATTCGACTGGTCTGGCCATGCTGGCGCAGCTACACCACACACAGGACAATTGATCATTTTGATCAACGCCAAGCACTCAGGCGGCGCACCCTTTGGCCATCGGGCGGAAGTCCTTGTCGACCAGATGAAGTCTGCAGGCGTAACCCGTCTGCCTGGGGAGCACCGACATCGGACAAGGCTCGAAACTGATCGTAACGGGATACCGATCACGCCAGAGGAACTCGCGGGACTCAGCCAGCTTTAGCTGCTGCAAAACGCACTGGCCGGGGCGAGGATCGATCGCCTCCGGCCCATGTGAAGCGATGGTGCCATCCGTTCTACAACGCTGAATGGCGCCCGGTCGTTTACGCTACCTGTTCCAGGCAACGGTTTTCTGTGTCTGCTCACCTAGCCCTTCGATACCCAGTCGCATGGTCTGCCCCGGCTTGAGATAGACAGGTTCAGGCTTGATCCCCATGCCAACGCCCGGGGGCGTCCCGGTGGTGATGATATCTCCCGGTTGCAGGCTCATGAACTGCGAGATGTAGCTGACGACATGAGCCACGCCAAACACCATCGTCTTGGTCGAGCCATTTTGATAGCGGTGTCCATCAACCTCTAGCCACATAGCGAGATTCTGCGGATCGGCAATTTCATCCTTGGTCACCAAATAAGGACCGATGGGGCCGAACGTATCAGCGGACTTGCCCTTTACCCATTGGCCTGACCGCTTGGTCTGGAATTCGCGCTCCGAGAGATCGTTGACGACGCAATAGCCCACCACATGTTCAAGCGCATTAGCCTCGTCGACGTATCGGGCCTCCTTGCCGATGACCACGCCCAGTTCGACCTCCCAATCGGTCTGGCTAGAATTTTTGGGAATGATCACGTCATCATTCGGTCCACAGATCGCGCTGGTCGCCTTCATGAACAGCACCGGCTCCTTGGGTACGTCAAGCCCGCTCTCGGCGGCATGGTCGGCATAGTTGAGCCCCACGCAAATGAACTTTCCGACCCGTCCCACGCACGGACCGATCCGGTTGGAAGTGTCGAGTTCCGGCAATGCGGATAAGTCTGTCGCGGCGATCTTCTCTAACCCTTCGGGCGTCAGCGCTTCTCCCGCTACATCCTCGATCAGACCAGACAGATCCCTTATCGTGCCATCCGAATGCAGCACCGCCGGCTTTTCGGCGCCCTTTGGCCCGACCCTCATGAGCTTCATAGTCTTCTTGTCTCCTGTGTTCGATTTCTGGGCACGCTAGGTCGTCCAGCCGCCGTCGATGACATAAACCTGCCCGGTGGTGTAGGTTGCACCGGCGAGATAGACGGCAAGGTCGGCAATCTCTTCGGCGGTTCCGAGCCGGCCGATCGGCTGGCGGGCGACGAACGCGGCACGCGCCGCATCATAGTCTCCAGTCGCCCGCAATCGGTCCTGAAGTGAGGGGCTGTCGACGGTCCCAGGCGCAATCGCATTGCAGCGAATACCCCGACCAACGAAATCAGATGCCACCGACTTGGTCAGCCCGATTACTGCAGCCTTGGAGGCCGTATAGGCGAACCGATTGGGCACGCCCGTCACCGACGATGCCACCGAACTCATATTGATGATCGCCCCGTCCCCGCGCTCCAACATTCCTGGCAGCACGGCCTTTATGGTTCGCATCTGGGCTTTGAAATTTAGTTCAAACGCAAAGTCGATGTCGGCCTCGCTTGCCTCCAGCACAGTACCGCCATGAACCACCCCGGCGCAGTTAAACAATATGTCGACCGCGCCGATATCATCAACGAGTGCAGAAATCGCCTCGGTCGAAAGCACGTCCAGCACACGTGTTTCGATATCGGCCTCTCCATCGAGTTCGAGGAGCAATCTAGCGTTGATGTCGGTTGCGATGACGCGCGCACCGGCAGCTGCAAACGCCAACGCGGACGCTCGCCCGATGCCCTGCGCCGCTGCCGTGATCAGACAAGTCTTGCCCGCTATATCCGCCATCATCACTTCCCTATTTCATGATCCAGCCGCCGTCGACATTTAGCGTCTGTCCGGTAATGAACGCAGATGCATCCGAGCACAAGAACATCAGCGCGTTGGCAATGTCGTCGGGTCGACCCCGGCGCTTGATGGCTTGGCTGTCAATGATACGTTTTTCATAGGCTTCCCGATCGGGATGGATCGCCTCCGCATCGGTAGGGAACGCGCCAGGGGCCAACGCATTGGCAGTGATCCCATATACGCCGAACTCGCGCGCCCATCCTCTAGCTAGCCCGACCAACGCCATCTTGCTTTGGACATAGGGCACAAGATTGTCCCACGCGCCCGCAACTGTGATCGACGAGACGTTGACGATCCGACCCCAGCCTTTGGCCCTCATGGCCGGCAGCGCCGCCATAACGCAGACGATTGCCGCCTCAACATTGATTCTGTGAACCAATTGCATCTCGTCGAGAGTGAACTCTTCGAACGGCTTGGAAGGATATATCGCGGCATTGTTGATGACGATGTCGAACCCATCACCCTGCGCCGTCAGCGTATCGAGCGACTTTCGCAGGCCGTTCAGATCGGACAGGTCGCACACAACAACATCCAATCCCTCGCGCTCATGGGCGGCCGTTCTGAGTTGAGCGACCTTACTCGGATCGTTGTCCAGCACCACAACCTGGGCACCGGCGTCGAGCAACTTAAGCGTCGTGGGCAGGCCAAGTCCACCGGCAGCACCCGTATAGAGCACTCGCTTTCCCGCCAACGATCCAAAGCGATCGCCCATCTACGCCTCCCCGCCTGTCATCCCGAGCTTAGCTGGACCGGCAGCAATCTCAAAGCTCTAGAAGTGCTTTGCGGTAATCGACGTCGGCGGCTCCTGGCCGGCAAGGTAAGCATCGACATTGTCTTTCACCAACTGCGCCATGGCGGTACGGGTCTCGATCGTCGCACTGCCCACGTGCGGCACAAGAAAGACATTGTCGAGCTTGGCGAACCGCGGGTCGATCCTTGGCTCGTTCAGAAAAACATCAAGCCCAGCGCCGGCAATCGATCTGGCTTCCAGCGCGTCGAGCAGCGCGACTTCGTCTATAACGCTCCCACGCGCTATATTGACCACAAACCCGTCCCGACCCAGCGCTTCGAGCACGCTTGTGTCGATCAATCCTTGGGTTTCGCCAGTTGCTGCAACCGCCACAACCAGCACATCTGCCCATTCGGCCAATGCGACGGGGGTCGAAAACGTCGTCCAGCCGGCAACCGATTTTTCGCTCCGGTTCCAGAAGCCGATATCCATCTTGAACGCCTGCGCGCGCTCCCCGATCGCCCGCCCAATGGCGCCCAGTCCGACAATACCGATCCTCTTGCCCTTGAGCGAGCGCCCCAATGGCAGCGTCTTGCCCTCAGCCCACTCGCCCGAGCGCACGAAATCCTGACCGCGCCCGAGATCGCGTAGCACTGCGAGGGTGAGCCCCAGTGCCATGTCAGCCACATCGTCGGTCAACACCCCAAGCGTCGTCGCCACATGGATGCGCCGCGCGGCACACAAATCGAGATCGATCTGATCCGTGCCGACCCCATTAACCGCAATCAATTCGAGTTTGGGCAGCTTTTCGATCCATGCGGCTTCGATTCCCAATCCGCCATTGGTTAGCGCCACGCGAAAATCTCCGAGCCGCTCTTGTGCTTTAGCATCGTCGGCCGAAATCAGCTCATAACGCTCAGCCATTTGCGAGCCGATTGGCTCGATCAGAGTATCAAATGTCAGGATTGGTTCGGCCATTAGATGCCTCTAAAAATGTTGGTCGAGGATGTCAGATTGGGGACTAGTGACTAATCTGTCCCAGGAAGGTTCTGGTGCGCTCGTTCTGCGGATTGGAGAAGAAGCTCTCGGGCTCGCCAACCTCGACAATTTCGCCCTTGTCCATGAAGATCACCCGGTCAGCAACCTTGCGGGCAAAGCCCATCTCGTGGGTAACAACAAGCATGGTCATTCCCTCGCTCGCCAGATCGATCATTGTGTCGAGCACCTCGTTGACCATTTCTGGATCGAGCGCCGATGTCGGCTCATCGAACAGCATGATTTTCGGGTTCATGCACAGGGCTCGCGCGATCGCCACACGTTGCTGCTGCCCACCCGAAAGCTGCGCTGGATATTTTTCCGCCTGCTCGGGGATGCGCACGCGCTCGAGATATGTGCGCGCTGTCTTTTCCGCCTCGTCTTTCGACACGCCGCGTACCTTGATTGGCGCGAGCATGCAGTTTTCCAGAACCGTCATATGCGGAAACAGATTGAACTGCTGGAACACCATCCCGACGTCGCGGCGGATTTTCTCGACGTTTTTCGGCCCGGCGGTCAATTCAATCCCGTCGACGGTGATCGTCCCGTCCTGAACCGTTTCGAGCTGGTTGATACAGCGGATCAGCGTCGATTTACCCGACCCTGACGGGCCGCACACGACGATCTTCTCGCCGCGCGCGACCGTCAGGTCGATGGATTTGAGGGCATGAAATTCGCCGTACCACTTTTCGACACCGGCCATCTTCACAGCTGCATTGCCATCAATGTTTTGAGCGGTAACGACCATTTCCATGCCCTTTCTGGCACTTGAGCTTGGGGCAAAGGTTCACTGCCCGGCCCTAAGCTCAACTTAGCTATGTCTACTTAGTCGCCCGAGACGACGAACTCAGGCAACGGACCGCCCACCCATTCTTCGTGCAACGCGTTGATGGAGCCATCGGCTTTGACGCGCGTCAGGAAGTCGTTGATGTAGTCAAGCAACTCATCGCTGCCAGGACGCACGGCAATCGCCTGGCTCTGCTGACGCAGCGAGAACTTGGTATCGAAACGATCAGGCGCCATAGCCTCGATCTGACTGATCACAACGTTTGAGCCGCCCATCAGCGGGGTCTGGCCAGACAGCAGCGCCTGAACCGCCGTCGCGTCATCGTCGAAACGCTGGATATTGGCATCGGCCGGTGCGATTTCGGTGATTGCGGTATCCTGTGTCGAAGCGCGGGCAACGGCAATATTCTGGCCTGAAAGCCCTTCCGGCCCGCTCACATCGAGACCAGCGTCTCCGAATACGAAGATTTCGATACCGGCATATGGCTCGGAAAAGTCCACCTGCTCGGCGCGTTCTGGAGTGATGCCCAGCGAAGCAACGAGAATATCGACCTGATTGGAGACCAGATAAGGAATGCGGTTCGGACCGGTCACAGGGACAAGATTGAGCTCTACGCCCATGTCGTCGGCCAGAAGCCGAGCCACGTCGGCGTCATATCCATCGGGATTTCCCGCTTCATCGAGGATGCCGAACGGTGGAAAGTCGACGAGAAGGCCGATATTGACCGTCCCACGCGACTGGATTTCGTCCGGCGTCTGGGCCGCGACCGGCCCCGCCACAAACCCCACCGCCAGCGCCGCGGCGCCCGCCAGAGCCAGAACAGTTTTGCATGTTTTCATTTTACTCTCTCCCTTGGGTTGAAAACTTTTCAGCGCGCAGTCGCTATTGCGAAGCGGCCTTCCAAATGCCGCGCCCACAGGGAAAGCGGCCAGCACAGGATGAAATAGAGCGCCGCCACCAGCGAAAAGACCGTCAGCGGCTGGAACGTTGCGTTGTTGATGATCTGCCCGGCCCGCGTCAGCTCCACGAACCCGATGATCGAGGCAAGCGATGTGCCCTTGATCAACTGCACGAGAAATCCAACAGTCGGCGCTACCGAAATCTTTGCCGCCTGGGGCAAAATGATATGGCTCATGCGATCGCGATAGCCGAGCCCCAGTGCCCAGCTTGCCTCGGACTGCCCCGAGGGCACCGCCTCGATACACCCGCGCCAGATTTCGCCAAGATAAGCCGAAGCGTGCAGCGTCAGCGCGATCGCCGCCGCCACCCATGGATTGATCCCGACGCCGAAAATGTTGAGCCCGAAAAACACGAGAAACAGCTGCATCAGCAGCGGCGTACCCTGGAACACCCGGATGAATGCCAGAGCGAAGTAGCGCAGCGGCCTGATCGGTGACACCCGCGCCAGCGCAATGGCGATTCCGCCCGCCGCACCCCCGGCAAACGCCACCGCCGAGAGCAGGAGCGTCCACTGCACCGCCATGACAATATACCAGACTTCATTGGGGCCGAAGGTTCTAAACATTCCCGTCCTCCCCTAACGCGCCAACGGATAGCGGAACGCCGTCCGCCCAATGAACGAGAACAGCCCCGAAAACCCAAGCGACAGAACGAAATACATCGCCGTGATCACGAGATAGACTTCGAACGCCGCAAAGGTCGCCGACTGGATATTGTTGCCCGCAGCCGCAAGGTCGGTCGCCGAAATGGCCGACACCACCGACGATGTCAGCATCAGATAGATGAACTGGCTGGTCAGCGCCGGATAGATGGTCCGCAACGCCGGTTTCAAGATGATATAGCGGAAGATCTGGTGCCCCTTGAGCCCCAGCGCCTTGCCGGCCTCCACCTGCCCGCGATTGATAGACTCGATCCCGGCCCTCACGATCTCGGTGGCATACGCCCCGACGTTGACCGACAGCGCGACAAGAGCCGCCGTGTTGGGATCGAACCGGATCCCCAGCGCAGGTAGCGAAAAATAGATAAAGAAGATCTGCACGAGAAACGGCGTATTGCGGATCACCTCGATATAGACATTGACCAGCCACGCCAGCGGCTTGATACCGGCGGTCTTGGCCGCTGCACACGGAATGGCGATCAGCGTCCCGATCAGGATCGCCCCGACGCTCAGCTGAATCGTGATCAGCGCGCCATAGATCAACTGGTCGAAATTGTTGATCACCGGCGCGAAATTGAACTGATAGTTCACGCGCTCACTCCTCCCCGCAGCTCTCCTGGCCGCGATTTAGATCGATCTAAAAGCTAAAGCTGCCGAGAGTCAAGCCCAGCGTCCGGCCCATCTCGGCGCTGCAAGGTCCCCCTCATCGGCCTGCCGGCCACCGCATCCCATAGGGAGAGGGCTTCTCACCGACACCGCCGAAGGATGTCTAACCACCCGACAAACGCAGCCTGACTCCCTCTCCCTCGGGGGAGAGGAGCCTTAGCAAGTCCGACAGGCCGTACCGTCTACCAACCAAAGCTCTACCCCCGAACCGCCCCCACCGATGCTCGTTCAACGAAATGCGTCGGCACCGTCAAAATCTCTACATCCGCATCCGGCGTCTCGATCCGACGCAGCAACAGCCGTGCCGCCAGCACCCCGATTTCTCCCGGCTCGGTCGCGACTGACGCCAGACCCGGCCGCACAAGATCAGTCTCGGCAACATTGTCGAACCCAATCAGCGACACGTCGCGCCCCGGCACCACCCCATGGTCGGAAAATCCCCAATGCAGGCCCAGCCCGATAACGTCATTGTGGCAGATCCACGCGGTCGGCGCGTCCGCCGCCCCAGCCATCCGCGCGGCCAGCGCCGCCGCCTCGGCATGGGTGGGCGCAATCTCGATTTCGGTCACGGCCTGCAGCCCATGCCGCGCCATCGCAGCCCGAAACGCCACCAGCCGTTCGTCATGCGCCGAATGATAAAGATTGGCTGTCACGAACCCGACCCTGTCGTGCCCAAGTTCGGCCAGCCGCGCCACAGCCCCATCCATACCGCCGCGCTGGTCCATCCCCGCATAGTCGACGGCCCCGCCACCAACTGTCCGCAACGCCTCGACCACCGGCATGCCCCAGCGTTTCAGTCGTGGCACGAAATCATCCCCCGTTCCCGCCGCCGGACATACGATCAGCCCGTCTACCCCATGCTCACGCATGCGCGTCACGAACCCATCCTGCTTGGCCGGCGATTCCCCCGAATGCGCGATGAACGTTGCCAGTCCCGCGCCATCGACAATCCTGTCGATTCCCGCCAGCAGCACGCCGAAAAATGGATTTGAAAGGTTGGGAATGATCACACCGATCGTGCGGCTGCGCGCCGCCCGCATGCCCGCCGCCCCGACATTATAGACATAGCCGACGTCGATCATCGCCGCTTCCACCGCCGCGCGCGTTTCAGCACCCACCAGCGGGCTCTTGCGCACCACAAGCGACGCCGTGGCACGCGAGACGCCGGCCTTCTTGGCAACATCCATGAGAGTGGGGCGCGTCTGCCGCGCCGATTTCTCGCCCATCATCCTCCCTCGACCCCAACGCAACCGCCGGATTTTTAGATCGATCCAAGGTCTAGGATGGCAAGCTGGCGCGCACTTGGCAACTCTCTCCATTCACAAGGGAACGGAGCGCGCCACTGCATCATTTCCCTTGTGACACCCAAGGAGTGCCCATCATGACAGCGCCCGATCCAACCTCCCCGCTCGGCGACACACCGCCTCCCGAACCTCATCCCCGCCCTGGCCGCCCTGTTCCGCCTACCCCAGAGCCCCAGCCCGAAAACGACGTCCCCGGAAACCCGCCATCGCCAGCCCCGGACGTCGAATTCCCCGAACCCCCACTGCGCTAGGTCGATTCCGTTGCTGGACCTCGGAAATATATCCCGGGGGCCCGTTACTCTTGGATCGGCTTAATAGCCCATGCAGCGCCAGCCAAGCCCCCAGCATCAGCGGGATGCCAAAATACTTCAGCCCTAAAGCAACCCCGCTTTGGCCAGATCGCTCATCAATGCCCGCGAGCCATAGGTCCATGGCTGGCACTGTGTTGAATGGCGCACGGTATTGACCAGCGCCCCCAGCGTCTGCGTCGAAATCGTCACGATATCCCCGAGCTTGTGGGTAAATCCTTTGCCCACACCGTCGCGATCCTGAACCGGCGCGAACATCGTCCCCAGATACAGCACCAGCCCGTCAGGATATTGATGATGATCCCCGATCGCCGCCGCGACGAGACTTTCCGGCGTGCGCGAAATTTGGCTCATCGACGACGACCCATTGAGAACGAAACCGTCCTCGCCACGAACCTCGAGCCCGATCTCCATCTCTTTCACGTTTTGAAGCGAAAACACGCCATCGAACAATCGGAGGAACGGCCCTAGCGCGGCGGACGCATTGTTGTCCTTGGCTTTGCCCAGCAGCAGCGCAGACCGCCCCTCGACGTCGCGCAGATTGACGTCATTGCCCAACGTCGCGCCCAGGATTCTGCCCTTGGACGAAACCACCACAGCCACTTCCGGCTCGGGGTTGTTCCACGTCGAAATCGGATGCAAACCGACCTCAGCACCATGCCCGACACTCGCCATCGGCTGGCATTTGGTGAAGATTTCAGCGTCCGGCCCGATCCCCACTTCGAGATACTGGCTCCACACGCCCTTTTCGACAAGCTTGGCCTTGACCGCAATCGCCTGCTCCGAGCCGGGCACGAGTTGTGACAGATCCTCCCCGATCAGGTCGAGAATTTCCCCGCGCAAGTGATCGGCCCGCCCCGCATCGCCCTTGGCCTGCTCCTCGATTACCCGTTCGAGCAGGCTGACCACAAACGTCACTCCAGAGGCTTTTACCGCCTGCAGATCGACCGGCGAAAGCAATTCCACCCCTTCCGCCGTACCCGCCAGCACGGCGTCGAGTTCGGCAATGGCTTCGCCTTCTACCGCCTTCACATAGCCTGCTGGATCATCCATCTCGCAAATGTCGCGCACGGTCGGCGCGGCCCTGGCTGTGATGTCGAGAACCATGCCATCGCGCACCGTTACAACCCGCGGATATCCTCCCTCGGCCAGCCGCACACGGCCAAGGAAGATACCTTCATTGAAAATCTCCGATCCGCTCATCCTATCCTCTTTCAAAATCTTGTTTTCAGACACGCTAACGCGTCAGCCCCGACCCACGAACGGCATCTGCGTTGCCATCACCGTCATGGTCAGCGTATTGGCCTCCAGCGGCAGCCCCGCCATATAGCTCACCGCCTTCGCAATATGCCCCGCATCGATCGTCGGCTCCACGGCGGTCGAACCATCCGCCTGCAACACCCCGCTCGCCATCCGCCGTGTCATCTCCGTGGACGCATTGCCGATATCGATCTGCCCCACTGCGATGTTAAATTCCCGCCCATCGAGGGCCGACGCCTTTGTCAGCCCGGTAATCGCGTGCTTGGTAGCCGCATAGGGCGACGATTGCGGGCGCGGGGTCGTGGCCGAAATCGACCCGTTATTGACAATCCGCCCGCCCTGCGGCGACTGCGCCTTGAACTGAGCAAACGCGAACTGAGTGCAGAAAAACGCCCCCGAAAGATTCGCCGCCACCACAGCGTTCCACTGGGCTTCGGTGATGTCCTCCAAAGACCCTGTCGGCGCGTTCATCCCCGCATTGTTGACCAGCAGATCGAGCCGTCCCCAATGCGCAACCACGGTTTCGAACGCCACTTTTACAGCCGCCCGGTCCCCGATATCCACCGGCACCGCCAGCGTTTTGTTGCCTTCCGCATCGATCTCTCTGGCACACTCTTCAAGCACCGCGCCCCGCCGCCCGAATAGTGCTACGGAAAACCCGTCGGCCAGCAGCGTCGTTGCTATGGCCTTGCCCACTCCGGTGCCGCCACCGGTCACGATAGCAATCTTCATTTCGGCAACTCCCCGCCCAATTCGTCCGCGATATGGATCGCGATGATTTCATCGAACGAGGATTCGGCTTTGAACCCCAGCGCGATGGCCCGCGACGCGTCGAAATCCTTGGCCCACCCATCAACCATCTCCGCCGTCATCGCATCGGGATCGCGCTTGATGAGCTTGACCGCATCATCTCCCGCCACTCGCCGCAAGGCTTCGATCTGCTCACCGACCGTCGCCGAAAGCCCCGGCATGTTGAGATTGCGCCGCGCGCCGAGCACCGACGTATCCATCTCCGCCGCATGGAGCAAAAACCCGACCGCCGCGCGCGGGCTGGCGTGCCAGTGTCGCGCGTTTTCGCTGACCGGCAAAACGGCCTCTTTCCCCACCAGCGGCTCGCGCAGGATCGACGAAAAGAACCCCGACGCCGCCTTGTTGGGCTTGCCGGGCCGTATGCAGATGGTCGGTAGGCGAATGCCCACCCCGTCCAAAAACCCGCGCCGCGAATAATCCGAGAGTAGCAATTCCCCGATCGCCTTCTGCGTCCCATAGCTGGTGCGCGGCGTCTGGAAGAATTCGTCGCCGATCTTGTCGGGAAACGGCGCGCCGAACACGGCGATCGAGGAGGTGAAGACGAAACGCGGGCAATAGGGTTCGCTCTTGCCCGCCTGCCGGATCGCCTCGAAGAGATACCGCGTCCCGTCGAGATTGATCGCGTAGCCCTTCTCGAAATCGAGCTCGGCTTCTCCCGAAACGATCGCGGCGAGATGAAAGATCACATGCGGCCGGCTCGCAATCAGCGTTTCAGCAACGCTCGGATCTGCAATATCGACGGCCCGCGTCACGACCTCGATACCGTCAGCTGCAACTGCAGCGGGCGCGATCACATCGACGAGTTCGATCCTTGCAATCGCCTCGCCGCGCAACATTCCATTCGCAACAAGCCCAGCCGTAAGCTTGCGCCCGACCATACCGGCGGCGCCGATAATCAAAATATTCATGTCTATATTCGGCCTCCCGGCCCTTTGTTCGGTTTGCGGTCCGTGCTTTGACGGGCCTTGAGTTCGTAGCCGACATCGACGACCGCCGGGTCGGGCCGCTCGCCGCGGCTTGCGGCAATGATCATCTCGATCGCCCGCCGGCCCATGTCGTAGCGGAGCGTGCGTATAGAGGAGATCGTGGGGGTGCTCACGGCTGTATATTCGAGGTCGTTATACCCCATGATGCCGAACTGCTCGGGCACGCGGATCCGCCGCCTCTGACATTCGAACAGCGCACCCAGCGCCATGTCGTCATTGTTGCAAAAGACGGCATCGGCGTCTGGCACCATAGCAAGGAAATCGGCGAACATTTCGCTCCCGCGCGACACCGATGAGGCCTGCGGCGAGGTGAGGATCAGCCGCTCGTCGTAAAGCCCCGCCGCCGCCATCACCTCGAGATAGCCGTCGAGCCGCCGCTGCGCGCGCGGGTCCATGCGCGCTCCGATGAACCCGATGCGCCGATAGCCCTTCTCGATGAGGTGCCGGGCGGCCGCTCGTCCGCCCTCGCGATGATCGAACCCGATCATCATGTCGATAGGTTCGGGCCCGATATCCATGATCTGCACGACCGGACACCCCAGCCCCGACAGGATGGCGCGAGCGGTCTCGGACTGGTCGATCCCCGAAACGATCAGACCGGCCGGGCGCTGTGAGGCGAACACTTTGAGCAATTGTTCTTCCTTGCGCGCCGTATAACGCGAATTGCCGAGCTGGACCTGAAAGTCACTTCCCTCAATCGCCTCATAGACCCCGCGCAGCACGTCGGCGAAAACCAGATTAGTCACCGAGGGGATGATCACCCCGATCGTTGATGTCGTCGCCGAAGCCAGCGCCCGCGCGGCCTCGTTTGGGGCATAGCCCAACGCGTCCACAGCCGCCGATACCCGCGCTCGAACCTTCTCCGAAACGATATCGGGCGTGCGAAGCGCGCGCGACGCGGTGATAACGCTGACATCTGCTGCCGCAGCGACATCCTTTAGCGTTACAGCCTTGTACGTGCTGTACTTTTTACTCATCCTCTCCCTCAAGCCCGCGCGTTGAATGATGGCAAGCCGTTGACAATGACATACGCTATCATTTAAGCCTCTGTCCAGATCGATTGCGGAAACGAGGAAAACTGGTCCGCATTCGCGCTAATCGAGGTGGCGGCCCTGGCGCCCCACAAGTGGAGGATACCGGACATGCGCGTTCGCGCACTGCCCGACATTGCCGGAGCGCCCGGTCATGTCTAGGGCCATCAATGCAATCGTTAAAGTCGTTGAAGCTGTTCTCGCAGCGTTGCTCCTGGGCATGGTGATTATGGTGGCGACCAATGTGGTCCTCCGCTACGGCTTCAATCGCGGGCTGACTTTTTCCGAAGAGATGAGCCGATACTTCTTTGTCTGGCTCACCTTCATCGGTGCGGTTCTCGCCTTCAAGGACAATGGCCACATCGGCGTGGAAACCCTGGTCAGCCGCTTCAATCGCACTGGCCGGCTGATCTGTATGGCGATCAGCAACGCGCTCATCTTGTTTGGAGCCAGCGTGTTCTTCTATGGCACCTGGATGCAGCACCCAATCAACGCCTCGATGACGGCCGCGGTCGTCAACATGTCGATGATCTGGGTTTATGGCATCGGCTATTTCACATCCGTAGGCATTGGGCTGATCGCCCTTTACCGCCTCTTCGCAATCGTCACCGGACGGGTGTCTGAAGAAGAGATTGCGCGCTTTGCCGGAGACCCGGAAGTCGTCAAGCCTGAGGAGCGCGCCATATGATTATCTTGGTTTTCCTGGGGTCGCTATTTTCGACCCTAGCCATCGGCGTTCCGGTTGCGTTTGCGCTGCTGACCACCGGTATAGTGCTCATGACGTTCATGGGCATGTTCAACCCTCAGATCATCGCCCAGCAGATGGTCACGGGAGCCAACACGTTCACGCTTCTCGCCATCCCCTTCTTTCTTTTGGCCGGCGAGCTGATGAACGCAGGCGGGCTTTCGCGCCGCATCGTCCATTTCGCTGTGACTTGCGTAGGCCACATTCGGGGCGGGCTTGGCTACGTCGCCGTCATGGCCGCTGTGATCATGGCGTCGATGTCTGGTTCAGCCGCAGCGGATTCCGCGGCTCTCGCCGCCATTCTCGTCCCCATGATGCGTGATGCGGGCTATAACGTGCCTCGGGCTGCAGGCCTTATGGCTGCCGGCGGCATCGTTGCGCCCGTCATTCCCCCTTCGCTCGCCTATATCATCTTCGGCGTTGCCGCCAACGTCTCGATTACCGGTCTGTTCCTGGGCGGCATCGTACCTGGCCTGATGATGGCCATTGCCCTTGCGGTTATGTGGGGCATTACGGCGCGAAACGAAAAAGTCGATACTCTGCCCAAGAGCTCGGGTGGCGAACGCCTCAAGGCTGCCGGCGCAGCCGTCTGGGCCCTTTTCATGCCCGTCATCATCCTTGCGGGCATCCGGTTCGGCCTCTTCACGCCAACCGAAGCCGCCGTGGTGGCCGCCGTTTACGCTCTGTTTGTCGGTGGTGTCGTCTACCGCGAACTCACCTGGGCAAGCCTTTATCGCGTGTTCGTCAACGCGGCCAAGACGACATCCATCGTCATGTTCCTCGTCGCTGCTGCGCTGGTTACGTCCTGGCTCATCACATCGGCCAATATTCCAAACCAGCTCGTGGGCCTTGTCGAACCGTTTATCGACAATCCCAAGCTCTTGATGTTCTGCATCGTGCTGCTGTTGCTTGTCGTAGGGATGGTGCTCGATCTGGCGCCCACCATTCTGATTTTCGGTCCGGTACTCATGCCCATGATAAGGGCTGCCGAGATCGATCCTGTATATTTCGGCATCATCTTTGTGATGACCACCTGTATCTCGCTGATCACACCGCCTGTCGGCGTCGTGCTCAACGTGGTCAGCGGGGTCTCCAAGGTGCCCATGGGCAAGGTGGTTTACGGCGTCCTGCCGTTCATCCTCTCCCAGGTCGTCGTCTTGATGCTGCTGGTACTGTTCCCCGAAATCGTCCTGGCGCCGCTCAACTGGCTGCGCTGATGCGATCTAAAACCAACCAAGACAAACCAAAACTCTGGAGGAGAAATCCATGAAGACCTTTGTAACGACCTCGATGGCTGCCGTGTTGGCCATGGGCGTGGCCCTGCCCGCTCATGCCCAGTTCAACGATCGTACCATCCGCATTGCCAACGGCATTGCCGAAGATCACCCTGTCGCTGACGGCGTCGATGTGTTCACTCAGTGTGTCGATGAAACCTCGGGCGGCGCCTGGACAGTCAACGCCTTCTGGTCCTCGGCCCTTGGTGACGATCTGCAGTCGACTCAGTCTCTGCGGTCGGGTACGCTCGAAATGGTTGTTACCTCGACCTCACCACTGGTCGCCATCGAGCCCGCGCTCGGCGTTTTCGACCTACCCTTCCTGATCTCGAGCGACGAAGAAGCAGACGCGCTTCTCGATGGTGAGTTCGGTCAGTACATCGCCGACATGATGCCTGCCGTTGGTCTGGTGAACCTCTCCTGGTGGGAAAACGGTTTCCGTAACTTGTCCAACTCGGTCCGTCCCGTCGAAACCCTGGCCGATTTCGAGGGCATGCGCGTCCGCGTCATGCAGAACAATATCTTCCTCGACACCTTCCAGACGCTTGGGACGAATGCGACGCCCATGGCGTTCGGTGAAGTGTTCACCGCACTGGAAACCGGTGCCATCGACGCTCAGGAAAACCCTTATGTGACGATCGACACCTCGCGCTTTTTCGAAGTGCAGGATTACGTGTCCAACACCCGTCACGCCTATACACCGTTCATGGTGCTGTTCTCGGGCCCGATCTTTAACACGCTGTCGGAAGAAGAGCAGCAGATGCTGTTCGATTGCGCGGCTGAGGGTCAGCCGGTGCAGCGTGCAGCAAGCCGCGCTTTGTCCGAGGAGTCGCTTCAGCGCATCATCGACGCTGGCCTTGAAGTCAACGACATCTCGCCCGAGGCAATGGCCGAAATCCGCGAAGCTGTTGCCGGTGTTTACGAGCGCAGCGCCGAGTCCATCGGGGCCGAAGTGATCGAACGCGCGCAAGCCGAGCTCGCCGCCATCCGCGGCGAATAATCGGCACCCGTTCGACGAGATAGGGCGGGGCTACCACGGCCCCGCCCTTTTCTTGCAAGACGACTGACAAACCCATCCCCGTCCTCCCGGGCTTGTTCCCGGGATGCAGTGCGGCGCACGCTGAACCACCACCGCCCGGATTGCCCCATGAAGATCACCTCAGTCGAAACCCTTCGCCTCGGCCAGTTCGGCAACGTAGTGTGGGTCCTGATCAAGACCGATGAAGGCATCACGGGCCTTGGCGAAACTTTTCTGGGCGCCGCCGCCGTCGAAGCCTATATCCATGAAACCGTTGCCCCCAAACTCGTCGGTCGCGATCCCCTCCAGATCGAAGCCATCAACCGTGACCTGCTCGGCTATCTCGGCTGGCGCGGAGCAGGTGTGGAAACGCGCGGCAATTCGGCCGTCGACATCGCGCTCTGGGACATTTTCGGCAAGGCGCTCGGCGTCCCCGTTTCGGTGGCGCTCGGCGGGAAGTCCCGTGACACCATCCGCACCTACAACACCTGCGCCGGCTATGCCTATATCCGCGACAGCCGCGCCCAGTCGGTCGACAATTGGGGACTTAATGCAAAGCCCGTTGGCCCCTATGAAGACCTCGACGCCTTTTTGAACCGCGCCGACGAACTCGCTCTCTCGCTTTTGGACGAGGGCATCACCGGCATGAAGATCTGGCCCTTCGACATCGCCGCCGAGCGCACGCACGGGCTTGACATAACGGCCGAAGAACTCAAAACCGCCCTTGAACCCTTCGAAAAAATCCGGAAAGCCGTCGGCGACAAAATGGACATCATGGTCGAGTTCCACTCGCTCTGGCGTCTTCCCGCCGCCCAGCGCATCGCGCGGGCGCTGAAATCCTACGACACCTATTGGCACGAAGATGCGGTCCGCATGGACAGCCTCGAAACACTTAAAGCCTATGCCCCGCACACCAACGCTATGATCTGCGCGTCTGAAACGCTGGCTTACCCCCACGCCTTCCGCGACTATCTCGCCACCGGCGTCGCCGGCGTCGCCATGCTCGACCTCTCATGGTGTGGAGGCATTTCCGAAGCCCGCAAGATCGCCGGCATGGCCGAAGCCCATCAGATCCCCGTGGCACCGCACGATTGCACCGGACCGGTCGTCTTCATGGCCTCCTGCCAGTTCTCGCTCCACGCCCGCAACGCGCTTATCCAGGAATCGGTCCGCGCGCTTTATACGGGCTGGTACACCGAAGTGGTTACCGCGCTCCCCATCGTCAAAAACGGCCAGATTTCCCTGCCCGACACCCCCGGCCTTGGCATCGAACTCTTGCCCGAACTCTTTGAGCGCGATGACGCCGTCCACCGCCGCTCCAACGCCGATGGAGAACTCTAGATGAGCGGACTGAGTGCACTCAAAACCATGTCGCCCACTCGAATGGGCGTTCTGGTCATGCTGCTCGCGATGTTCCTGTTTTCGCTAAACGACGCCATGGGCAAATATCTGGTCGGCTCCTATTCGGTGGGTCAGGTTCTTTTGCTGCGCTCCGCCGTCGCCCTCGTCATCCTCCTGCCCTTCCTCTTCAAATCCGGCCTCACCCCGATCATCAACGCCGACCGGCCCATGCTGCAATTTGCCCGCGTGGTGTTCTCGACCGCCGAAGTCTTCTGCTTTTACTGGGCCGTCTATTACCTGCCGCTTGCTGACGTGATGACTTATTGGCTGGCCGCGCCCATCTATGTCGCCGCCATGTCGCCCTTCCTGCTAAAGGAAAAGGTCGGCCCCGTCCGCTGGGCCGCCATCGCCATCGGCTTTATCGGCGTCCTCATCGCGCTGACCCCCTCGGGTGAAATCAACCCCCTCGCCATCGTCGTCTCGGTCATCGGTACCCTGGCCTTTGCCCTGATGGTCGTCACCGGACGCACCCTGCGCGGCACGCCGGACACGACGCTGGTCTTCTTCCAGATCGTCGGCGCGCTCATCGCCGGCCTCGTCCTCGCGCCGTTCGCCTGGGTCACACCGACGCCCATCGATTTCGCCCTCCTCGGCACCCTCGGTGTCGTCGCCATGCTGGCCCATATCTGCGTCAACCGTGCCGTGAAACTCGCCGATGCCGCGACCGTGGCACCGTTGCAATACACGCTCCTGCCATGGGCCATCATTTTGGGCTATTTGTTTTTCGGCGACCTGCCCCGCCCGATGATGCTTTTGGGCGCAGCCATCATCATCGCTTCGGGCTTTATCATTTTCCTGCGTGAAAACCGCGCCAAACGCGACATCGCGCTCAGCGGCAAGGGAGAAATTCCGTGACAAAACTGCGTTCGCGCGCTTGGTTCGACAACCCCGACAATATCGACATGACGGCGCTCTATCTCGAGCGTCACCTCAATCACGGCCTCACCCGTGAAGAGCTGCAATCGGGCAAGCCGATCATCGGCATCGCCCAGTCGGGCTCCGATCTCAACCCCTGCAACCGCCACCACATCGTTCTCGCCCAGCGCGTGCGCGAAGGCATTCGCGAGGCTGGCGGCGTCGCGTTTGAATTCCCGGTCCACCCGATCCACGAAAATTCCAAACGCCCCACCGCCGGGCTGGACCGCAACCTAGCCTATCTCGGCCTTGTCGAAGTGCTCTATGGATACCCGCTGGACGGCGTCGTCCTCACGATCGGCTGCGACAAGACCACACCCGCCATGCTGATGGCCGCCGCCACCGTCAACATCCCGGCCATCGCCCTTTCGGTCGGCCCCATGCTGAATGGCTGGTTCAACGGCCAGCGCACTGGCTCTGGCACCATCATCTGGAAGGCCCGCGAGATGATGGCCGCCGGCGAAATCGGCTACGAGCAGTTCATCGAACTCGTCGCCTCGTCCGCCCCCTCGGTCGGTTATTGCAACACCATGGGCACGGCCACGACTATGAACTCGCTGGCCGAAGTCTTGGGCATGCAGCTCCCCGGCTCGGCCGCCATCCCCGCGCCCCATAAGGACCGCGCCGCCACCGCCTACCGCACCGGCAAGCGCATTGTCGATATGGCACTGGAGGATCTAAAGCCCTCCAACATCATGACCCGCGACAGCTTCTTGAACGCCATAGTCGTCAACTCAGCAATCGGCGGTTCGTCCAACGCCCCCATTCACCTCATCGCCCTCGCCCGCCATCTGGGCATCGAGCTCTCGATCGAGGACTGGCAGACCCATGGCCACGAAATCCCCCTTCTGGTTAATCTCCAGCCTGCCGGTGAGTATCTGGGCGAAGACTACCACCGCGCTGGCGGCGTCCCCGCCGTCGTCAACGAACTGATGAAGAAGGGCCTGATCCGCGAAGACGCCGCAACCGTCAACGGCCAGACCATCGGCGAGAACTATCGCAATACCCCCATCGTCGACCACGACGTCATCCGCCCCTTCGACACTCCGCTGCAGTCGGAAGCCGGCTTTATCGTGCTCAAGGGCAATCTCTTCGACAACGCGGTCATGAAAACCTCGGTCATCTCAGAAGAATTCCGCACGCGCTATCTCTCAAACCCCGATGACCCGGACGCCTTCGAAGGCCCCGCCATGGTGTTCGACGGCCCCGAGGATTATCACCACCGCATCGACGACCCGGCCCTTGGCATCGACGAGACCACGCTTCTATTCATGCGTGGCACCGGCCCCATCGGCTTTCCCGGCGCCGCCGAAGTCGTCAACATGCGCCCGCCCGCCTACCTGATCAAAAAGGGCATCCACGCCCTACCCTGCATCGGCGATGGCCGCCAGTCGGGCACGTCTGGTTCCCCCTCAATCCTTAATGCCTCCCCTGAAGCTGCTGCCGGAGGCAATCTCGCGATTCTTCAAACGGGCGACCGCGTCCGGATCGATCTCAACACTGGTACCGTCAATGTGCTGATTTCCGAGGAAGAAATCGCCCGCCGCCGCGCCGAACTCGACGCCCAGGGCGGCTACCCCTATCCAGACCACCAGACCCCCTGGCAGGAAATTCAGCGCTCCATGGTCGACCAGCTAGGCAATGGCGCGGTCCTCAAGCCGGCCGTCAAATATCAACGCATCGCCCAGACTAAGGGCCTGCCCAGGGACAACCATTGATCTGCAATCATCAAGGCGTGGGCATACCTCACCGTCCCAGCATCGCCCTGCCCACCCGGTCATCCCGTGAATTACTCCCGGGATCCAGCCAGCGCCACGCGAACCCCGGAGCCGCGTAATGCCAACTCTCTTTGACCTCACCGGCCGCACAGCGCTCATCACCGGCTCCTCCCAGGGTATCGGCTACGCCCTCGCCGAGGGCCTCGCCGCCCACGGCGCCACCGTCATCCTCAACGGCCGCTCCCCTGAAAAACTCGACGCCGCCGTCAAAACCCTCGCCGATCAGGACTACACCACCCACACCGCCCCCTTCGACGTCACACACGCCGAAGCCATCGAAGCTTCCGTCGCAAAAATTGAGGCCGAGATCGCCCCCATCGATATTCTCGTTAACAATGCCGGCATGCAGCACCGGGCGTCGCTCGAAGACTTCCCCCATGACAAATGGGACGATCTCCTCAAGACCAATCTCACATCGGTGTTTTACGTCGCTCAGGCCGTCGCCCGCTTCATGCTCACCCGCGGCCATGGCAAGATCATCAACATCGCCTCGGCCACGTCCGAACTCGCCCGCGCTTCGGTGGCGCCCTATACGGCCACCAAGGGCGCCGTCAAAAGCCTTACCCGCGGCATGGCTACCGACTGGGCAAAGCATGGCCTCCAAGTCAACGCCATCGGCCCCGGCTATTTCAAGACCCCGCTCAACAAAGCCTTGATGGAAAATACCGAATTCACAGCCTGGCTCGAATCCCGCACCCCCGCAGGCCGCTGGGGCGATCTAGACGAATTGAAGGGCGCCGCAGTGTTTCTTGCCTCCGACGCCTCGAACTTCGTCAATGGCCACACCCTCTATGTCGACGGCGGCCTGACGATCTCCCTGTGATGTCTACGCCCACATCTTCTTGCGAGAGGTTTTTCCGATCCCCGGATTGAAGCTGTTAGTGGGGTCAAGCTGGCGGTAGAAGTCTTCCAGCGCCGGTTGGGCCGCATAGAGATGGCCGACATTATGCTCGGCCGGATATTGCGCGCCGCGCGTATCGAGGATCGCCAGCATTTCTTCTTCCAGCGCGTGGCAGTCGACGCCCTTTTTGGCCAGATATTCCTGGTGTAGCACGTGGCAGAAGAAGTGGCCGCAATAGACAGTCTTCTCGATTTTCTCGGTAATCGAGGCCGGCAGCGTCTCGAACCAGTCGACCATATTGCGCGGCAGGGCGATATCGAGCGCCACGATGTCCTCCACGGTCTTTTTGTGCGTCGCGCGATAGCGCACCACCGATCCGCCCACGGCAAAGCGCTGCAGGAACGCCGCCTCACCCTCCGCAGGCGTGCACTCGAAAAACGCCGCCTCGCCCACGGGCACGCGTGCCTTCAAATACGCCCGCGCCTCGGCGCCCCCCTCGCCACCCATCTTGAGCAGCAGATGATGGGTAAACCGGTGGCGATAGGCGTTCATGCGCTTGGGCAGATGCTCGGGCAGCAATCGCGCCAAAAATGTCAGCACATGGTCCGAGATCGTCGACCCCAGCCCCAGCTTTTCGGTCACCCCGTCAAACCAGCTCTTGCCGGCGAAGGCTTTGGGCACGTTGTCGGTCCCGAACGCCTTGATGAAGAGATAGAGATCCTTCCCATACACCTGCGCGATTTTATAAGCGTCGCGGTGGATATATTCTCCGGCGATCGGCAGGTTCTTGAACTGGGAAAGAATATGGCGTCGAATCTGGCCCAGTTCGTTGGGATCGTTGGCGCCGATGTAAAAAACGGTCACGTCCTTGTCCGCCTCGAATGTGTCGAGCCGTACGGCAAAAACCCCGATTCGCCCCGCCGACCCCGAAGCCTCGTAATGCCGCCTTGGATCGGCATTGAACCGCGCCGGCGTCGACGCATCCACGTCGCGGATATGGTCGTGATATTCCCTGTCCGACGCCCATTGATTGCTGGCGTATGAAATATCGCTTTCGGCGTAATCCTTGCGGTCGAGCCGCGCCAGAATGGTTTCCGCATCTCCGCCCAGTTCGACGCCCAGATGGTTGACCAGATGCAACCGCCCCTCGGCATCGATCTGCGCAAAGATCGAAAACTGCGTGTAGGCAGGCCCGCGCCGGATGAGCGACCCGCCCGAATTATTGCACACGCCACCGGCCACCGATGCCCCGATACAGCTCGACCCAATCACGGAATGCGGCTCGCGCCCGATTGGCCGTAGTGCCTTTTCCAGCCTGTCGAGGGTCGCACCGGGCATGGCGATAACCTGCTTGCCGCCATCGATCAGATCGATCCGGTCGATACGCATCGTGTTGATAATGACGATCGGCCGGTCATACCCGTCCCCAAACGGTGTCGACCCCCCCGTCAGCCCCGTATTGGCCGCCTGGAAAATGACGATGAGATCGGCAGCGACGCACGCCTGAAGCACCTTCCATTGCTCAAGCAGCGTCCCGGGCCGCACTGCGGCCAGGATATCGCCGTCGCCATAGCGATAACCCTTGCGAAACCGCCGCGTAGCCCGCTCACCATGATAAACATGCGCGCGCCCCACAATGGCGGAAAAGGTTTCGATGAGCTGGTCCATAAAGTCTATCCGGTCGTCAAGAGTTCGGCCCGGCATAGCATGTCATCGCGCCGAGAACAGCCCGCAATTCGGTCGCAGAGATTGGGCACGAGGGTGGTGGTGGGACGCGAAGGCTTGCCGCCCTACGGCTTGATTTCGATTGCGCACCAGTGGTGGTAGGGGCGGTCCGGGCCAAAGACGCTGTTGGGGAAGTGAGGGTTGTTGATGGCGTCGGGAAAGATCTGGTCTTCAAGGCAAAGGCCGGAGAACGGACCATAATGTTGCCCATGCAATCCTTTCGTGCCTGGCTCGATCTTCCAGCCATTATAGACTTGAAGGCCTGGCTGATCGGAAAAGATTTCGAGAGTGAGCGAAGCGTCCGGAGCCCTAAATCGCCCAACCGCGTCAGCGAAATTGCGCCGCGTCGGCAGGGCGTAGTTGATATCGATCTCGATGGCGTTGCCCGCTTGATCGCGCATGGGACGGGGAGAAGAAAAGTCGAGTTCAGTGCCCGCGACCGGCACGATTGCGCCTGTGGGGATTTGACCTTCGCCGAGTTCAGTCACGGCAGTGCCGGTGACTTCCAACGTGTGGTCGAGGACGTCGCCCTGGCCCGTCAGATTGAAATAATTGTGCTGGACGAGATTGATCGGGGTGGGCTTATCGGACCGCGCCGTCCACTCGAGCATCAGCTTGTGGCCTTCAAGCCTATAGGTCAATTCGACCGCAACGTTGCCCGGAAAGCCCATGTCGCCATCGGGACTTGAAAGGGCAAGGGTCACGCTGGTAGGGGTGAGGGCAGTGACAGACCAAAGCGTTGTGGCGAAGTTTTTTGGTCCCCCATGGAGCTGGTTTTTTCCTTCGCTGGGCACGAGATCATAGTGGACACCGTCGAGATCGAACTGTGCGCCGCCGATCCGGTTGGCGACACGACCACAGATGGCGCCGAAAAACGGGCTTCGGGTCAAGTAGGGCTCGAAGCTGTCGAACCCCAGAACCACCGAGCGCATCGTGCCGTCGACCGGCACGCGCCAATCGCGCACCAGGGCACCATAGGTGAGGATCGAAATTTCAACGCCCGCAGGGGAGCGCAGAACAATCTCCTCGACATCGCGCCCCTCGAACCGACCAAACACAGTGCGATCCATATCCATCCTCCTTCGGTTATGCGCTGTGATAAGCGGGCCAGCAGGCGATTTCCAGCCCCCGCGAGGGCAAACAGAGTATCGTTTACGAAATGATGACGCAGGACTGGGCGTATTGCGCCGACTTCTCCCGATAGCCTTTTGCGCTTTCGAGAAGACGGCCGATGGCGGCATCGTCGAGACGGCGCGCCACGCGTCCCGGCACGCCAAGGACGAGCGAACCGCCCGGAATCACCATGCCTTCGGGGATGAGCGCCTTGGCACCGATCAGGCACCCCTTGCCGATACTTGCGCCATTAAGCACCGTCGCACCCATCCCGATCAGGGAGCCGTCGCCAATAGTGCAGCCATGAAGGCAGGCAAGATGGCCAATCGTGCAATTTTCGCCGATGGTGAGGGGGTATCCGATGTCTGTGTGCAGCACACAATTGTCCTGAACGTTCGAGCCCTGCCCGATCGCAATCCAGTCATTGTCGCCACGCAGCACCGCGCCGAACCAGACGCTGGACGCCGGGGCGACGTGCACGCGCCCGATGATTTGCGCCGAGGGGGCAACATATCCCGCGTCGCGAGCGATCTCGGGCGCCTGGCCGGCAAAACTGATCAGCGTCACAACGGTCTCCAAACATCTGATGCGCTTGGACATTAGAGCCTGAACCGAATCCGGTCGACCCACGTTTAAGAGCCATGCCCGCCCAAATGAATTATGCAGTGTTATCGTTTTCCCAAGTTACCACCCGCCCTTCGGCCGAGGAGCGCGACTGACACATGGCGCAGGTGATCGATCGCAATCTCCATATCCGGCGGATCGACACCTATGTCGATCCGCTCGTGCCGCGCGAGCGTGCCATAGTCACTCATGGCCATGCCGATCACGCGCGGCCGGGGCACAAGAAAGTTCTCGCGACACCCGACACCATCGCCATCATGCAAACCCGCTATGGACCTGATTGTGCCGGGTCGTTCCAGGCAGTGCCATTTGGCGAGCCCATTACGATCGATGAAGTGACGATCACGCTCTTTCCCGCAGGGCATATTCTGGGTTCGGCGCAGGTCTTGATCGAACAGGATGGCCAGAGGGTCGTCGTGACCGGTGATTACAAGCGACTGCCCGACACCACGGCGCAACCATTCGAATTGGTTAAATGCAACCTGCTGGTAACTGAGGCGACGTTTGGCTTGCCCGTGTTCCAGCACCCGCACCCCAGCCAGGAAATCGCGCGACTTTTGAAGTCGCTCAATGATCATTCCGACCGTGCCCACGTGATTGGCGCCTATGCTCTGGGCAAAGCTCAGAGGGTAATCGCGCTGTTGCGTGAGGCGGGATTTGACGCACCGATCTATCTGCACGGCGCGATGATCAGATTGTGCGACCTTTATATCGAACGCGGCATCGGTCTCGGCGAATTGCGTCATGCCACCGAGGCGAGCAAGGCCGAAATGGCCGGAGCGGTGGTGATCGCGCCGCCCTCAGCGCTCAAGGATCGCTGGAGCCGGAGGCTGCCCGATCCGGTGCTCGCCATGGCGTCGGGCTGGATGAGCGTTAAACAGCGCGCCCGCCAGCGCGGGGTCGAGCTACCGCTCGTTATTTCTGATCACGTTGACTGGCCAGAACTGACCCAGACCGTCACCGAAACAGAAGCTGAAACCATCTGGGTGACCCATGGCCGCGAGGAAGCGCTGGTCTATCACTGCGAGCAACAGGGATTAAAAGCTGAGCCGCTCAACATCCAGGGCTATGAAGACGAGGCGGAGGAGCAATGAAGCAGTTTGCCCAATTGCTCGAAACTCTGGCGCTGACCCCCTCGCGTAATCGCAAGATTGAGGCGCTGGCGGACTATTTTACCAAAACCCCAGACCCCGATCGGGGCTATGCTCTGGCAGTGATGACAGGGGCGTTGAGTTTTGCCCACGTCAAACCCGCGCGGCTGAAAGAAGTAGTTCTGGCCGAGGTCGATCCGCATCTTTTTGCGCTGAGCTACGACTACGTAGGCGATTTGGGCGAAACGATTGCGCTGATCTGGCCGCACAAGGGCGGCACCCGGGCGTTGCCGGCGCTGACCGATCTGATCGAATTGCTCAACACAACCCCCAAGGCAAAAATCGCTGACCTCATCGCCGAGCTGCTGACCAGTGCGGAAATCAACGAGCGCTGGGCGTTGGTCAAACTCGCGACGGGCGGGTTGCGCATCGGTGTGTCCGAGCGCCTGGCCAAGACGGCATTGGCCGAGATGAGTGGCAAGGACCTAAAGGACATCGAGGAAATCTGGCACGGCATCAAGATGCCGTATAGCGAATTATTCGCGTGACTTTCAGGTGCGGAGAACAAGCCCGAAATCGATCATACGGCGCGGTTTCATCCGCTGATGTTGTCCAACCCCATTGATGAGGCAAAGGATTTCGAAAGTCTCGATCCCACCGATTTTGTCGCCGAATGGAAATGGGACGGGATCAGGGTGCAGTTGATCCTCGGCGAGGGCCAGGCTTCGCTGTTCTCACGCACCGGCGAGAACATCGCCAACGCCTTCCCTGATCTGGTCGACAACGTCTTTGGGCGCGGTGTGCTCGATGGGGAATTGCTTGTCGGCCATAATTTCGAGCCTGCATCGTTTAACGCCCTGCAGCAGCGACTTAACCGCAAGACCGCTACAGCAAAGCTGATGGCTGAAGCGCCCGCCTTTATCCGCGTCTATGACATGCTGTTTGACGGCGACACCGACATCCGAGCGCAGTCCTGGACCGAACGGCGCGAGAGGCTCGAGGCCTTCTTTGCAACGCAACCCCAGACCCGGCTCGATTTGTCCGAGGTGATCCCATTCGCCGATTGGGACGCTCTCGGCACAATCCGGCGCAAAGGTGCAGACGAGAGCGGGCATGAAGGGGTGATGATCAAACTGCGTTCAGCGCCCTATGTGCCCGGGCGGCCAAAGGGCAATTGGTTTAAATGGAAGCGCGATCCCAATCTCGTTGATGCCGTGCTGATGTATGCGCAACGCGGGCACGGCAAGCGCTCGTCGTTTTATTCCGATTTCACCTTCGGTGCCTGGAAGGGCAACGAACTGGTCCCAATCGGCAAGGCGTATTTTGGGTTTACCAATGCGGAGTTGAAACAGCTCGACAAATGGGTGCGCACCCACACAACTCAGAGTTTTGGGCCGGTACGGGAGGTGGAAAAGGCGCTGGTGTTCGAGGTGGCCTTCGATAGTGCACAGGCTTCGACGCGGCACAAATCGGGCGTGGCACTGCGTTTCCCGCGCATCAACCGCATCCGATGGGACAAGCCAGCGCAGGAGGCGGCGCGGCTTGAAGAGGTCGAAGCTCTGATCCCGGCGACTTGAGCTTTTGCCAGCTCTAGCTCTCTGCCGAGCGCAGGAGGCGGCGATACTTCCGGAACTCGTGCAGGGTCTGGCTCAGCGTTACGATGCCCGACTGTTTGAGCAGCGGGATCATCTTGAGAAAAATCCGCGCTGTCGCCTCGGCATCTCCAATGCCTGTGTGGCGAGCCTCGGGCGCAATCTTGACGCCCAGCCGGGCTGCGAGCGCGTCGAGTGAGTGTTCGGCGGTCAGCCCGAATAGCATCGCGGAAAGCAGGACCGTATCGAGGACGGGATTGGCAAATTCCACGCCCGCCTCTCTCTCGTAACGGCGCAGGAAGGCCATGTCGAAGGGCGCATTATGAGCAACGAGGACGGCATCCTGTGTGAACTGGTGGAACCGCTGGCTGACCGCAACGATTCTAGGCTGATCGAGAACCATATCATCGGTGATGCGATGAATGCGGGTAGAGCTTGGCGGAATGGCGCGACCGGGATTGACGAGCATGTCAAAATTTTCCCCCATCAGCAGACGGCCGTTGACGATGCGGAATCCGGCGATCTGAACGATCTCATCACCTTTGAAGGGCAAAAGTCCTGTGGTTTCGGTATCGAAAACGACATAACTCAGGGCATCGAGCGGGCGCTCGTCGTCAAAGCCCGAAGCATCCGGACCCAAAAGATCGAAATCATAAAATTCGGGGCGCGGCTCGATGATCGGGTGTGCCGTGATGCTGCGAGCCTTACGAATGGGCATACGCAGAACCGCGTGGCCCCGGCCCAGATCTTCGGGCCAGAAATCGGAGCCGTGGTGGTCGAGCGCATCCCGTCCCGACACCGCGCCATAACCCGCAGAAAGAGGCCGAGCCAGCCATTGGTCGACCAGCGTGACCGAGGGCGGGGAGCCCTCAAAGCCGATTTCGATCATGGCGCCCTCGCCTTCCTCGCGGATCGTGAGCGAGAGCTGATCAATGCCGGCTAGAAGATGCCGCGACGCGCCCGCCAGAAGGTGGGCGATTGCGTAGCCGTCACAATTCAGTTGAAGTGGTTCAAGATGCGTAACGAGCGCAATCCCGCGCGCGTCGAGCACCTGCCGCAGCGCCTCGGCGATATCGGTCGCCTCGACATCGGACATCGGCCACCAGCCGCCGCGAGCAGTATCGAGCCGCGTGCCGAAAGCGTCGATCCAGGAGACCAGCGCGTCGGCCTCCGCAATCACGGCAGCCTGAAGCGCCTGGCGCTCGGACATAGACAGCTCGGGCATGGCAAGGACGTCGAGAGTCGTCTTGAGATTCGCGGCGGGGCGGCGAACGTATTCGACGATTTCGCGCAGCATCCGCTCGCGGCCGGCATGGGCGTTAAGGTCGGGAGTGACGTCGCGCAGGGTGAGCACATAGCCCGCGGCCCGCTGGCCGTCATTATGGACAAGCCGCATCTGCCCGTGCAGGACGCGCCCCCCATCGATAGTCGCGCAAATCAGGTCGACAGCTTTATCCTGCTCTGCACTGCGACAGAGCTGGTCATAGGCATGGCGGATAGGGTCCTCGCGCAATAGGCCGAACAGCTTGCGATCGAGGCCCACTTCGCCCTCACCGGCGAAAAGCGGAACGACTTGTGCGTTATAAAGAACGATCCGGTGCGTGGAGGTGCAAAGGATGACGCCCGCCGGCACATCGCGCAGGATCGCCGTCAAACGCAGATTTTCGGCAGCAATACGCTCGGTCTCACGCGCCACGGCCTCGGCCAAAGCGCCGCGCGTATCGGCAAGCTCCTTGGCAAGTGTTGAGGCTGCGCCGCCCAGATCGCCCAGGTAACGGGTGGGCTCGGCATCGATCGTCTCGCTGACCCCGGCGAGCGTGCGGGCGCGCAGATCGATGGCTAGGCGTGCGATAGGCTTGGCGACGTTTTCGTCAAACAACAGCCAGATGCCGGCGACCAGTCCTAAAAGTCCGAACCCGGCGACAAGTCCAGCTATAAGAAAACCGGAGGCGGGATTTTCGAGATTGGCGCGGGACATGCCCAGCCACATGCCCAGTCCGATCAGCGCCAGCCCGCCGAACGCGATTGCGAGGAAAAACAGCAGGAGCCGTATCCGCAAGCTCCATCGCTGCGCCAGATCAGCCAATGTCGGCATCGAGAAGTTCTCGCACCATGTGCTTGAGCTCGTGGGTCGAAAAGGGTTTGGTGACGAACTCGTCAGCGCCCAGAGCGAGCCCTTTGCGGCGCTCGATCTCGCCACCGCGCGCAGTGATGATCAGGATTTTCGTTGTGTCAAACGTTCTGTCACGGCGCATCGACTGACAGACTTCATAGCCGCTGCAGCCCGGCAGCATAACATCGAGGAGAACCAGATCAGGCCGCGACTGAGTTAGGGCCTCAAGGGCTTCTGGACCGGTGCGCACCCGCCGAAAATCATAGCCCTCTCGCTCCATCAGGAACTCGAGCGAAAGGGCAATGCTGTCTTCGTCTTCAATGAGCAGAACCGACTTAGCCATGGCGTGCCCCACTCATGCCGGGTCGCAGATAGGTTCAATCAGCGGATCGTCGGCAGCCATATCATGCCAGGTAACGCCATCGAGCGAGCCGTCCTCGGCAAACTGGACGTCATTATAAAGATTGCCGCGCCGCATCAATTCGCAATCAATGACAAGGGGCATAGCTGCCGGTGGGGTGCGGCGAGCGTAAAGATAGAGGTTGACCAGCGCCTGGCCGGGCGCCGCGTCATTACGCATGACGGTAGCGGTATCATAGGCCATGAACCGCTCGGTCACCGGAACGACATAGGACCATGGGCGCCAGACCGCGCTTTCGGGATAGGTCGCGACGACTTCCAGGCGCTCATCGAGACCTTCTGACGTTCTGTCGAACCAGTTGTAGTCGTTCCATACGAGATAGGAGATCATCGCAAGCCCTGCAGCGATCGGCGCCAACCCCCTGTGGATGCGGCCACCCGAGAGATGGCGCAGGATGAGCGCGATACCGGCGCCGGCAAACCCAGCGGCAACGGTGGCGATGAGGTCTATGAGCAAGATGTAATCCTTTAATTGAGCGTTGAGCTTTTGTGGCCCAGCGCTGCCTGCATTGTTTTTACGATGGCAAAGGCGTCGCGCAAATGACTGCGCTCGAGATCGGAGAGCGTCGAGGGCGCCATGAAATTGTCGGGCCTCGCCCCGGAACGCACCAGATTGGCCTGATGCTGCAGCCGGGTTTCTGCAATCAGATCGTAGGCGTCGAGCAGATCGCGACCGCCATTGCTGCTGACGATGCCCGCATCCATTGCAGATTCCAGCCGCGCCCTTGTATTGGCCGCTTCGATCCTGGCTTCGATGGCGTAGATGCGGGCAAGATCGACAACCGGGATGACGCCATTGAGTTTAAGGTCGAGCATGTCTTTGTGTTCGCCTGAGCGAATTGTCGCAAAGCCGCGAAACAGCCCTAACGGCGGCGTATGTTTCATGGCATTGGAAACCATGTGGGAAACGAAAATCGAATTGGCCGACGCCATGGCTAAGGTCTGAGTGTGAAGGCGCGAGAACAACGCTCCTTCCCCACCAATCGGCCGCAGATCGAACATGACAGAGGCCAACATCTGCGCCATCGGATCGGGCGTTCTGATCCAGCTTTCGAAATAGCCCTGCCAGACGCGGAGGGGTTTGCGCCAGCGCGGGTTGGTCGCCATCATGTCGCCGGGACAATAATAGTAACCGCAAGCATGAAGCCCATCGGAGACAATCCGGGCAAAGTCGGCGAAATAATCGTCGTCACCGGGCCGCGCCGCATCGTCGAGAATGAGGCAGTTGTCCTGATCGGAAATGCCCGTCTGCTCCTGACGCCCCTGACTGCCACACGCCAGCCATAGGTAGGGCACGGGCGGTGGCCCCAACTGCGCCTCTCCCATTCGCAACAGACGTCGCGTCACCGCGTCGCCCACATCCGTGATCATGCGCGTGATTACGTCATGGCGATGCCCGATGGCGACCAACTGGGTCAGAAGGTTTGGAATCCGCTGGACCACTTCGAGCATTTCGCCGACATCGGTGCTGCCCACGATGGCGCTGATCAGGTCGGCGGACAGCAGAGCTTGATAGCGCGTGAGATCGGACTGGGAAATGATTCCGACCACATGTCCCCGTCGCATCACCGGCAAATGGCCGATCGCGCGTTCGAGCATTTCGTTGAGCGCATCTGCGCCAATGGCTGAGTGATCGAGCGTCACGGGATCGAGCGTCATGACTTCGCTCACGGGGGTTTCAGGTGAGAGCCCCTCTGCAAGGGCGCGATTCGTGAGGTCGTTGGCGGTAACGATGCCCAGGAGCTTGCCCCTCTCGGTGACCAGAACCGAGGAGATGCCATTGTCCCGCATCAAGCCGGCAACACCACGTATCGAGGCGGTGGGGGCGCAACTGAGTGGGCGGTGGGTCATAAGCTCTGCAACGCGCGTGGCGGCGAGCGCGGCAGGTGGGGTGGTGTCGCCGCCTCCCAACTGGCGCGAGCGTTCGAAAAAGCGGGCGATCGCGGGATGGGCGTCGATAAGGGCCCGAAAATGCGGGGACGCAATGAGAAAGATTTGGGTCGCCTCGAGCGCCCGGGCCTCGGCGATGGCCAGCCCCTCGCGCATGAAGCCGCGCGCGCCAAAACTGTCTCCAATGCCCAGAAGCGAGAGAATGTCGCCTTCGGGGGTAAGTAGCTCGATTTCACCCTCGGCGATGACGTAAACGCCAGGCAGCCGGTCGCCGACCTGAAATATCGATTGATGCATGGGGATTTGTAGCGGGGTCATCTCGGCGGCAAGCGCCAGGCGATCGGCTTCCACCAGGCTGGCATACGGCTGGGTAGCAGCCAAAAACGCGGCGATCTCGGGGCTTTGCCAGCTCATGTGACATCCATGTGGCGGAGACGCTCCATGATCGATGGCTCAAAACCACGCCGTCGACAAGGTGGCTGGCCCGGAGTGCCGGGCCAGCCATGTTTGCTTAGTGAACGTGAGCCGCGGCTGCACCGCGCGGAACGCGGATACTTTCCACAAGGTCCTGCACGTCTTGCGGCGGCGGCGCGGTCACACGGGACACTGCGAACGCCACTGCAAAGTTGATGACGGCGCCGATCGAACCGATTGAGAGCGGCGAGATGCCGAATACCCAATTGGCCGCGTTGTCAGGCAGCATGTTGGTGCCGGGGATGAAGAACCAACCCTTGTAAACGAAGATGTAGATCGTCGTGAACACAAGGCCGGAGATCATGCCAGCCACCGCACCTTGCTTGTTGATGCGCTTTGAGAAGATGCCCATCATCAAGGCCGGGAAGATGGTCGCTGCGGCAAGGCCGAAGGCCAGAGCTACCGTCTGGGCCGCAAAACCCGGCGGATTGAGCCCGAGCCAAGTGGCCACCGCAATGGCGACCGCCATGGATATACGGGCAGCCAGAAGCTCTCCCTTTTCAGAGATCTTGGGATTGACCGCACCCTTGATCAGATCGTGACTGACCGCCGAGGATATGGCGAGCAACAGACCTGCCGCTGTCGAGAGCGCCGCAGCGAGACCGCCTGCAGCGATCAGAGCGACGACCCAGCCCGGAAGATTGGCGATTTCCGGATTGGCGAGAACGAGGATGTCATTGTTCACCGTCAGTTCCGAACCCTGCCAGCCGCGCTCTTCTGCGGTGGCTGCAAATTCAGGATTCTGGGTGCCGTAGAACTGGATACGACCGTCACCATTGATGTCGTTGAAAGTCAGCAGTCCGGTCGTCTCCCAGTTGGTCATCCAGTCGGGGCGTTCATCGTAAAGAATCGGCTCTTCCTGAGCACCAGCGGGATAGATCGTGGTCATCAGGTTAAGGCGCGCCATGGAACCCACCGCCGGAGCCGTCAGGTACAGAAGGGCGATGAAGACAAGTGCCCAGCCAGCCGACCAGCGTGCGTCGGAAACCTTCGGCACGGTGAAGAAGCGGATGATGACGTGAGGCAAACCGGCGGTGCCGATCATTAGGCTCATGGTGAACAACACCATGTCGAGCGTGCTCTGATGGTGGCCGGTGTAGCTGTTAAAGCCAAGGTCGGTCACGATCTGGTCGAGCCGGTCCAAAAGCGGCATGCCCGAAGCCGTCTCGGTCGAGAACAGGCCGAGTGCTGGGATAGGGTTTCCGGTCAACTGCAACGAGATAAAAATCGCCGGAATGGTGTATGCGATGATCAGGACGACGTACTGCGCCACCTGAGTATAGGTGATGCCCTTCATGCCCCCCAGAACGGCGTAGCAGAATACGACGCCTGCCGCGATGAACAGGCCAGTGTCCGAACTCACTTCAAGGAAGCGCGAAAATGCGACGCCGGCGCCGGTCATCTGCCCGATAACATAGGTGATTGAGATTACGAGAAGGCAGACGACCGCGGTCATTCGGGCTGATTGCCCGTAGAAACGATCGCCGATAAAGCCCGGGACCGTGAACTTGCCGAACTTGCGCAGATAGGGCGCAAGCAAGAGGGCCAGCAGCACGTAACCACCAGTCCAACCCATCAGATAGGTCGAATTGTCATAGCCGACAAAGGCGATGAGACCCGCCATCGAAATGAACGAGGCCGCAGACATCCAGTCGGCGGCTGTGGCCATACCGTTGGTGACGGGGTGAACGCCCTGTCCGGCGGCGTAGAACTCGGCCGTGGTGCCGGCACGGGCCCAGATCGCAATGCCGATGTAGAGAGCGAACGTGCCCCCAACCACCAGCAGGTTAAGTGTAAATTGGTCCATCTGTCCCCCCTATTCCTCGTCCACGCCGTATTCACGGTCGATCTTGTTCATGCGGATGGCATAGAAAAAAATCAGGACCATGAAGATGAGGATGGAACCCTGCTGGGCAAACCAAAAGCCCAGATCGGTTCCGCCGATCGGTATGAATGAAAGCAATGGCCTGAGGATGATCCCGAAGCCGAACGAGCAGAGCGCCCATACGATCAGACAGCCTATGACCAGTTTGATGTTTGCGGCCCAGTAATCGTTCCTGGACCTTCCGTTTTCTTCTGCCAAAATAGCTCCTCCTTTTATGCGCGTCCCCCCACCGGCATGCCTGTCGGGCGGCAATGGACACAAACGAAGGGAGCCCGAGCGAGCCCCCTCCTACGCCACTATTTATTGAGGCGATTCTCTATGAGATTATCGACGACGCCTGGATCAGCCAAAGTCGATGTATCTCCCAATGATCCGAAATCGTTTTCGGCGACCTTGCGCAGAATGCGCCGCATGATCTTGCCCGACCGTGTCTTGGGTAGCCCCGGCGCGAACTGAATGCAGTCGGGGGTCGCGATCGGCCCGATGTCCTTGCGCACCCAAGCCCGCAATTCAGCCTGCAGGTCCGGACTGGCCACTTCACCCGACATCAGGGTCACGTAGCAATAAATGCCCTGTCCCTTGATCTCGTGCGGATATCCGACAACGGCTGCTTCTGACACCTTGGGATGGGCAACCAGCGCGCTTTCAATCTCGGCGGTACCCAGCCGGTGCCCTGAAACATTGAGCACGTCATCGACGCGCCCGGTGATCCAGTAATACCCATCCTCGTCACGCCGAACGCCGTCCCCGGTGAAGTAATAACCTTTGTAAGTCGAAAAATAGGTGTCCACGAAGCGGGCATGATCGCCCCAGATCGTGCGCGCCTGGCCCGGCCAGCTGTCGGCGATGGCAAGCACACCTTCGGCCTGTTGGTCCTCGATAACCTGCCCTTCAGGCGTCAGTACGATCGGCGCGACGCCAAAGAACGGTTTGGTCGCTGAACCCGGCTTGGTTTCGATCACACCGGGCAATGGCGTGATCATCGATCCGCCAGTCTCGGTCTGCCACCAGGTATCGACGATCTCGCACCGGCCCTTACCGATATTTTTGTGATACCATTGCCATGCTTCTGGATTGATCGGCTCGCCGACGGTGCCGATGAGGCGTAGCGAGGAGAGATCGGCCTTCTCCACATGCTCGAGTCCAGCGCCCATAAGGGCGCGGATGGCGGTGGGAGCGGTGTAAAAGATATTGACCTTGTGCCTGTCGACCACCTGCCAGAAACGCGAGGGATCTGGCCAATTGGGGACGCCCTCGAACATCAAGGACGTCACCCCGTTTGCGAGTGGCCCGTAAACGATATAGGTGTGGCCAGTAACCCAGCCCACATCCGCAGAGCACCAATAAACTTCGTCGGACCGCGGATCGAATATCATCTCGTGGGTGAGCGATGCCCAAACGAGATAGCCGCCTGTCGTGTGCAGCACGCCCTTAGGCTTGCCGGTAGAGCCGGAGGTATAGAGAATAAAAAGCGGGTCTTCCGCATTCATCGGCTCGGGATCGCAGAACGGTTCGAAGCTGACGGCAGCCTCATGCAGCCACACGTCGCGCCCCTCGGCCATTGTCACGTTGCCACCGGTGTTTTTGACGACCACGACATTGGTCACGCCAGGACAATCGTCTAGCGCGGTATCCACATTTGCCTTGAGTGGCACGGAACGCCCGCCACGACGCCCCTCATCGGCCGTGATCACGACTGAACTGTCCGCATCATTGACACGTCCGGCCAGAGCATCGGGTGAGAACCCACCGAAAACCACAGAATGGACGGCTCCGATCCGGGCGCAGGCCAGCATGGCATAGGCCGCCGCCGGAATCATCGGCAGATAGATCGTGACCCTGTCGCCCTTTTTGACGCCGAGATCTTTCAGCACGTTCGCCAGGCGGCACACTTCATCGTGAAGCTGCCGGTAAGTAATGTGAACAGCGGCATCGCCCGGATTATCGGGTTCCCAGATCAGCGCAACCTTATCGCCGCTGCTCGCCAAATGGCGGTCGATGCAATTGGCGGACACGTTCAGAACGCCGTCCTCAAACCATTTGATCGAAATGTCGGGATAGGCAAAAGACGTATTCTTGACCGCAGTATAGGGCTCGATCCAGTCTAGTCTCTGTCCCTCTTGCGCCCAGAATTCCTGGGGGTCGGCCAATGAGGCCGCATATCGTTCTTCAAAGCGCTGCGGCGTCAGCCTTGAATGGCGCGCCTCTTTCGGGAACACGTGAGTGTTCATGGCCCTCTCCCTTCTCGAACGGGGCGATCAGCCGGCCAGGGGCCGTCCGCGCTCCATTCAACTGCGTGCACGAGGGCTCCATAGCCTTGCTGACCCCGCGAAAAGCAACGGCCAATTTGCGCGTGAACTGCGCGGGCAAAGGCTCATGGTTCTCCTCCCTGAGCGCAAATCCAGTTTAAGGATTCGTCAGCCACACTATCGTGTCATGTTGACACCGCCACAATAGAGTCCAGATGCCAAAAGAGATTTTTGTAAATCCTTAAACTGATTTACGCCGCAATCCGTCAATCCATTGACAGTGGTATTGGAATAGCGCGCGTGCCATGAGGCACATCCTCAGGATCGATCAAACTGACGGCGCAAAACTGGGAAAAAGGGGAATGGCGGAGAGGGAGTCCGCAAAACCCCTGTAAGGCGGCGTAATTCGCAATTTGCCGAGAGCCCTTGTCAGCGGGGGATTGCTGGCGAGGCTGT